>NZ_LIRK01000648.1 GCF_001419765.1 Streptomyces torulosus
GGTCACCGGGGCCGCGCGGGGCGTGGGGGAACTCCTCGCCCGCAAGCTCTCGGTGCGCGGGGCGAAGGTCGCGCTCGTCGGGCTGGAGCCGGACGAGCTGAAGGGGGTCGGTGAACGCCTCTACGGCGAGAGCGAGTTCTGGCACGCCGACGTCACCGACCACGAGGCGATGGCGCGGGTCGCCGCCGAGGTGAAGGAGCGCTTCGGCCGGGTGGACATCGTGGTCGCCAACGCGGGTGTCGCCAACGGCGGTCCCTTCGTCGACTCCGACCCGGACGCCTGGCGGCGGGTCATCGAGGTCAACCTCGTCGGATCGGCCGTGACCGGGCGGGTGTTCCTGCCCGCGCTCGTGGAGAGCCGGGGGTATCTGCTGCAGATCGCCTCCCTCGCCGCGATCACCCCGGCGCCGATGATGACGGCGTACTGCGCGTCCAAGGCGGGTGTCGAGGCGTACGCGCACAGCCTGCGGGCCGAGGTCGGGCACAAGGGCGTGGGGGTCGGGGTCGCGTATCTGTCGTGGACCGACACGGACATGGTGCGCGGGGCCGATCAGGAGCACGCCATGCGGGAGTTGCGGCAGCGGCTGCCCTGGCCGGCCGGAAAGACGTATCCGCTGGGCCCGGCCGTGGACCGGATCGTGGCCGGGATCGAACGGCGGTCCGGGCATGTCTACGGGCAGTGGTGGCTGCGGGGCATGCAGGGCGTCCGGGGGTATCTGCCGGGCCTGATCGGGGCTTTCGGGCCGCGTGAGGTGCGGCGGTTCGAAGGGCGGCTGCAGGGCGTGCCGACCGGGCTGGTGGGGGCGGGCGGTGCCGCCGACGAGCGGGAGCGCCGGGTGCTCGGTGACCGTGAGTGAGTGATCGAAATGCGTTGAATGTCCGCCCGTGTTTGTCTGGTCGAGGCCCGATCCCCTCACCCACATTGGGAGTGAAACCACATGGGCATGAAGGACCAGTTCCAGGAGAAGTCCGAGCAGCTCAAGCACCAGGCGCGGCAGAAGGCCGGGCGGGCTCCGCAGGAGTCGGAGCGGATGTCCCCGGAGGAGCGTGCACGTCAGGAGCGTGAGCGTGCTCAGCAGCAGCCTGGGCAGCGCGGCCGGCAGCCGCAGGGCGAGCGCGAGCGCGACCGCGACCTGCGTGACGCCGAGGACCGGTTCCAGCAGGACTACGACATCTGAGTCGAGCGTCCGCTGAGATCCTGAGCGGGGCGCCCTCTTCACCGAGGGCGCCCCGTTCTCGCGTCGGCCGCCGGTCCTCGGCGGCAGCTTCTCAGCCGCTAGTCCTCGGCGGCAGTTTCGGGCGGGACCTGTCCGGCACGTTGCCGTAGTCCGGGGGGTTCGCGGCGGGGTGGGACTTGAGGAGATCCAGGGCGAGGGAGACCGCGGCATCGAGTTGGGAGTTGCGGCCCTCGGCCCAGTCGAGGGGGGTGCGGTGGACCTCGACGTCGGGCAGGACGCCCCGGTTCTCGATGGACCAGCCGTACGCGTCGAACCAGGCGGCGTTCATGGGGACCGTGATGACGGTGCCGTCGCCGAGCTGGTGGCGGCCGGTCATGCCGACGACGCCGCCCCAGGTGCGCAGGCCCACCACCGGGCCGAGTCCGAGGAGCTTGAAGGCCGCCGTGATCATGTCGCCGTCGGACGAGGTCGCCTCGTCGGCCAGCGCGACCACCGGGCCGCGCGGCGCGTTGGAGGCGTACGACACCGGCTGCGCGCCCCGGGTGAGGTCCCAGCCGAGGATCCTTCGGGTGAGCTTCTCCACCACGAGTTCGCTGATGTGGCCGCCCGCGTTGCCGCGCACGTCCACGATCAGGGCCGGGCGGGAGACCTCCATGCGCAGGTCGCGGTTGAACTGGGCCCAGCCGGAGCCGCCCATGTCGGGGATGTGGAGGTAGCCGCAGTGGCCGCCGCTGAGTTCATGGACGACCTCGCGGCGTTTGGAGACCCAGTCCTGGTAGCGCAGGGGGCGCTCGTCGAGCAGGGGGACCACGGCCACCCGGCGCGCGCGACCCTCGCCCGCCACCGGGGTGAACGTCAGCTCCACCGTCGTGCCGCCCGCGCCCGCCAGCAAGGGGAACGGGCCCGTCGTCGGGTCCACCGGGCGGCCGTCGACATGGGTCAGGACGGCGCCCTCGCGGATGCCCGTACCGGCGAGCGGGGAGCGGGCCTTGGAGTCCGAGGAGTCGCCGGGCAGGACCCGGCGGACCTGCCAGCCGTCGTCCCGGCGCACGAAGTTGGCGCCGAGGAGGCCCTGGCGGCGCTGGTAGTGGGGCGGGCCCTCGTTGCGGCGGGCGGCGGACACATACGCGTGGGAGGTGCCCAGTTCGCCGAGGACCTCGCGCAGGAGGTCGGCGAACTCGTCCGGGGAGGCGACCCGTTCGACGAGGGGCCGGTACTGGTCGAGGACCCCGTCCCAGTCGATGCCGCTCATGCCCGGGTCCCAGAAGTAGGCACGGATCAGCCGGCCCGCCTCGGCGTAGGACTGGCGCCACTCGGCGGCCGGGTCGACCTCGTGCATGATGCGCCGCAGGTCGATCCAGACGGTGCTGTCGCTGTCGCCGGACTCGGTGGAGGGCACGGCCCGCAGGTCGCCCTCGTCGACGACCACGAGACGGGTGCCGTCGCCGCTGATCGCGAACCAGTCGAGGTGGGAGACGAGTTCGGACTTTTTCGCCTTGCTGATGTTGAAGTACTCGAGGGTCGGGCGCCCGGTCATGTCGTCGGGGTTGGCGAAGGTCTCGCCGAGGGCGCCGGAGATCGGCCAGCGCAGCCAGACCAGACCGCCGCCGTTCACCGGGCACAGCGCCGAGTACTTGGAGGCGGTGACGGGGAAGGGCGTGACCCGGTTCTCCAGGCCCTCGACCTCCACGGTGACCGTGCCGCCGGCATCCTCGTCCTCGCCGGGGTCCATGCCCCCGGCGACCGGGCGGCCGTCGGGGTTGAGGGCGAAGGGGGAGGGCGTGGCGGAGGAGAGCGGGACCAGATAGGGGCGGCAACCGAGGGGGAAGGACAGGTCGCCGGTGTGGACGTCGTAGACCGGGTCGAAGCCGCGCCAGGACAGGAAGGCCAGATAGCGGCCGTCGCCGGTGAACACCGGGTTCTCGTCCTCGAAGCGGCCTCCCGTGACGTCGACGATCAGCCGGTCCTTCAGGCGGGCCATCTTGATCTGGCGCAGGCTGCGGCCGATGCCCGGATGGGACCAGGCCAGCCAGCTGCCGTCGGGGGAGAACGCGAGGTCGCGGACGGGCCCGTTGAGGGACGTGATGATCTCGGTGACCTCGCCGTTGGACTCCTCCGTGGCGTCGAGCAGCAGCAGCCGGCCGTCGTGCGCGGCGAGGGCGAGGCGCTCGCCGGCTGGGTCCGCGACCATCTCCAGGACACGACCCACCGCGCCGGACGCGAGACGGCGGGGCTCGCGGTCGCCGGTGGCACGGGGGAGGTAGGCGATCTCGACGGCGTCCTCGCCGTCGGCGTCCGTCACGTACGCGACCTGGGCGCCGGAGCCGAGCATCTCGGGCAGCCGGACGCGGACGCCGGGGGTGTCGGTGATGGTCCGGGCGGGCCCGTCGCGGTGGGTCAGCCAGTACAGGCTGCCGCGGACGACGACGGCACTGGCCCTGCCCGTCTCGTCGACGGAGAGGCCGTCGACGTGCTGCGCGGCCGGCACCTGGTACGGCCGCCGCCCGGTGAGCGATCCGCCGAGACGGATGTCGAGCCGGCGGGGCACGGCGTCGGGGGCGAGGTCGTCGACGATCCACAGGTCGCCCGCGCACTGGTACACCACCCGGCTGCCGTCGCTCGCCGCGTGCCGGGCGTAGAAGGCGTCGTGGTCGGTGTGGCGGCGCAGGTCGGAGCCGTCGTACGCGCAGGAGTAGAGGTTGCCGACGCCCTCGTGGTCGGAGAGGAA
>NZ_LIRK01000649.1 GCF_001419765.1 Streptomyces torulosus
GCTCCAGCGTGGCCGTCGCGCAGTGCCTGTTGTGGCACACCGAGGTAGAAGCCGAAACGATAACCATACCCACTGGTCTGCTGGGGTTGGACGCCGACAGCGCGACGGCCACGCTGGAGCAGGCGCGCGAGAAATTCCGCGAGGGCTGTGTGCGCGCCCACCGGGAACTCGCGCCGTCCAAGGACTGTCGCTTCTACAACCGCCTCCTGGACGTGCCGATTCGCCGCGGCGGTGCCCTGCTCCCCGATGTGCAGCAGCATCTGCTGGAGTGCCGCTACTGCCGTTACGCGGCGGACCAGCTCAGTCATTTCGAGGGCGGACTCGGCGGGGTCATCGCCGAGGCCGTGCTCGGCTGGGGCGCGCGGCGCTATCTCGACTCCCGGCCCGGCCGGATGCCGTTCAAGGGGAATTCGAGACGTTCGGGGGGCGGTGGCAAGCACCGTCTGCTCTCCCAGATCCCCGCCCAGCGCCGCCGGATCACCGCCGGGGCACGCACCCCCCGGGCCCTGCTCACCGTCGGCGTCTCCTCCGGCGCGCTGCTCGCCGCGATCCTCGGTGCCGCCCTGCTGTCCGACGACGGCAGCGGTGCGGACCCCGCCGCGTCCACCAGCGCCGGCGGCGGTGTCACCACGGCGCCCGACACCGGCGACGAGAGCGGCACCAGCGCCTCGCCGACGCCGCCCGCGAAGGCCGGCCGCCCCACGGCACCCCAGCAGACCCGGCTGCGCAACCAGGCCGCCGACCTGTGCCTCGACATCCAGGGCGGCAAGGCCGTGAAGGGCGCCTCCACGGAACTAGCCGTGTGCTCCTCCGACTGGACCCAGAAGTGGTCCTACGAGGAGGACGGGCTGCTGCGCAGTGTCGCCAACCCGGAGCTGTGCCTGGACTCCCAGGTGGACGCCGGTGTGGTCGTGCTCGGCACCTGCGCCGACGAGGACTCCGGGCGCGGCGAGGACGTGCGCTACGACTTCACCGTGCAGGGGGAGTTGCTGCCCCTGTGGGGCGAGGGGCTGGCCGTCGCCCCGACCGGGACCGAGGCCAAGGCCGATGTCGTGGTGAAGGGCCGGGACGACTCCAGCGCCCAGCGCTGGCTCACCGACGGCGTCACCGCCAGCCCTGAGTCGCTCTCCGTCTCCGGCTCCGGGGCGCCCACCGCCGAGACCGAGCCGGTCACGAAGGAGCCGAAGGCGAAGGAGAAGGCGCCGGCGCCGGATGCGCGGAAGCCGGACGAGCCCGAAGTCTCCCCGGACGCCGAGCAGAACGGCTCGATCATGTCCATCGGCGACGACACCCCGACCGAATCGGAAGCGAACTCCGACACCCAGCCCTCCCTCACCACCCTCCACCTGCCGAATCTGCCGACCCTGCTGCCGGGGGTGCTGCCGGGGGGCGACTCGTAGGAAGGGGCGGCGCGACGCGTGGCTGTGACCAGCGCGTGCGGTCATGCCCGGGGCGCCGCATCCGCGGCGCCGGTGCCGCGGGTGAGGAGGTCGGCGACGCGGGCGATCATCCGGCTCTCCTCGCCGTCGCGGGGGGTCGTCGGGTGGTACGCGAGCACGAAGCGGCGCCGCTGGTCGCGGGTGGAGAACGCGGCGTTCTTGTAGCCGTACGTCTCGCCGGTCTTGCCCCAGAACGTGACGCCGTTGACGGTGGCCTGCTGCAGCCCGGTGCTGTAGCGGGCCGGGGAACCGTCCAGCATGCGCACGTCGTCCGGCGGAAGCGTGAACATCAGCCGAAGCAGCTCAGGGGGCAGCAGTTCGCCGGAGAACAGCGCGGCGAGCATCCGGTCGAGGTCCCCCGTGGTGGAGATCATGTCGCCCTCGCCGCGGCTGGGCGACGGATCGTAGGTGGTGATGTCCCGCAGGGTGCCGTCGGTCATGCGCAGATAGCCGTGCACGTGCCGGCCGTGGATGCGAGGGTCGTCGCCCGGCACGACGGTGTGCGTCAGATCCAGCGGTCGCAGGACGCGGGCCTCGACGGCCTTCCCGTAGGGGCGGCCGGTCACCTTGTCGATGATGAGGGCGGCCAGTACGTAGTTGATGCCGCGGTACTCCTGCCGGGTGCCCGGGGCGAACTTCAGCGGCCCGTGCGTCGCCGTCGCCACCCACTCGTGCGGCGTCCAGTGGTCGAAGCGGTGCTGGAACACTTCCTCCGGGGTCCTGGGCTCCGGGATGCCGACATGGTCGGGCAGTCCACTGGTGTGGTTCAGCAGGTGCGCCACGGTGACAGCCGCGAAGCGGCGTGGCAGCAGCCCCGGCAGGACGCGCCGCACCGGCGCGTCCAGGTCGACCCGGCCCTCCGCCACCAACTGCAGCACGACGGTGGCGACGAAGACCTTGGTGATGCTGCCGATCCGGACCTTGTCGTACGCCGTCACTGGCCGTCGCGTGCGGTGATCGGCCACGCCCGAGGTGCCGTACCAACGGCCGGCCGTACCGCCGACCTGTAACTGGGCCGCGGTCGACGGAGGGTGCTCCAGGTCGTCGACAGCAGCCTGCAACGCCACGGGATCCAAGGGCGGGAGCAGCGCGGACGAGGCATGGGCGCGGGGCGCGGGCAGCACCGAGGCGGCGGCCAGCGCGGCCGTCCCCCACAGGCCGACGCCCCCAAAAGCCCTGCGTGACATACGAATCGAGGTCATGCCCTCACACTGCCGGACGGCCACACACCCGGGCATCGGGGTCCGCCCCGGAGAGAACCCCGATCACACCCTGACCCGCCCCGCACACGGATGACCTGCCTGACACTGCCACATCGCCCGGTTCAGGAGGCCTTCGCGGGGGACCGCTTCGTCGTTCTGGGCTTGCTCGGGCCGCCTCCGGCGGACTTGGCGGGCGGGCTCTTTCGGGGCGTCGGCTTGTTCGTGGTCGGCTTCGCAGCTTCGGTCGATGCCGTGCGGCTGCCCGCCGTCCGCCACGTGAACTCGATCTCCAGCTCGACCTCGCCGTCGCCGATCTCGACCTCGATCTCGCTGCGGAGGTCGTCGGGGATCCGCAGGCTCAGCGTTCCGGGGGTGAGTTCGATGTCGGCCTCGCCGCCCGCCCGCAGGGCCTCGGCCAGCGCCGTGAGTTGGTCGGCCGCCTCACGACGGGACAGCGAGCGCTTCTGCTCGAACTTGAGGTCCTTCATGGAGGTCTCCCATCCCTCACCCAACGGGTGGACAGTGACCATTCTGCTGCCGCGGGCGGAATCGGACATCCGAGACATCCGCATGGGCCCCCGCCGAAACGGTCGCACCAGGGGGCCCACCAGCCCTTCCCGTGCGTGCGGCCCGGACCCGCTCTACCGTTGAGGGAGACCCCGAGCTCGCGGAACCCGAGCCCCTGCGCCCATGTCTCCCCCGGCTCGCACCTCACCTGGAGGCTATTCGACATGTCCACTGCATCTGACACCCCGGTCCTGGACACCCTCGCCGCCATGACGGTCGACTCGTTGGAGCGGTGCGGGCTGCCTCCGGACATGCTGATCCTCACGCGGATCGCCGCACTCGCCGCGTCGGACGCCCCGCCCATCTCCTATGTGGCCCACATCGACCCCGCCCTCAGGACCGGCCTGACCGCAGAGCAGCTCCAGGACGTGCTGGTCGCCATCGCGCCCATCGTGGGCACCGCCCGCGTCATGACGGCGGCGGGGAACATCTCCACCGCACTCGGCATCGCCATCGCCGTCGCCGACGCCGGGATGGAGCCCCGGGCCTGACCGTACGGGCCGCAGCACCACAGGCAGGAGGGGCTCGATGTCCCAGAACGCGACCACGGCGATGCGCGCGGCACCCCACGCCACGCCCGGGGAACGCGCGGCCCTCGGCAAGGCGGCGCGCCGCCGCTCGCCGCGGTCGGGTCACGCCGTGTACAAGCCGTCCCCCCACCGGCCGGACCCGCTGTCGATCCTGGAGACGCAGTCCGCGACACGGGTGCCCGAACTCGTCCCGATCCGCTACGGCCGGATGATGGAGTCCCCGTTCCGCTTCTACCGGGGCGCCGCCGCGATCATGGCCTCCGACCTGGCCCGCAGCCCGAGTTCGGGTCTCACGGCGCAACTGTGCGGGGACGCGCACATGCTGAACTTCCGGCTGCTGGCCTCGCCGGAGAGACAGCTGATGTTCGACATCAACGACTTCGACGAGACCCTGCCGGGCCCCTGGGAGTGGGACGTCAAGCGGCTCTCGGCCAGTCTCGTCATCGCGGGCCGGGCCAACGGGTTCGACGACGCCCAGCGCGCCCGTATCGTGCGGGCCACCGTCCGCCAGTACCGCGAATCGATGATCCGCTTCGCGGAGGCGGGCAACCTTGAGGTCTGGTACGCGAAGATCGGCGCGGACGTCCTCGAAACCCTCGTCGCGGGCCGGCTGGGCAAGCGCAGCCAACGGAATCTGAGCCAGGCCCTGGCCAAGGCCCGTACCCGCGACAGTCTGCAGGTGTTCGACAAGCTCACCGAGACGGTCGACGGCCGGCCCAGGATCGCGGCGGACCCCCCGCTGCTCATCCCGGTCTCCGATCTGCTGCCGGCCATCGAGCGCGCCGGTCTCGAACGCCAGTTCAGGGGTCTGCTGGAGCGGTACGCCACGACCCTGCCGTCCGACCGGCGCTCGCTCCTCGCGGACTACCGGCTCGCCGACGTCGCCCGCAAGGTCGTCGGTGTCGGCAGCGTGGGCACCCGGTGCTGGATCTTCCTCCTGCTCGGCCGGGACGGCCGGGACCCCCTCTTCCTCCAGGCCAAGGAGGCCGACACCTCCGTCCTCGCCCCGCACGTCGGCGCGAGCAAGTACGCCAACCAGGGCGAGCGGGTCGTCTCGGGCCAGCGGCTGATGCAGGCCACCAGCGACATCTTCCTCGGCTGGGAACGGGTGGACGGGTTCGACGGCAAGCAGCGCGACTTCTACGTCCGTCAACTGCGCGACTGGAAGGGCATCGCCATGCCGGAGCGGATGCGGCCGAAGGACATGCGGGCGTTCGGCGCGCTGTGCGGGTTCACCCTGGCGCGTGCGCACGCCCGGTCCGGCGACCGGATCGCGATCGCCGCGTACCTGGGCGGCGGCGAGTCGTTCGACCGGGCCCTCGCCACCTTCGCGGAGGCCTACGCCGACCAGAACGAGCGCGACCACGAGGCCCTGACCCGGGCCGTACGCGCGGGCCGGCTCCCCGCGCAGGAACTGCAGGCCGCCTGATCCAGCCCTGCCCCGCCGCCCTGCCGCCGCCCCGTCGTCACGCCGGGGCGGCGGCCAGGCAGCCCCCGTCGACCGTCGCGGGCGTCCGGTGTCCTGAGAGAGCCAGGGTGAGGTCGAACTCGGCCAGCAGGGAACGGACGACGTGCTCGACGCCGGTCCGGCCGTCGAGGGCGAGACCGTATACGTACGGACGGCCGACGAGGACGGCCCGGGCACCCAGCGCCAGCGCCTTGAAGATGTCGTCGCCGGTGCGGACACCGCTGTCGAAGAGGACGGTCAGCCGGTCCCCGACCGCCTCGGCCACCCCCGGCAGCGCGTCCGCGGCGCCGACGCAGCCGGCCACCTGACGGCCGCCGTGGTTGGACACGACCACACCGTCCACCCCGGCGTCGGCGGCGAGCCGGGCGTCGTCGGGATGCAGAACGCCCTTGAGGACGATCGGCCCGTCCCAGTGCTCCCGCAGGAACGCGAGGTCGGGCCAGGTCTTCCCCGGATCCCCGAACATGCCCACGAAGTGCAGTACGGCCGCGTCGGGATCCTCGTGCACCGGCTTGGCGAGCCCCGCCCGGAACGCCGGGTCGGAGAAGTAGTTGGCGGTGCCGACGCCGTGCAGGAACGGCAGATACGCCCGTTCCAGGTCCCGGGGCCGCCAGCCGAGCATCGGTGTGTCCAGGGTGACGACCAGCACCGAGAACCCGGTGCCCCTGGCCCGCGCGAGGAAGCTCCGGGTGACCTCGCGGTCCTTCGCCCAGTACAGCTGGAACCAGCGCTCCGCGTCGCCCATCACCTCCGCGATCTCCTCCATGGGTGTGCTGGACGCCGAGGACAGGATGTACGGCACGCCCTGCGCGGCGGCGGCCCGGGCGGCGGCGGACTCCGCGTCGGGGTGCACGATCGACAGCACGCCGACCGGGGCGAGGGCCAGGGGCGCGGGCAGGGTACGGCCCAGGACCTCGACGGTCAGGTCCCGTTCCCGCACGTCCCGCAGCAGCCGGGGCACGATCCGATGGCGGTCGAGGGCGGCGCGGTTGGCGCGGGCGGTGCTGCCGTCGCCCGCGCTGCCCGCGACGTAGCCGACGGGGCCGGCACCGAGACGGTGCGCGGCGAGTTCCTCCAGCCGGGTGAGGTCGGTGGGCAGCCGCGGCACGGCTCCCGCCATCCCGTTCAGATAGATCTCGTACTGGAAATCCGCCCAGTGCTTCGCCATCCGCGCCGTCCCGCCTCTCGTCGTCGAGCACGCCCCGTTCCGTCGACGATCCTGACGAGTCGGTCCGTCGCCGTCCACCACCGGGACGCGATGCGCCACTTCACCGCCGCTCCCGCCACTCTCGTCCCCCGCGTCCCGACATGAACAACGGAGGTCTCAAGGAGGTCTCACGGGGGTCGATCCGGGGTTCGTCACGGCGGCAAGCGGAATGTTTCAGGCCGATTGCCGAGCCGTGGAGATCCAGCCATCTGTGATCAACCGACGATCAAGAGCCGCTCAGAATCGGGGTTTGCATGTTCGAATTCCGTGACTTCGCGCCACTACTTCAACACTCAAAGTTACTGAAACCTATGGGGTCGATGTGTGTTCCGGCCGTGGACCCGGCAGAGTGGCGCTCGCCGAACCGGCACCGATCGGGCGGGCTTCGTCCACGTGACAGGTGAGACGAAACCGCCGGCAATCCAAGAGCGGAAGGATGCACACAATGCCGAAAACCGCGCGATGGGCAGCGATTCTCACCCTGACGGCCACCGCCGTCTGCGGCCCCTTCGCGGGCTCTGCGCTGGCCGCCCCGCAGCCCGGCACGTCCGGGCTGTACGCGCCCTCAGCCCTGGTCCTGACCACGGGCCACGGTGAGGACGCCGCGGTCGCCACCCCTGAGCGCGCGGTCACTCTGACCTGCGCGCCGCGCCCCTCCGGAACCCACCCGGCCGCCGTCAAGGCGTGCGCCGAACTCCGGGCGAGCGACGGGAACTTCGACGCCCTCAACGGCACGACCGGGGCGTTCTGCACCAAGCAGTACGACCCCGTGATCGTCACCGTCCAGGGCGTCTGGGAGGGCAAGCGCGTCGCGTACGAGCGTGTCTTCTCCAACGACTGCGTGAAGAACTCCGCGACGACGGCCCTGTTCTCCTTCTAGAGGGGATCCCGAGACCGGGGTCGTGTGGTTCCGCGAGTGATGAGCGAGGGCCCGTAACTGGGGAGTGCGTGCCCTGTCGTGGTGCGCCACGCGATCCCATCCGGGGGTCGGCCAGGCAGAGTGGGGCTGCCGGCCGACCCCCGGCATCTTGTTTCCGGGGTCGAGGGCCCGACCGGTCACTCGGAGGTGACGGTCCAGCGGCCCACCTCCCGGTGTCCGGAGTCGTACAGGGCCTGCCCGTCGCCCGGTGCCATCTCGCAGTGGCGGAGGTTTCCGCCCCAGTACCGCAGGATGCGCTCCAGCTCCTGGACGGCGGTGCCCTCGTCCCAGCCCGTACTGTCCAGGTCGACCTCGAGAAGGAACTTCACTGCGCGCGTCTCCACTTCTGTGTGGCTCGGATTGCGTACCGGTGCGGCCGGCACGGTGTACACCTGCCCCAGGCCCCTCCATCGTTCCACCCGATGTCCCGGCCAACCGCTGAACCGCTGAGCGTGGCTTCGCCGTTGGCGCGAGGGCCGGTCTCCCGTGGTCCGCGCACGCGTGGGGCCGGGCGGTCCGTCGCCCGGCCCCACGCGCGCCGTTCACCGGCCTCGCCGGTGTGAGTCGCTGTGTCAGTCGCGGTCTCGGTCGTGGTTACCGTCGTGCCGCGACTCCTCCTGGGCCCGTTCGTTCGGCGTGATCGCCTCACCGGCCTCGCCCCGGTGGCGGCGCTGCCGGGCGGAGTCGGTGACGCGGGTCTCCGCCTCCTCGGCCTCGTGCAGGACCTCCTCCAGGGCCGTCTCGGGCCGGTCGCCGGACGCACGCTTCTGGTGACGGGTCATGGGGTTCCTTCTCCTTTCCTGTGGCGTCAGCCGGCCGGTGTCGCGATCCGCAGGGCGACCGGGCCGGCCTGACTCGGCAGCGGGGCGGCGGGCCCCGCGTCGTCCTGGGTGACCTCCGCCCACCAGGCCGGGCCGTCCTCGATGTGCCGGAGGAACACGCCCTCGCGGATCGCCCACGGGCAGACGGTCACCGACCTGAGGTCGGTCAGCTTCATGGTCGTGTGCCCGACCACCGCTCCGGCCAGGCTCTGCGCCGCGCGCGGTACGGAGATCCCCGGGAGCGTGGACCGCTCGGCCGCGGGGAGCGCGGCGAGGCGGTCGATCGCGCGCGCCAGGTCCGACCGGTGCAACTCCCGCTCCACGAACGGGCCGTGCCGACCGGGTGAGGCGCCGCAGAGTCTCGCCAACTGCTGGAACGTGCGGGAGGTGGCCACCGCGGTGCGCGGCCCCTCCCATCGGATCCGTGCGGCGACGTCCCGCAGTTGGTGGCGGACCTTGCGGCGCAGCGCCTTGACGCTGTCGGGCGACGGGATGTCCTGCCCGCCGAAGAACTCATGCGTCAGCCGGCCCGCGCCCAGCGGCAGCGACGCCACGAAGTCCGGCAGCCGCCCCCGCCCGAACGCCACCTCCAGGGAGCCGCCCCCGATGTCGAGCAGCGCGAGCGGCCCCGACCGCCAGCCCATCCACCGCCGCGCCCCGAGGAAGGTCAGCTCCGCCTCCACCTCACCGGGGAGGGTGCACAGGCGTACGCCGGTCTCCTCGCGCACGGCGCGCAACACGTCCCGGCAGTTCGGCGCGGAACGCACCACGGCCGTCGCAAACGCCAACGGGGCCGAGGCGCCCCAGTGTTCCGCCGTCCGCGCCGCGGCCGCGACCGCCTCCGACAGCTGACGTACGGCTTCGTCGGGGACGTCCCCTCCGGGAGGCACCTGCTCCGACAGCCGCAGCCGCCACTTGGCGGTGTGCACCGGCAGCGGCACGCCGCCCTCGGTGTCCGCCACCACGAGCCGTACGGTGTTCGATCCCACATCCACCACGCTCATCCGCATGACCCGGGAGTACCCGCGAGCCGCCGCGACACGCGTGTCGCGG
>NZ_LIRK01000065.1 GCF_001419765.1 Streptomyces torulosus
CACCCTCGCCGCGGCCCACCGCGCCATCCGCGACCGCACCGTGTACGAGGCGGAGTACCGCGTACGGCGCCTCGACGGCACCTACGGCTGGACCCGGGCCCGCGGCCGCGCCACCTACGACGAGCACGGCACACCCCGGCGGATGGTCGGCGTCGGCTGGGAGAGCACCGCGTCCGGCTCCGCCCGCGACGCGCTCAGCCGGGCCGTGCGCCACATGAGCGACGCCTTCCTCGCGGTCGACACGGCATGGCGGATCACCTTCGCCAACCTGGAGACCGAACGCATGCTGGGCCTGTCCGAGGACGAGATCGTCGGACGGGTGCTGTGGGAGCTGGCCGTCGAGTGCGACGGGGTGCCCGGCCTGGAGCGGCTGTGCCGCAAGGCCGCCGCCGACCAGAGGCCCACCGGGTTCGACGTGCACAGCCCCGGCAAGGACCGCTGGTTCCACCTCCGGGTCGTTCCGGGACCCGACGGCCACACCCTGTACTTCACCGACACCACCGAGAACCGCCGGCTGGATGAGGAACGCCGCGCCGCCGAGCGGGCCGCCACCGAACGGGCTTCCCGTACAGCCGAGTTGACGGCCGCGCTGGCCAAGGCGACCACCACGCGGGATGTGATCGAGGCGGTCGCCCGGCGGGTGCTCCCGCCGTTCGCCGCCACCGGGTTCCTCGTCCAGGAGGTCGAGGGCGACCGCCTCCACAACCTCGGCGCGGTCGGCTACTCCGCCGAGTTCATCGAGTTGGTCGACCACCGCCCCAAGGCACGCCACGGGCCCGCCTGGGACGCCATCGCCACCGGCGGACCCGTCTTCCTCTCCTCGGCCGAGGAGTACGCGGCGTACGAGCCGCGCCAGGCCGACCTGCCCCGCCGGTCGGGCAAGCAGTCCTGGGCGTTCCTGCCGCTGACCGCCTCCGACCACACCTTCGGGGTGTGCGTCGTCTCCTTCGACCGGCCGCGCCGCCTCACCGAGGAGGAGCGCACCCTCCTCACCGCGATCAGCGCGCTCCTCGCCCAGTCCCTGGAACGGGCCCGTCTCTTCGACGTCGAGCACACCCGCTCCCACGAACTCCAGCGCGGCCTCCTCCCGCAGGCGCTGCCCGAACTGCCCGCCTGCGAGGCCGCCGCCCGCTATCTGCCCGCCGGACGGGGCATGGACGTCGGCGGCGACTGGTACGACGTCATCCCGCTCTCCAGTGGCCAGGTCGCCCTCGTCGTCGGCGACGTCATGGGCCACGGACTGCCCGAGGCGGCCACCATGGGCCGGCTGCGCACCGCCGTCCACACCCTCGCCGACCTCGAACTGCCGCCCGACGAGATCATGACCCACCTCAACGACCTCGTCGCCGGCATGGGCGAGGAGTCGTACGTGACCTGCCTGTACGCGCTGTACGACTCCACGACCGGGATCTGTTCCCTCGCCCGCGCCGGGCACCCGCCGCCGGCGCTGGTCCTGCCCGACGGCAGTGTGCGCTTCCCGGACCTGGCCGCCGACCCGCCGCTGGGCGCGGCCGAGCCGCCCTTCGAGACGGTCGAACTGCATGTGCCCGACGGGAGCATGCTCGTGCTCTACACCGACGGCCTCGTGGAGTCGTCGAAACGCGAGATGGACGAGGGCATGGCCGAACTCGCCCGGCTGCTGCGCAACGCCCACGACGACGGCACCGCCGACAACCTGGAACTCCTCTGCGACACCCTCATCCACGGGCTGCTCCCGGCCCACCAGCAGGCCGCCGACGACGCCGCGTTCCTCGTCGCCCGGCTGCACGCCCTCACCGAGGACAAGGTGGCGTGCTGGCCGCTCCTCGACGACCCGAGGGCCGCCGGGCAGGCCCGCCGCCACGTCCGGGAACAGCTCGCCGCCTGGGGCCTGGACGACCTCGCTCCCACCACCGAGCTGCTCGCCAGCGAACTCGTCGGCAACGTCGTACGCCACGCCAAGGGGCCCGTGCGGCTGCGGCTCCTGCACGGCTCCGAGCTGACCTGCGAGGTCTTCGACGGCAGCCTCACGATGCCCCGAATACGCCGGGCCACCGACACCGACGAGGGCGGCCGCGGACTGCAGCTCATCACCGCCCTCTCCCAGCGCTGGGGCACCCGCTACACCCCCGACGGCAAGTGCATCTGGACCGAGCTGCCCCTGACCGGCCCGGATCCCCGCGGACAGCCGCCGAACCCCCTGGACCTGCCGTGCCCCGTCCCCGACGACTTCGACGGCGACCTGGACACGCTCACCTTCGGCGACCCGGCCGACGACCCGGACCCGGACCGGTAGGGCACCGGGGCCCGGTCACGCCGGCCATCGCGCCCCGCGCACGACCGAGGCGCCGGCCATGGGGGCCGACGCCTCGGGATGTGCTGGGGTGCGGGTGCGATGCCGCCGACCGGTCGGGACCGGTCAGGCCACGGAGCCGATGTTCTCCACGCGCTCGTTGACACCGTTGCGGAGCTCACCCAGCGTCGTGCCGGGCGGGGCCACCTTCGGCGTCGACGACGGCGGCTGCGTCTCGTCGGCGCAGGTCGTGCCGTGGGCGGGAACCGTCAGGTCCACCAGGTACTTGACGACCGCGTCCGTCGCGCAGGCGCTGCGCCCGAACGCCGTGTGGCCCTCCGCCTCGAACGTCAGCAGCGAGGCGTTGTCGAGGCGCCGGGACAGCGCCACCGCGTCCTGGTACGGGGTGTCGGGGTCACCGGTGGTGCCCATGACCAGGATCGGTGCCGAGCCCTGCGCCCGGTAGGAGCCGTCGTAGCGGCTGACCCGCTCGGCCGGCCACTGCGCGCACGCGGTGGCGTGCTGGTGGTCGTAGGTCGGCGGACCGAACGCCATCGCCGGGCCGAGCAGCGGCGCCGCCGCGGCGAACGACTCCACCTTGTGCTTCAGCAGCCGCTGGTCGCGCGGGTAGTCCCGGTCGGTGCACTCCACGGCCACGTTCGGGCCGAGGAAGTCGAAGCTCGCCGGGGACGGCGGACGCAGCAGGAACGAGGTGTTGTCCCGCAGCTGCGCCTTCTTCAGGGCCGCGCCGAGCGACGGCCAGATGACCTTGCCCTCGTTGATGTTGAACATCAGCCGGTAGACCAGCGTGTAGCCGTTCGCCTTGCCGCCGCTCGCGGTGGTGACCGGGTTGGCGTCCAGGTCCTTCTTCAGCTGCTCGAACGCCCCGCGTGGGTCGCCGTCGCCGAACCCGCAGATGGGCTGGTCGGCGGCGCACCAGTCGAGGAACCGGCTCATCGCCCCGTCCAACGCCAGGTACTGCGGCCGGTCATAGGCGTAGGGGCGGTTGGCGTAGTGCACCGGGTCGTACGCCCCGTCGAGGGTCAGCGCCCGCACCCGCTGCGGGAACAGGGCCGCGTACACGGTCCCGATGTACGAGCCGAACGACCGCCCGTAGTAGGTGAGCTGCTCCTCGCCGAGCGCCTGGCGCAGCAGGTCGATGTCACGGGCGACGTACTCGGTGCCGATGTACGGCAGCAGCCCGCCCGCGTTGTCGAGGCACGCCTGGTTGAACTCGGCGGCCTCGGCCAGCGCCGGCCCGAACGCGTCCGGTCCGGGCACACCCTTGGCGTCGGTGACGGCCTTCGAGTACCGGGTGTCGTCGAAGCAGGTGAGCGCCGAGCTGCGGCCCACACCGCGGACGTCGTAGCCGAACACGTCGAACGACTCGCGCAGCGCGGCCGGCAGCCCGTTGTAGTTGTTGCGGACGAAGTCCACCCCGGAGTTGCCGGGCCCGCCCGGCTGCATGAACAGCGTGCCCTTGCGCTTCGCCGGGTCGGCGGCCTTCTTGCGCACCACCGCGAGGGTGATCTTCTGGCCGGTCGGGTTCCGGTAGTCGAGCGGCACGTCCGCGTTCGCGCACTCGTAGCCGCCCTGGCAGTCCGTCCACGCCAGGGACGGCACGGGCGGGGTGGGCAGGGTGTCCGGTGCCTTCGGCGAGGCCATCGCCTGGGTCGCCGTCCCCGTGCCGGCGACGAGGAGCGCCGCCAGCGCGGCCCCCGCCGTTCTCAGACGACCGAAACGTCTCGGTGCGCCATGGGATGTCGTCATGTGTCCTTCCCCCTGTGCCGGTCTTGCCCTCAAGTACCCACTGGTCAAGGTGAGTCGGGGCAATGTCTAGCTGATGAGAGGGCAGAAAGGCGAGCGTGGTGCCACTGCGGCCGAGATTCCACGGGATCTCTCCACTACCCGGCGGTAGTTACCGTGACCGGAACCGGCTTCGTACGCGGGGGCACGCAACCCCCCACGATCCGAAGGAACGCACGTGTCCTCCAGGAGCACCCGTCTCCGGTTCGCCCTCGTCGCCCTGGCCGTGGCGGTCGCCGGCCTGGCCGCCGCGGGCCCCGCCGCTGCCGCCGCGCCCCGGACCACCGCGCAGCCGGCCACGGTCGCCCGGACGGCCGCCATACCCGTCGACTTCGTCGACCTGACCACCAGCCCGCTCCCGGCCGACGCGAAGGGACACAAGGTCACCGTCACCTACCGCAACGACTCCGCGGCGCCCCTGACGGTCGCCCCGCAGCTCCTCGTCGAGTCCCCGCACGCGGGCCCCTTCCCTGCCCCCTCGGACCTGACGGTGGAGTGCCGCACCGCCGCCGGCTGCTGGGAGCCGGTGGAACTCGGCACCCGGACCGGCACCCTCTTCACCGACCTGTCGACCGCGCAGCGCACGCCGGCCCCCGGCGCGACCCTGACCGAGACCTACCACGTCACGGTCACCACGCCCGGCGCGCAGGGCACGCTCCACCCGAGGGTGGCGCTGTACGCCTGACCAAGGCACACCGTCCGCCCGCGTGTTCCCGTCCGTGGGTCCGGCTCACCCCTCGGGCCGGGTGTCACCGGCGGCCGCCCCTGCCGTGTCGACGTCGGCGTGCACCAGGTCGTGGTCCGAGACCGGGGTGCGGTGCACCCCCTGCTCCAGCGGGGCGGCGCCGCGCAGGAACACGTAGTCGAACTTGAGCCGCCAGTCGGTGGTCACCTCGCAGTCCGCGGTGGCCGGGGGGCGGCACCCGGGGTCCGCGTCCGTGGCCAGCGCCCACAGGGGGGCGAGCTCGGGGGCGTCCGGCACGGCGTTGAGGTCGCCGATGACGATCGCGCGGTCGTACCGGGCGACGGCCTCGGCCAGCACCTCGACCTGGCCCTCCCGGACCGCCTCCTGGCTCCGCTGGGCGAGATGGGTGTTGAACACCCGGACCGGCCTGCCGTCCACGGCGGTGGTGACCGCCAGATACCCGCGCTCCTCGGAGCCGCCCTCGGGGTAGAGCTTCTTGACGGGGTCGGTCATGGGAGCCGCCGAGAGGATCGCCTGCCCGAAGCCGCCGGGCTTCCAGGGCACCCCGCCGCAGCGGTTCCAGTTGCGCAGCACCGGCCCGTACTCGACGTGGTAGACCAGCCCGTGCAGGTGCTCCAGATAGTCCCGGATCCGCTCGACGTCCCGTACGCACGCCTCCTGCACACCGATGACCTGCGGCGCGTACCGGGCGATCTCCGCCGCCCGGTCGACATCGCTCGTGTCGCACGGGTTGCAGATGTTCCACGTCATGACCCGGTCGGGAACGACGTCCCGGACGGCCTTCACGGGCGCCGAGGCGCCGAACAGGCCCCCGCCCGGCGCACTGGGGCCGACGAGCACGACGCAGGCCACGCCCAGACCGCCCGCGAGTAAACGCGTGCCCCTACCGAGCACCATCGCCTCCTCACCGTGGAACCCCACGCATCAGACGTCCCCGTTCGAGGTTAAGCGATCACCTTTCGGTACCGGGGCGGCCCGGCGCCCCGCCCGGCCGGGTGCCCAGCAGCACCAGCACGCTCCCGGTGAACATCAGGATGCCGAGGGGGACGTGCAGCGCCGGCAGGTGGGCGATGCCGAGGACCACCTGGAGGGAGGCGACGAGGAGGAACCCCGAGGCGTACAGGACGGGCCGGGGGGAGGCGCCGCCCGGCCGCCACGCGAGGACCGAGGCCAGCACGTAGAGCATGGAGGCCCCGTACATCACGCGGGCCCCCACGTCGTGCAGCAGCTCGCCGTGGGCCGAGGTCAGCAGCAGCCCTGCGGTGGCCGCCTGGAAGAAGAGCGTCAGGGTCTGCAGTGCGACCGCGATCCGCACGAACGTCGGCCCGCGGTACGCCGGTGCCGTGTGCACAGCCATGTCTCGTTCCCCTCTTCCGCCTCACGACGGAGCGCCGATGGTGTTCCACCGATCCGACGGAGCGGGGCCGGGAAATGTGACACGGAGGGGTCCGGACGGCTCGTCGCGGGCCGGGAACCGCCGTCCTAGCGCGGCGTCAGGACGCAGAACTCGTTGTCGTCGGGGTCGAGCATCGTGATGCGGCCGTCCTCGCGCGGGGTCGGGTCGAGGAGCTTCGCGCCGAGGGAGAGGAGGTTGTCGACCTCCGCCCGCTGATCGCCGCCGGGGGGCGGGGCGAGGTCGAAGTGGAGGCGGTTCCTGCCGTGTTTGGGGGCGACCGGCGGACCGCCCCAGGTGATCTTGGGGCCACCGTGCGGTGACTGGATCGCGGTCTCCTCGTCCTGGTCCCAGACCAGCGGCCACTGAAGCGCCGCGCTCCAGAAGTACCCGACCGCCTGCGAACCGTCGCAGGCCAGCGCGCCGAGGAAGCCGCAGCCGGCGAGGAAGGCGTTGCCGGGCGGGATGACGCAGAACTCGTTGCCGTCGGGGTCGGCGAGCACCACGTGCCCCTCCTCGGGGCGCTGACCGATGTCGATGTGCCGCCCGCCGAGCCGGAGCGCCCGGTCCACCGTCTCCCGCATGTCCTCCGGCGAGGTGCTCGTCAGATCGAAGTGGATCCGGTTCGCGAGGGTCTTGGGCTCGTCGCCGGGGAAGAAGCCGAGGCGGAACCCGTATCCGTCGGCGGGCAGGACCGCGACGCCGTCCCGCGGGTCGTCGGAGAGCCGCCGTCCGAGGACCCCGGCCCAGAACGCGGCGAGGTCCCGCGGGCGGCTCGCGTCGAAGCAGAGCGCGTACAGCTGACAGGTCATCCCCGTGATCTCCGATCCACCGGCCGATCGTCGTCAGGGCACCTTGCCGGCCCCCGGGGCGGAGCCTAGAGCTGACCGGTCGTCACCCGCAGCCCAATATTCGGCGGCCGGCAGCCCCCGGGCGGCCTCGCCGGGCGCCTGCGGCGGATAGAACTGGGCGTACCAGCGGCGTATCGCCCTGATGCCCTTCTCGTGCGGGAGGAGCACCGGACGCGACTGGTGGATCTTGTGGTCCCAGATGCGGACCTCCTCGCGGACCTCGCCCAGCGCCTCCCTGCGGAAGACGAACTTGAGGAGGGGGGAGAGCAGGGCGGAGACCAGCGGGCCGCGGGCCGGTCCGCGCAGGTGGTACAGCATCCGCAGCTCGCTCGTGCGGTCGTCGACGGGCGTGGTGAGCGCGACGGCGGTGACCGACAGCACGGGGCCGTGGGTGCGGACCACCATCACACCCGGCCCGTACATGAACGCGTCGAAGGTGTTGTCGATGTCCCGGCCGAACACCCGGCGGCTGAACGACCCCCGCGCCTCGGCGAACGGGCCGTCCGCCCGCCACTCCTGCACGGGCGGCTCGCTCTGCCCGTGGATGAAGTGGAAGTGGGACTCGTCGACGATGTTCTCGCGCATCTCCTGGATGTGGATCCGCGCCCGGCAGGTGTCGTCGATGGGCCGGGTGAACTCCCGCGACACCGCCTCCGGGATCTCCGGCACCTCCCACGCGGGCTCACCCGGCCCGACGTACACGAGGACGAGGCCGCTGTGCTCGCGCACCGGGAAGCCGCCGAGGGAGACCTTCGGGGTGCGCGCCGCGAACGGCGCCTCCACGCACCGCCCGTCCGCGCCGAACCGCCAGCCGTGGAAGGGGCACTCCACCGTGCCGTCCACGACCTTCCCGCCGACGCCGAGGTGCGCGCCGTAGTGCGGGCAGTAGGCGTCCCGTACGGCGGCCCGCCCGTCCGGCCCGCGGAACGCGATCAGCGCCCGCCCGAAGTAGTGCAGGCTGACGACCTTCCCCGGCGGCAGCTCCCGGCTGCGCAGCACCGCGTACCAGCCGTACGGCACGGCCGGCATCGGGTACGCGTCGGCTCGCGGGTCGCGCGGCAACTCCGTGTGCTTGTCATGGCGCCGCCAAAGTCGCATGCGGAAAGGGTAGCCGGACACCGCTTACTACGGGTCAACCCGCGTGTACGAAAATGGAGTTGGCGTAAAGGTGCCGCCGCGGCGATGTCGGGGTGAGGCGGTGGAGCGGGGTCAGACCCGTTCCAGCGGGCGGTGCGGGCCGCTCGGCAGCTCCACCCCGATCGGGTCGCCCGGGCGTACCACGCCGCCCTGCCGTACGACGCTCATGATTCCGGCCTTGAGCACGAGCCCGCCGGACTCGTCCCGGCCGACGACCTGCTTCAGCAGGCCCTTGCGGAAGGCGTCGATCTGGAGGCACGGGTTGCGCAGACCGGTCACCTCCAGCACCGCCTCGTCGCCCACCTTCAGCAGCGTGCCGACCGGCAGGCCGAGCAGGTCGATCCCGCGGGTGGTGATGTTCTCGCCGAGTTCACCGGGCGCCACGTCGAAGCCTTCCGCCGCGACCTCGGCGAACAGTTCCTCGTGGATGAGGTGCACCTGACGGAGGTTCGGCTGGGTGGGATCCTGCGCGACCCGCGAGCGGTGCTTGACCGTCACTCCCGCATGGACGTCCCCCTCCACCCCGAGCCCGGCGAGCAGCGTGACGCCGTCCCGGTTCGGCTTGGTGAACGAGTACTCGGCGTTGCTGCTGACCGCCGTCACCGTCGCGCTCATCGTCGGCCTTCCCCCTGTGTCCCCGGATCACGCCCCCTGCGGATCACGACCCGGTGGATCATGCCCCCGAGGCTCACGACCCTAACCCGCGGGTGGCGGGGCCGGCGGAGGGAGGTCAGTGGGCGGTCGCGGTGCCCTCGGGCATGCCGTACGCCGCCACCATGATCTTCTGCGCCACCTTGTTCATGTCCTGGCCCTTCGCGTCGGTGGAGTTGACGCTGTAGACGAGGGTGCGGGCGCCGTCGCGGGTGGAGGCGACGGCCGCGTTGTAGCCCCAGCGACCGCCCGTCTTGCCCCACACCTCTCGGCCGCCGAGCACCTTCATGGACAGACCGACGGAGTACGCGGCGTCCTCACCGGTCTTGAGGTCCGTCACCTTCGGCAGGGTGAACATCTCGTCCAGGAGCGGGCCGTCGGGTACGACCCGGCCCCGGAACAGCGCGTTCGTGAACCGCTCCAGATCCGCCGTGGTCGAGACGATGTCACCGGCCGCCCAGCCGTCCGTGGTCCCCCACACCGACACGTCCCGCAGCCCGGTCGTCCCGTCGTCCAGGCGCATGGTCTGGTAGCCGTGGTTGTGGCGGCCGGCGATCCGCGGGTCCGTCCCCGGGAAGGAGGTGTCCCGCAGCCCGAGCGGCTTCAGCACGCGCACGCCGACCTGGTGCTCGTACGTGTCGCCCGTGACCCGCTCGATCAGCAGACCGGCGATCGTGTAGCCGATGTTGAGGTAGTGCTGGCGCCGCCCCGGCTCGAACTCCCGCGGCTTCGCCGTCGCCGACCGGGCCAGGTCCCGCGGGTCGTGGATCCGGAAGCGGTCCGCGTACCACTCCTCCACCGTCGTCCCGGGGAAGTCGGCGGCCGGGATGCCGTGCGTGTGGTTCAGCAACTGCCGTACGGTCACGCCCTCGTGCGCCGCCGGGATCAGCTCCGGCAGATACGAGCGGGCGCTGCCGTCCAGGTCGATCCGGCCCTCTCCGGCCAGCTGCAGGACGACCGCCGCCGTGAAGACCTTGGTCACGGAACCGGCGCGGAACCGGGCGCCCGGATCCGCCGGCCGGCCGCTGACCAGGTCGTGCACCCCGGAACTGCCCCGCCAGACCCCCTCGCGCCCGCCGACCCGCACCAGCGCGGCCGTCGCGTCGGCGGAGGGAAGCCCGGCGAGGGCGGCCGAGAGGCGGCGGGCGAGGGAGGGGTCGGACGAGGGCCCGGTGAGTGCGGGTGCGGAAGCGGATGCGGATGCGGATGCGGGTGTGGTGGTGGGGGTGAGGGTGAGCGTGGGC
>NZ_LIRK01000650.1 GCF_001419765.1 Streptomyces torulosus
GGGCGGGGAATCAGGGAGACGCGTAGCGTGTTCGATGACACGGCAGGGGAAAGATCCTCCCTGAGCACTAGAGTCAATCCCTTTGCCTACCTATTACTCTTGAGCCAAGGCCACGCAGGGTGGCCATGGAGGAGTGAAATGAGGAGCAGCAACCCGGTCTTCTCGCGACGGGGGTTCAGCCGCGACAACGGCTACGCGGGCTTCAACACCGCGCCGCAGGCCGGGGGAGCAGCTGTCGGCACCCAGGGCAACCCGTACGCCCAGCAGGGCGCCAACCCCTACGCGACGAACCCGTACGCCCAGCAGGACCTGCAGCACGGCGCCCCGCCGCAGGCCCCGGTCACCGCCGGCCGTATGACGATGGACGACGTCGTCATGCGCACGGGCCTGACCCTCGGCACGGTCATCGTCGGCGCCGTCCTCGCCTGGGCCCTCCTGCCGGTCTCGCCCACCAGCTGGGGCCTGGCCGTCGGTGCCGCGCTGATCGCGTTCGTCCTGGCGATGGTGCAGTCCTTCAAGCGCAAGGCCTCGCCCGCGCTGATCCTCGCGTACGCCGCCTTCGAGGGTGTGTTCCTCGGCGTGATCAGCGAGATGTTCAACAGCCAGTGGGACGGCGCGCCCTTCCAGGCGGTGCTCGGCACCATGGCCGTCTCCGGCGCCACTCTGCTGGTCTACAAGGCCGGCTGGATCCGGGTCACCGCACGGTACGCCCGTATCGGTCTGACCATCGCGATCGCGTTCATCCTGGTGATGGCGGTCAACCTGCTGCTGGTCGTCTTCGGGATCGCCCCCGACGGCGGTCTGCGCAGCATGGGCCCGCTCGGCGCGATCGTCGGTATCTTCGCGATCCTGCTCGGCGCGTTCTTCCTGACCCTCGACTTCAAGCAGATCGAGGACGGCATCGCGTACGGCGCCCCGCGTGAGGAGTCCTGGCTGGCCGCGTTCGGCCTCACCATGACCCTCGTGTGGATCTACATCGAGATGCTCCGCCTGGTCGCCATCTTCAGCGGCGACGACTAGCAGGGGGCGGGCCCGCGCCCGCTCTCCCGCAGCCAGGCGAAGGGCCCCCGGACCTCACGGTCGGGGGGCCCTTCGTGGTGTCTCGGCGCCCTCAGCGGAGCTTCCTCGCGGCCCTCCTCAGGTCGTACTCATGAACGATCGCTTTGGCGTGGCCGTACGCGAGGTCGTACTCGTGCCGGAGCCAGCTGACCTTCTCCTCGAAGTTGAAGAGAGCGGGGCCTTCATCGACTTTGCGCAGCCAGTCGGAGACTTCACGACCGGTGCAATGGGGGATGCGGGCGAGCAGATTGCGATGGGTCTCCTCGGAGAAGACTTGGGACATCGGCGCCTCCGGACGAAAGGAAATGTAAGCCGGTCCTTCAGGTCACGTTGCCTGAGTGGCGGCGTGTTGGCAACAGTCCGGTTCCTGCGCGTACGCTCGCGGCGTGCTTGATACGACGCCGTTGACCCGTGCCGTGGACCATTTCGCCGACCGGTTGCGGGCCGCGCCGCAGAGCCGGCTGCAACGGGGCGCCGCGGCGGAGGCACTGGGGCTGGCCAGGGAATTGGCACTGCGTGCCCAGCGGCTGGAGGCGCCCGATCAGGCGCCCCGGGAGATGCCGGACGCGGGAATGTTCGCCGCGGCGGATCAGGTGATGGTCGCCGGGAACGATCTCGCGCTCGTGCTGGCCGACGAGGCCGGACTGGCGGAGGCGGTGGCGCTGGTGGAGGAGGCCCAGAAGAGGGCGGGTGTGTGATCCCGCCGGGCGCCCCTCGCAGGTCGCCTACAGGGAGGCGATGACCCGGTCCGCCAGGATGTAGACCATGTCGTCGCCGCACTCGAACGTGAGGGTGTACGCGCCCGAGACGCCCGAGCCGCCCAGGAGGACGGGGGTGTCACCGCCCTGGAGGGCCCTGGCGAGGCGCTCGGCGGTCTCCCGGTGACCGGGGGTCATGCACAGGGTGGTGCCGTCGGCGAAGACATACACGTCGAGGGTGCCGAGGGGGCCCGGACGGACGTCGGCCAGCTCGGTGCGGGAGGCGGCCAGGTCCTCCAGACAGGCGACGGTGCGCTCGTGGTCGTTGGTGACAGGGGACTGCACCGGCACGAAGTCGGGGTGCGAGGGGTGGCGGCGGCGGGCCGCGGCCAGCTCCGCCGACTCCCCGGCGAACTCGTCGCCCTCCAGGCTCGGCTCGGTCACCGGTTCCAGGTGCTCCAGGCCCGCGAAATCGGACTGCCGGGGCAGGAACAGCTCACTGTCGGGCAGACCCAGCAGGGTGGGCGCGTCGGAGGCGTCACGGGCCTCCTGGGCGGCCCAGAACGCCCGCGCCTCGGCCAGCTCACGCTCCCGCTCCTCGGCGAGCGCCTCGGCCACGGCGGCGCGTATCTCCTCCGTGTCCGCGGCCGGACGGGCGGCGGGCACGACGGCCCGCGCACCGGCGGGACGGCTCTCGGCCAGTTCCTTCCGCAGAGCGGCGACCTGACGACGCAGCCCGGAGAGGCTGCGCAGGACGGCGACGCCCACGGCGGCGGTGGCGGCCGTGGTGAGCAGCAAGGCGATCGGCATGGCGCTCACTGACGTACTCCCGGTTCAAAGTCGACCCCCGACTTCCTACATCAGCTTGAAGGGCGGACTAACCAGCTGTCAGTGCGTAACGTCACGAAAGGGACAGGACTTTGCCCGGGTGTTTCGTGGTGAAACGGCTCTGACCTGCGTAAATCGCTCTCCGGGGGGAGATAGGTCACATCCTGGGGGAGATTGGATCACAAAACGGCCCGGAGTCCCGGGGATTCCGGGACTCCGGGCCACAGCGTCACGGTCGGTTCCCGTGCGGCTACGGCAGAGGGGTCAGCTGAGGCGCTCGATGACCATCGCCATGCCCTGGCCGCCGCCGACGCACATCGTCTCCAGGCCGAACTGCTTGTCGTGGAACTGGAGGGAGTTGATCAGCGTGCCGGTGATGCGGGCGCCGGTCATGCCGAAGGGGTGGCCGACGGCGATGGCGCCGCCGTTCACGTTCAGCTTCTCCAGCGGGATGTTCAGGTCGCGGTACGAGGGGATCACCTGGGCGGCGAAGGCCTCGTTGATCTCGACGAGGTCGATGTCGCCGATGGTCAGGCCGGCACGGGAGAGGGCCTGCTTGGACGCCTCCACCGGGCCGTAGCCCATGATCTCGGGGGACAGGCCGGAGACGCCGGTCGAGACGATCCGGGCGAGCGGGGTCAGGCCCAGCTCGCGGGCCTTCGTGTCGGACATGATCACGAGGGCGGCGGCGCCGTCGTTGAGCGGGCAGCAGTTGCCGGCGGTGACCAGGCCGTCCTCGCGGAAGACGGGCTTCAGGCCCTGCACGGCCTCCAGGGTGACGCCGGCGCGGGGGCCGTCGTCCTTGCCGACCACGGTGCCGTCGGGCAGCGTCACCGGGGTGATCTCGCGCTCCCAGAAGCCCTTCTTGATGGCTTCCTCGGCGAGGTTCTGCGAACGGACACCGAACTCGTCCATGTCCTCGCGGGTCACACCCCAGGAACGGGCCAGGTTCTCGGCGGTCTGGCCCATCGAGATGTACGCGTCGGGGAGCAGGCCGTCCTCACGCGGGTCGTGCCAGGAGGCGCCGACCGACTTCGACACGGCCTCCGTACGGGCCTCCGCCTCGGCGAAGACGGGGTTGTGGGTGTCGGGCATGCCGTCGCTGGTGCCCTTCACGCTGCGGGACACCATCTCGACGCCGGCCGAGATGAAGACGTCGCCCTCGCCGGCCTTGATGGCGTGCAGGGCCATGCGGGAGGTCTGCAGCGAGGAGGAACAGTAACGGGTGACGGTGCAGCCCGGCAGGTGGTCCATGCCCATCTGTACGGCGACGATCCGGCCGAGGTTGTGGCCCTGCTCACCGCCGGGGAGACCACAGCCGAGCATCAGGTCGTCGATGTCCTTGGGGTCCAGCGCCGGGATCTTGTCCAGGGCCGCCTGGATGATGGTGGCGGTCAGGTCGTCGGGGCGCAGGTCCTTGAGCGAGCCCTTGAAGGCGCGGCCGATGGGGGAGCGGGCGGCTGAGACGATCACGGCTTCGGGCATCACGGCTCCATTGGCGTACGTACGGTCCCCCAGACGAGCGGGGGCAGGGCTGTGGGGGAAGTTACCCGTACGTATGGTCGAGGTCACGGGCATCGAGGTGTGACTCCGACCGCACTTTTCTAAGCGCTTGCTTTTTGAACCGGTGCGCCTCATGGCTCGGGGGGTGCGTCTTCAATGAAGGGGCGGGCCGCAGGCCCGTTCCCTTCAGGGGCGCGGGGAACTGCGCGAGAAACCACGAACCACCCGCACCCGCCAGAACCACCCGCACCCCCGAGCCACCCGGCGCCCGGCGCTACGCAGACGGCTCGGCCGCGGTCGTCGGGGCCGGGTCCGTCGCCGGCACCCTCCGCCGCCGGCGTCGCTTCAGGAGGGCCCACGGCCCCCTCGGCCCCGTCGGCATCGCCGCCGTCACCTCCGTGCCGGCCTCGGACGCCGCCTCGGCGGCCGCACGGGCGACCGGCAGGAAGCCCTCGCGGCGGGAGACGTCGGGGCGCTCCTCCTCCGCGGGCCACAGGTTGAGCGTCGCGCACACGGTGGGGAGCAGGGCCATCGCCGCCGTCGCGTACCCCTCGGCGGAGGGGTGGTAGTTGTCGGGGCCGAACAGCTCCCGCGGGTTCGCCTCGAACTCGGGGCCCAGCAGGTCGCCCAGCGACACCGTGCGGCCGCCCTGTTCGACGACGCCGATCGTCTGGGCGGCCGCCAGCTGCCGTGACGCCCGCCGGGCGAGCCAGCGCAGGGGCTGCTGCACGGGCTCGATCGTGCCGAGGTCGGGGCACGTGCCGACGACGACCTCCGCGCCGGCCGTGCGCAACCGCCGTACGGCTGCCGACAGGTGCCGCACCGAGCGGGTCGGGGGCATGCGGTTGGTCACGTCGTTCGCGCCGATCATGATCACGCAGACGTCGGGGACCCGGGCCGGGTCCTCCAGGACCAGCGCGACCTGGCGGTCCAGGTCGTCCGACTGGGCGCCCGGCAGCGCGACGTTCCGCAGCTCCACCGGGTGCTCCGCCACCGCCGCGAGCCCCGAGGCGAGGAGCGCGCCCGGCGTCTGCCGGGCCCGGTGGACGCCCTGGCCCGCGGCGGTGGAGTCACCCAGCATGACCAGACGGATCGGCGGATCCTCGGAGGGGTCGTACGTGCCGTGGTACGGGGCGAACGGGCCGTACGGGCGGCCGTACCGACTGCCGTAGGAACGGCCGTAGAGGCCCTCCGCGCTCGGCGGATGCGGACTGTTGCCGTTGCCGACGACCCGCTTGGCCATCCGCACCTCGGCCAGCAGCACGCCGACGGCCGCCGCACCGACCAGTCCGATGCCGCCGCCGCCGTACGCCGCGCCCGCCGCGATGCGCCGGGCCACCCTCGCTCTGGACATGCTCGACATGCGTCGCCGCCACCTCCTCGTAGCCGTACAACCACTCATTGCCCCGAAGCGGCCCTCGGCCAATCCCTGGGGGAAGTGAACAGTGAGGGGATCAAGAGGGGCGGGGCTTAGGCTGGCGTGACATCACGACCATCACTTTTGCGGCTCCGGAGACAACGGTGCAATTCCACGACTCGATGATCAGCCTCGTCGGCAACACCCCGCTCGTGAGGCTCAACAGCGTGACCGAGGGCATCCAGGCGACCGTCCTGGCCAAGGTTGAGTACTTCAATCCCGGCGGGTCCGTGAAGGACCGCATCGCCCTGCGCATGATCGAGGCGGCGGAGAAGAGCGGAGAGCTGAAGCCCGGCGGCACGATCGTCGAGCCGACCAGCGGCAACACGGGCGTCGGCCTCGCGATCGTCGCGCAGCAGAAGGGGTACAAGTGCATCTTCGTGTGCCCCGACAAGGTGAGCACCGACAAGATCAACGTGCTGCGCGCGTACGGCGCCGAGGTCGTGGTCTGCCCCACGGCCGTCGCCCCCGAGCACCCCGACTCGTACTACAACGTCTCCGACCGGCTGGTGCGCGAGACGCCCGGGGCCTGGAAGCCGGACCAGTACTCCAACCCCAACAATCCCGAGTCCCACTACCACTCGACCGGCCCTGAGCTGTGGGAGCAGACGGAGGGGCGCATCACCCACTTCGTGGCCGGCGTCGGCACCGGCGGGACCATCTCCGGCACCGGGCGCTACCTCAAGGAGGCGAGCGACGGCCGCGTCCAGGTCGTCGGCGCCGACCCCGAGGGCTCCGTGTACTCCGGCGGGTCCGGGCGGCCGTACCTGGTCGAGGGCGTCGGTGAGGACTTCTGGCCGACGGCGTACGACCGGACCGTCGCCGACGAGATCGTGGCCGTGTCCGACAAGGACTCGTTCCAGATGACCCGGCGGCTGGCCAAGGAGGAGGGGCTCCTGGTGGGCGGCTCCTGCGGCATGGCGGTCGTCGCCGCGCTGCGCGTCGCCGAGCGGCTCGGCCCGGACGACGTCGTCGTCGTGCTGCTCCCGGACAGCGGGCGCGGCTACCTCAGCAAGATCTTCAACGACGAGTGGATGGCCGACTACGGCTTCCTGGAGGACGAGGGGCCGAGCGCCCGTGTCGCCGACGTCCTCACCCACAAGGAGGGCGGCTCCATCCCCTCCCTCGTCCACATGCACCCGGACGAGACGGTCGGTGAGGCGATCGAGGTGCTGCGCGAGTACGGCGTCTCCCAGATGCCGATCGTGAAGCCGGGCGCCGGGCACCCGGACGTCATGGCCGCCGAGGTCGTGGGGTCCGTCGTCGAACGCGAGCTGCTCGACGCGCTGTTCACCCAGCGGGCCTCGCTCGACGACCCGCTGGAGAAGCACATGTCGGCGCCGCTGCCGCAGGTCGGTTCCGGTGAGCCGGTCGGCGACCTGATGTCCGTGCTCGGCCGGGCCGACGCGGCGATCGTGCTGGTCGAGGGCAAGCCGACCGGGGTCGTCAGCCGGCAGGACCTGCTGTCGTTCCTCGCCAAGGACGGCGTCAAGCAGTAGGGCCGACCGGGAGCGTCTTCGGCCCATACCCGGAGAAATCCCTCCGAGAAGGCTTCGTGGCTGAAGATTTGAGCGGGTATCGCAGGCGACTTCGCAGAAGTGGTACGAGCGCGTCACGTCCGCGCAGCACCCGCTTAACACGGGTCCGGCACATTAGTGGATGTCGGCAGGGCGGGAGCGGCTCCCCGCCCCGGCCGGCAACCAAAACGGCGTCAAGGACCTCCGGAGCGGCTCCCGGACCTCCATGGACGCCATGGACGCGAAGCCCGGCCTGACCCGGCCCGCGTCCCCGCGGGGACCGCCGTCGTCCCGCCCCCCGTCGCACGGGGGTGCGGCGGTCCCCGCGCATATCCCTCGCGCCCGGCGCACCCCTACTCCTGCCAGTCCGGATCACCGGACTTGTCGCCCTTCCGGCTGCCCAGGCGCGGGGACGTACGCAGCGCCCAGGCCACGTTCACGCCGACGATGCCCGCCCAGGTGACGAAGAGGCCGGGGAGTTCGGCCACGCCGCCGCCGATGCCGGAGAGCGGGATGGCGACGACGAGGGAGACGACGCCGAAGCCGTAGCGCTCGCCCCAGGAATCGGTGGACCTGGGCGAGCGGGAGCCGCGGGCCACCACCATCTGCTGCTCCGCGACCTGGCGCCGGACCCGGCGGTCGACCGCGCCGTCGATGCGCTGGTCCACCTTCTCCAGGAACGACTCCACCAGGGCGGACTCGTAGTCCTCGCCCAGCTCCCTGCGCGCGTGCAGGGTCGCGGCGAGTTCCTTCTTCAGCTCGGTGTCCCCGAGCCGCGTGTCACGGGCATCCATTCCGGTCATGCCCCTCACGGTAGGCAGCCGCGACCCGCCCGGCACTGGGGACAGCCCCCCTCTTTCACCCCGGACGGCAAAGAGCCGGTCGAGGTTGTCCGACTCCAGCACTATCGGCCCCAACTCCCCCTCCCCCCAGGGTGGGAGAAGGTCTGTCCCGTGGGGGGATCACTCCGCGCGCGGTGATCGACAGGATGGGTGCGTCCCGTACCCATCGACCTGAGGACCTCATGCGCGCGCGCAACAGTCGAACAGCCCTTCTCGTGGCGGTCAGCGCCGTCACCACGCTGGTTCCCGTGCTGACCCCCACTGCGGCGTCGGCCGCGAACGACCCCCTGCGCCCCTACCTCAAGCAGAAACCCGCCTGGCACCGCTGCGACAAGTCGCTGCCCGCCTCCCTCCAGTGCGCCACGATCAAGGTGCCGCTCGACTACCGCAGACCAGGTGGCAAGAAGCTCGACCTCGAGATATCCCGGATGAGGACGAGCACCAAGAAGGAACGGCGCGGTGTGCTCCTGCTCAACCCGGGCGGCCCGGGCGGCCCAGGCGTCGAGATGCCCTACTTCATGGCCGACCAACTGCCGAAGTCGGTGAAGAACAAGTACGACCTCGTCGGCTTCGACCCGCGGGGCATCGGCCTGAGTTCCCCCGTCGGCTGCGGCCTGACGTCCGGCGAGCGGAACTGGGAACGGCCCTACAAGGCCGCCACGTTCACCAAGGACGTGAAGTGGGCCCGGACCGTCGCGGAGAAGTGCGACAAGAAGCAGGGCGACAAGCTGCGCCACCTCACCACCCGCAACACCGCCCGGGACATGGACGTCATCCGCGCGGTGCTCGGTGAGAAGAAGATCTCCTACCTCGGATACTCCTACGGCACCTATCTCGGAGCCGTCTACACGCAGCTGTTCCCCAAGCGCTCCGACCGCATCGTGCTGGACAGCGCCGTCGACCCCGCCCGCGTCTGGCGCGGGATGATCCAGGTCTGGGCGGAGGGCGCCGAGCCCGCCTTCGCCCACTGGGCCGAGTGGACGGCCGCGCGGGACGCCAAGTACAAGCTGGGCGCCACTCCCGAGGCGGTCCGCACGACGTTCTACGACCTGGTCGCCCGAGCCGACCGCAAGCCCATCGACCTCGACGGCACGCTGCTGACCGGGGACGACATCCGCTCCGGCCTGCGCGCCATGTTCTTCGGCGGCACGCGCGACGTCGCCGAAGCGGTCGTCGAACTGAAGAAGGCCGCGGACAAGGCCCCGTCGTCCAGCACCGGCAAGCCCAGTACGCCGGAGCCCGTTCCGCCGTCCTTCGGCCGGAGCGTGCCCAAGGACAACAACGACGCCGCCTTCTGGGCCGTCGTCTGCGCCGACACCCGCAACTGGCCGCGCGATCCCGAGCAGTACCGCGAGGACGCGATCAAGGACAAGGCCACGTACCCGCTGTACGGCGACTTCGCCTCCTCCATCAAGCCGTGCGCCTTCTGGAAGAAGCAGGGCAGCGAGCCCGCCACCAAGGTCGACAACAAGGTCGGCGCGCTGATCCTCCAGAACGAGTGGGACTCCCAGACGCCGCTGACCAGCGGCCAGGGCCTGCGCCGCGTCATGAAGGGCTCGAAGATGGTCACCGTCGCCGGAGGCGTCGGACACGGCATCTACGGCAACAAGTCGTGCGCCGACAAGACGGCCACCGCCTACCTGACCACCGGCAAGCTCCCCGCCAAGGACGTCACCTGCAAGGCCCGTCCGGGCGCGGAGGAGCGCGCCACCCCCAACCCGCTGCCCCTCCCCACGCCCCCGGGCATCCCGGGGATGGCCGACCGCTTCTGACGGTCGGAGCCCCTGGGACGCCGACCGCCCGCGGAGGCGTCCCAGGGGCCTGGACCGAGCCGCGCACGAGCCGGCTCCGACGGCCGGGAAGACGCGTTCACGCACGGCCCCGGAGGAAAAGTTGTGCATAGACTCATGCAGACTTCTCGCTCACTGAATAGGCTGGGTGCCGCACTGCGCTGATCGAGGGAGGCCGCGGGTGGTGTTCTCGGGTCTCGTCGTCCCGGGCGGCCGTGGGCTCGGTGTCGCCGGGGTCGTGCCGCTCGCCGACGGCGACGCGTCTCCCGTTCCGGCGCGGGCAGGAACGCGGAAAGGGAGCGCGCCATGAGCGCCGAGCGGAACACCGGCGGCACGGGGGCGGCGGGCGGTGCGGACAGCCCCGCCGCGCGCCTCCAGACCCTGTTCGAGGGACACCGGCTGACGCCCACTCAGCGGCGGATCGCGCACAGCATGGTGCGGCGCGCCGCCGACGTGCCGTTCCTGTCGAGCGTGGAACTGGCGGAACTCGCCGGGGTGAGCCAGCCGTCCGTGACCCGGTTCGCGGTGGCGCTCGGCTTCGACGGATACCCGGCGCTGCGCCGGCACCTGCGCGAGGTCGCGCCCGCCGAACCGGCCTCGGCCGCCGCCGCCCTCAACGAGTACCAGCAGGCCGTCGAGGCCGAGATCGAGAACCTGCGCCACCTGGCCGAGGTCCTCGCCGACCCCGCCCCGGTGGCACGGGCCGGGCGGCTGCTCGCCGCGTCCAGGCCGCTGCCGGTCCTCGGCCTGCGGGCCGCCGCCGCCCAGGCGTACGGCTTCGCGTACTTCGCCGGGAAGGTCCACCCCGACGTACGACTGCTGCACGAGGGCGGCAGCATGCTCCACGACCGGATCGACGCGGCGGTACGCGCCGGGGCGACCGCGCTGCTCTGCTTCGCGCTGCCCCGGCACCCGCGCGAGGTCGTCGACAGCCTCGCGTACGCCAAGGAGGCCGGGCTGACGGTCGTCACCGTCGCCGACTCCGCGTTCGCGCCCGTCGCCAAGGTCTCCGACCTGCTGCTCCCCGCCGCCGTCGGGACCGGCCTGGCCTTCGACACCGCCTGCGCGCCGATGCTGCTCGGGCGGGTGCTGCTGGAGGCCATGTGCGACGACCTGCCCCAGGCGCAGGCGCGCCTGGAGGAGTTCGACGCGAAGGCCGCCGCCCGGGGACTGTTCGTCGAGTAGGACCTCTTGGGTTCCGGCCCGGTGAGTGGTATCCCGCTTTCTCAGGCGCGTTTCACGTTCGCTGGTTAACGTGCCTGACGACCGACGTACGACAGGGAAACCGAACCTGGGACACGGGAGGCGGGAGAGTGGCGCGCGGAGGACAGGGGCTGGCTCGGGTGGCCGTCGTGGTGCGGGCCGGGGCGGCACCCATGGGGTGGCTCGGAGTGATCGCGGCGGGTGCCGGTCTGGTGCCGTCGGGGATGACCGGACGGCGGATCGGGGTGCTCGGCGGGGCGGCGTTGTTCATCGTGGCGGCCGTCGTCGTCGCGGCGCTGCGGCGGGGACGGTACGCGGAACTGGCGCGCGGGGCCGCGCGGGCGGGCAAGCACGATGTGCTCCAGGACCGTGCGGTGACCCTGCGGAACTGGCGGCGCGGACACCGCTGGTGGCTGCTGCTCGCGTTCGCCGCGGCCCTCGCCTCGTCGTTCGCCGTCCCGGCGGCGGGCGGGATGCTGCTGGCCGGCGTCGGCACCGGCCTGTGGCTCAAGGCGGGCCGGCTCGGCCGCCGCGAACGCGCCGACGGACATCTGCTGTGGGTCCGCGTGGACTGGCTCTCGTCCCGCGGCGGCGCCCCGGCCGGCAAGCGCGTCACCGCCTACCGGTCGACGGGCTCCGGCGCGGGCGACGCGGGCCCCGGTGGCGGTCGGCGGCCCACGAGGGCGACGGCGGCCGGGCGGGCGTAGGAGGCTCTCACCAGCGAGCGGTGCGTTAGGAGGCCCTCACCAGCAAGCGGTCCCCATAGCTCTGTCTTGGGTAGAGGCAAGAAAACCCCAGCGGCCCGGCACGGGGTCATGCCTCGCCGCGCACCCGGAGGACCAGCTTGTTCACCGCCCACAGGGCGATGCCGATGGCCAGCAGGACGCCCGCGCGGATGTAGACCTCGGCGGGGCGGTCGGCCAGCGGACTGGCGAGAACCAGGGCCGTGAGGGCGCCGAGGACCGGGAGGACGGTCGGCGCGCGGAAGTGGGCGTGGTCCACACGGTCGCGGCGGAGGACCAGGACCGCGATGTTGACGGTGGCGAAGACACAGAGGAGCAGGAAGGCGGTCGTGTCGCCGAGGCCCTCGATCTCGCCGGTGGAGACCAGGCCGATCGCGAGGACGGTGACGAAGACGATGCCCACGACCGGGGTGCGGCGGCGGGGGAGGACCCGCCCCATCCCGCGCGGCAGGATCCGCTCGTTGGCCATGCCGTAGCAGAGGCGCGAGGCCATCATGATGTTGATCAGCGCGGAGTTGGTGACCGCGAACAGCGCGATCAGGGCGAACAGCTTGTGCGGGAAGTCCACGCCCCCGGCCTTCACCACTTCGAGGAGGGGCCCGCTGGAGCCCTCCAGGGTCTCGTGGTCCACCAGCAGCGACGACACCAGGGCCACCAGGACGTAGATCGTGCCCGTCACCGCCACACCGACGAAGATCGCGCGCGGGAACGTCCTGACCGGGTCCTTGGTCTCCTCCGCCATGTTCACCGAGTCCTCGAAGCCCACGAAGGCGAAGAAGCCCAGGGCCGTGGCGCCCAGGACGCTCGTGATCAGGGCGTATCCCGTGCCGCTCGCCTCGAACTCGGTGAGCCGCGACGGTTCACCGTCGCCGTTGAGGACCGCCCACGCGCCGATCGCGAGGATGATCACCAGGCCGGTCAGTTCGACGAGGGTCAGGACGACGTTCGTCTTCACCGACTCCGAGACGCCCCGCAGGTTCAGGGCGGCCAGCAGGACGATGAAGGCGATGGCGATCAGCGTGGGCGGCAGCGCGTCGTTCGTCAGCTCGCCCAGGTAGTCGCCGCTGAACGCGCGGGCGGCGGCACTCGCCGACGACAGGCCCGAGCACATCACCATGAACGCGACGATGAACGTCAGGAAGGGCAGCTTGAACGCCTTCTGGGTGTAGAGGGCCGCCCCGGCCGCCTTCGGGTACTTGCCGACCAGCTCGACGTACGAGGCCGCCGTCAGGATCGCCACCACGAACCCGATGACGAAGGGCAGCCAGAGGGCCCCGCCGACCTTCCCCGCGACCTTGCCCGTCGTCGCGTAGATACCGGTGCCGAGGATGTCGCCGATCACGAAGAGGATCAGCAGCTTCGGACCGAGCACGCGTTTCAGGCCGGGCTCCTCGGCGGGCGCGGGAGCCCCGGCGGTCGTTCCGGTGGTGGACAAGAGAACCTCCCCCGTTCGGTGATCCGTCCGGGGGCTTCTGCCCTGTGCCGGGCCGGAGAAGCCTGCGGGGGCGATTCCCGGAGCTTCGCCGGAGGTTCGGCTCAGGTGGCGCGCAGCGTCCGCTTGGCCAACTCGTACGCCGGGAGCATGTCCTCGTGCTCCCCGGTGTCGAGGCCGCCGAGGTGGACGACGACGGGGCCCTCGGCGGTCACGGTGAGGAAGGCCCGCTCCTTCTTCGTCTCGTCCAGCGCCTCACTGGTGTAGAGGTACTCGACCTCGGCGCCGGAGACCTCGGAGTCCGAGGAGAAGTCGCTGTACTTCGCCTTGCTGGTGTCGCCCTCGGCCTTCACGAACTCCTTCAGCAGCGCCCGCGCGTCCCCGGTTTCGGCGCCCGCCTCGCCGGTCCACACCCGGATGAAGCCGATGTTCCCGGCGGGCTTGGCGTCGATCTCGCACGCGGCGGTGAAGGGGCCCTGGTGCAGCAGTGCCTCGGCCAGTTCGGCGGCGACCTCGTCCCCGCCCTCCGCGGTGCCGGTGTCGATGGCCTCCGCCTTCCAGTTCTCCGCCGTGTCGAAGGCGACCGGCAACTCGCAGGCGGAACCGGCCGCGCCCACCGAACCGCCGCTCGCGGCGACGTCGTCCCCCTTGCCGGAGCCGGCGGAGTCCGCCGCCCCGCCGGCCGAGGCCGACGGCTTGGCCCCGTCGTCCGCCGGCTGCGAGCACCCCGCCAACAGCCCTGCCAGCACCGCCACCTGGGCGAGCGCCGCCCCCCGTACCGCTCCGCGCACCGTCACCTTCTCCTCTCGACCCGAGGCGGACACGGTAGCCGAGGGGGCGCCTTGGTGTTCGCACGGGTGTGCGGATGGAGGGGGTGCCAGGGAGTCGGGGGTGCCGGGGAGCATGCCTGGGCGGCGCGCCCCGGTCGGGGTGCGCCGCCTCGTGATGGGCCTTCGGGGGTGTCAGACCTCCAGTTCCGCCTCGATCCTCTTCAACTGGTGCCTGGCCATCGCCAGGTTGGCCCGCTTGGCGTCGAGCACCAGGTACAGGAAGAGGCCGTTGCCGCCGCGGCCGGTGAGCAGCCGGATCAGGTGGTAGGCGTCGGACAGGGTGATCAGGATGTCCTCGATCTCGCCCTTGAGGCCGAGGTGCTCCATGGTGCGCAACTTGGCGCGGACGACGTCCGTGTTGCCGGCGGCGGCGACGGTGAGGTCGAAGCCCTTGCTGCCGCCGATCGTGCCCAGTGCCATGCCGCTGGTGTAGTCGACGAGGGCGGCGCCGGTCGCGCCCTCGATCGACGCGAGGGCCTCTTTGAGTGCGGTCTCGGTGTTCGCCATGGTGTGCGGTCCTTTCAACTCTCTGACGTGGTCGGTGCGTTGGGAGCGGTTCGGGGGGTGGATCGTGAGGTCGTGGCGCCTGGCGTCCGGCGGGGCATGGTCGACCTGACCGTGGCCCTGGACGGCGTCTGCGACGTGGTCGGTTCGGTGCCCGGGGGCGTGGTCTGGGCGAGGGACCTGGCGGGGCCCCGCCCGGTCGT
>NZ_LIRK01000651.1:0-275 GCF_001419765.1 Streptomyces torulosus
ACGGGGGCACCTTGGGGGGCGGGGAACTGCGGGCTCCCTGAGGGGCGCGCAGTTCCCCACCCCCCTCAGGGAGCGCCGGCCCTCGGGCCCCCAAGGGGCGCTGGACCTTGGGACCGTCAGCTCATCTTCCCGAGGGCGTCGCGCATCCGGCGTGCGTCGCGCAGGCGCTGCTCGTACGTGGCGCCCGCCGCCAGCAGGACCAGGCCGGCCAGGGCCGGAGGCGCCCAGCGGGGGAGGGCGTCGACCACCTGGGCGATGTACGGGGCCAGTTCGTG
>NZ_LIRK01000651.1:283-4803 GCF_001419765.1 Streptomyces torulosus
GAGGGTGGCCGCGAGGCCCGGCCCGTACGCCGTCCAGGACGAGGCCGCCGGGTCACGACGGCGCCGGAGGAGGCCGACGGCCAGCGCCGGGACGGTCACCGGGAGCGTGTACGCCTCAGGGGACCCGACCTCCCAGGCCGCCAGCCGCACCCAACCGGCCAGCACCAGGAGCACGGCGGCCGCGTAGCCGACATTGCGTCGCTCCGGGCGTACGGCGGTCCCCGCCGCAATGACGCCGCAGAGCGCGAGGGTCAGGGCCAGCATGGGCGCGTCGGTGACGGAGAGGGCAACGGCCAGGAGGCCCGCCGCGGCGCCGGTCGCCTCGACCGGGACGGTCATGGGGGAGGCGCCGAGGCGCGCCGCGAGCAGCGCGGCGGTGGCCGGTACCACCAGGACCAGCAGGGCCGTGTGCTGCGGCTCCCAGCCGGCCGACGCGCCGATCGCGCAGGTCAGCGCGGTGCCGTGGACGAGCGCGGCGGGCGCGGTCAGCGGACCGAGGTCCGTGCGCCAGGCGGCCAGGGCGCACAGGACGACCGAGGCGGCGAGCACCGTGAGCGTCGCGGACTCCGTCGCGAGCGCCGCCAGCGCCAGGGCCACCGACGTGACGAGGGCCAGCAGCGCGGCCGTGAGTGCCGCCGGGTCCTGGAGGCGCTTGCCGGCGGCCGGCCGTACGCGGGCCGCCACCACCAGCGCCGCCACCGCCATGGTTCCCTGGACCACCAGCCCCGCCGTGTACGGGAGTTCCAGCACCGCCGGGAACACCAGGCCCGTCGCCCAGCCCAGCACGAGCGCGCCCACCAGGGCGGGGGTGCGCCACGCGGTCGTACGCCCGGCCAGGGCCAGCATCCCGGCGAGCACGGCCAGGACGAGGGGGACCGTCGCGGTGAGCGGCGGCCACGGAGCGCCCAGCGTCACCACGGCACGGGCGTCGTCGGGAGCGCCGGACCAGATCCGCTCGACCCAGCCGGCCGGGCCGACCAAGGTGACGACGACCGCCGGGAAGGCGGTGAGGGCGGCGATGGCCTGGACCACCGCGGAGGACAGGACGAGACCTCGCCGTACGGGATCGGGGACAGGGGTCCGGACGACCGCCAGCAGGGCGACACCGCACAGCAGGTAGCCGGGTACCGTCCACACGTCCGGCAGCACGGACCGCAGGACCCCTCCGAGCGACGCGACCATCAGCAGACCGCCGGTCAGGGCGGTACCGCGGGCCAGGCCTGGCTTCGGCGCGAACCGGGCGACGGCCAAGGCGGTCGCGGCGGCGAGGGCGAGGAGCGCCGCCGCACGGGCGGCGGCGCCCGGACCCGCGGCGGCCCACGAGAGCCACCCGGCCGCCAGAACACCCCAGGCGCCCCAGCCGAACGCGCCCACCAGGGCGACGATCCGGACGGGCGCCATCCGCACCCGGAGCGCGACCGCGCTGTCCGCCGCGGCCGTCACCAGCACCACGGCCGTGACCGTCTCCACACCCGCGCCCAGTGCCGACACCCAGAGCAGCAGCGGCAGTTGCGCGGCGACCAGGGCGAAGGGCAACGGCAGACGGAGAGCGACACGCACAGCCCCCGCGCCCGCAGCGGGGTGGTCCTCCGCGTCACCGGCGGTCGAACGGTCCTGCGAGCCGTGGACAGCCGACGGGGCCACCCCGCCCACGGCCAGGCCGTACGCCGCCCAGGTCGCCGCCAGCACCGCCGAGGCGGCCGCCGCGAACCCCGTGCCGCCCGTCCCCGGGAGGACGACCTCGTGCAGGGCGTACGCGTCGAGCACCGTCAGGGCCATGCCGAGGCCGGCCACCGCCTCCGCGGTCGAGCGCAGCCCCCGCCGCAGGAGCGCCACGGGCGTGGCGAGGGCGGCGAGGGTCACCCCGCCGAGGACCAGCGAACGGCCGGCGATCCCCATGTGCCCCCAGCTGACCAGAGTGAACGCGATCGCCGCGACGGTCAGCAGGACCCCGCCGAGGACCAGCAGCACATTCTGGACACCGGGCGCCGTCGCCTCGGGACCCCGGGCCGGCGGACGCGCCGACGGGTGGGAGGGCACGGCGGCCTGGGCGTACAGCGCGTTGACCAGCCAGGCGCGGCGGGTCAGCAGGACGGCGCGGCGGGCGTCGAGCTGCCGCAACTCGGTGTCGAGGAGGCGCAACTCCTCGGCCGGGGACGGAAAATGCGTCATGTTCCGCAGTGTGGTCCGGGTCACGCCGCGACGGCATGAGCGCACATACTCAGGGCGGTACTCAGATCCAGCCACCACGGGCCCCGTACGAGGCCCGCCGACGGGCACAATCCGAGCATGGACTGGTGCCACTACCGTTTCCGCAGCCTCTGGGTCCTGCCCGCGCCGCCCGCCGTCGTGTACGACGCGCTCCAGCGGGCCGAGGACTATCCGTGCTGGTGGCCACAGGTGCGCGAGGTGACCCCGGCCGACGACACCAGCGGCACCCTCCGCATCCGCTCGGTCCTGCCGTACGACCTCGTCATCACCGCGCGCGAGGTACGGCGCGATCCGGCCACCGGGATCCTGGAGATCGAGATGAGCGGGGACCTCGACGGCTGGGCCCGCTGGACGCTCACCGCCGACGGGACCGGCACCCTCGCCCGCTACGACCAGGAGGTCGACGTCACCAAGCCCTTGATGCGACGGCTCGCCGTGCCCGGCCGGCCCCTGTTCCGGGCCAACCACGCGCTGATGATGCGGGCGGGACGCCGAGGGCTCGCCGCGTACCTCGCGGCCGACGGACAAGCGGTTTGAACCAGAGCCGTCGGGACCTGTATTGTTCAGTCCGTTCCCGGGCGATTAGCTCAGTGGGAGAGCGCTTCGTTCACACCGAAGAGGTCACTGGTTCGAACCCAGTATCGCCCACCCGGAAGAGAACCGGTCCGACGCAGTCGGGCCGGTTCTTTGTTGTGCCGCCGGTTCTTTGCTGTGGCGCCGGCACCGGCGCGCCCTCGGCCGGCGGCTCTGCCGCTCACGCCGCCGCGGCCAGCCCCGGGCGCAGGGGCCACGCCGGATCCACCGCCTCCTCCGAGCCGCTGCGCGCGAACCACGCCTGCAGGCCGCGGGCCTGCGCCGCGTGCCACACCGCCTGCAACGTGTGCAGCTCGGCGGGGGAGAGGCGGGCCAGCCTCGTGGCGAAACGGCGCCCCACGGCCCGTACGACGTCCATCGCCGCCTGCGCGTCGGCCGCCGCGTCGTGCGCGCCGTCCAGCACGACCTCGTAGTGCGCGCACAGATCGGTCAGGGTGCGGCGGCCCTTGCGGTAGCGGTCCAGGTGCTTGTCCAGGACCCGGGGATCGAGCACCCGCAGCGGCGTCGTCTCGAACCACTGGTCGAGCGACGAGGCGCGGTGACGCCTCAACTCCCGGTCCAGCAGCGTCAGATCGAACGGCGCGTTCATCACCACCAGCGGGCGGCCGCGCGACGCCTGCTCGGCCAGCACCCTGGCTATCTCCTCCATCACCGGCGACGGCCAGCGCCCCTCGCGCTGCAACCGCTCGTCCGTCAGCCCGTGCACCGCCGTCGCCCCGGCCGGCACCGGCACCCCCGGATTCACCAGCCACCGGGTCACCCGGGGGCGGGTGCCGGGCGCGTCCTGGACGACGACGGCGGCCGACACGATCCGGTCGGTCTCGACGTCCACACCCGTGGTCTCCGTGTCGAACGCCGCCAAGGGCCCCTCGTACCAACACGTCATGCGTACTCAACTCCTCGTTCACCCGGAGCAGCTGACGCCCCGTCTTCTGCCCGTTTGGTGATACCCGGGCTGTTTGCGCCGTACGCCGGAAGGAGACAACAGAAGTACGGGTCTGCGCAGTTCAGGGGCTCGGCACGGGGAAGGACCTGTAGGGGAAGGCTGTTGGTCATGGCCATAGCGCAGCCCGAGCGGGGCGGGCTGCTGCCCGAGCACGCGGAGTCACACCGCGGCTCCCTCGCCACCACCGCCTGCATGGAGACACTGCAGGTGGGTTATCTGCACGCGGTGGCCGCCGCGGCCGGCTGCTCCCTGTCCCAGCCCTTTCCGGACAACGGCATCGACTGGCACGTCAGCCACGGCTCACCCGGCCACACGGTCGACGACGAGGTCACCATCAAGGTGCAGCTCAAGGCCACCTACCAGGTCGCCCCCAACCCCTCCGGACGCACCTTCTCCTTCACGCTCGACAACGACCACCTGGCGAAGCTCGCCCGCACACCCGTCACCGTGCACAAGATCCTCGTCGTGATGATCGTCCCGAGATCGCGGGAGCAGTGGCTGCGGGCCGGCCACGACCGCCTCGACCTGCGGCACTGCTGCTACTGGATCAACCTCGCCGGACACCCGATCACCGGCCGGCACCGCACGACCGTGCGCATACCGACCTCGCGCATCTTCGACGACCGAGCGCTCTGCGAGATCATGACGCGGGTCGGAACGGGAGGCAGACCGTGACCCACGGGCCCATCGACCAGCCCCTACGCCCGCTACGGCCCCACCCCGTCGACCCCGTCCGGACCCAGCCGCCCGACCCCGCCCGCGTCGACCC
>NZ_LIRK01000652.1 GCF_001419765.1 Streptomyces torulosus
CGCCTCCACCCTGCCCATCGTCCTCGACTCCACCGAGGTCGACGTCATCCAGGCGGGCCTCGAGAAGCTCGGCGGCCGCGCGGTCATCAACTCCGTCAACTACGAGGACGGCGACGGCCCCGAGTCCCGCTTCGCGAAGGTCACCCGGCTCGCCCAGGAGCACGGCGCCGCGCTGATCGCCCTCACCATCGACGAGGAGGGCCAGGCGCGCACCCCGGAGAAGAAGGTCGAGATCGCCGAACGGCTCATCGACGACCTCACCGGCAACTGGGGCATCCACGAGTCGGACATCCTCATCGACACCCTGACCTTCACCATCTGCACCGGTCAGGAGGAGTCCCGGGGGGACGGCATCGCCACCATCGAGGCGATCCGCGAACTCAAGCGCCGCCACCCGGACGTCCAGACCACCCTCGGCCTGTCCAACATCTCCTTCGGCCTCAACCCGGCCGCGCGCATCCTCCTCAACTCGGTCTTCCTCGACGAGTGCGTCAAGGCCGGCCTCGACTCGGCGATCGTGCACGCCAGCAAGATCCTGCCCATCGCCCGCTTCGACGAGGAGCAGGTGCGCACCGCCCTCGACCTCATCTACGACCGCCGCGCCGAAGGCTACGACCCCCTCCAGAAGCTCATGCAGCTCTTCGAGGGCGCCACCGCGAAGTCGCTGAAGGCGGGCAAGGCCGAGGAACTGGCCGCCCTGCCGCTGGAGGAGCGCCTCAAGCGGCGCATCATCGACGGCGAACGCAACGGCCTGGAGGCCGACCTCGACNNCGACGGCGAGGAGGCGGGCAAGGGCACCATCGTCCTCGCCACCGTCCGCGGCGACGTCCACGACATCGGCAAGAACCTCGTCGACATCATCCTGTCCAACAACGGCTACAACGTCGTCAACCTCGGCATCAAGCAGCCGGTCTCCGCGATCCTCGACGCCGCCCAGGAGCACCGCGCCGACGTNNGCTCCTGGTCAAGTCCACGGTGATCATGAAGGAGAACCTGGAGGAGCTGAACCAGCGGGGCCTCGCTGCCAACTACCCCGTCATCCTCGGCGGCGCCGCCCTCACCCGCGCCTACGTCGAGCAGGACCTGCACGAGATCTACGAGGGCGAGGTCCGCTACGCCCGCGACGCCTTCGAGGGCCTGCGCCTGATGGACGCCCTCATCGGCGTCAAGCGCGGTGTGCCCGGCGCCAAGCTGCCCGAACTGAGGCAGCGCCGGGTCCGCGCCGCCGCCACGGCCGTCGAGGAGCGCCCCGAGGAGGGCCACGTCCGCTCCGACGTCGCCACCGACAACCCCGTGCCCACCCCGCCGTTCTGGGGCACCCGCGTCAGCAAGGGCATCCAGCTCAAGGAGTACGCCACCTGGCTGGACGAGGGCGCCCTCTTCAAGGGCCAGTGGGGACTCAAGCAGGCCCGCACCGGCGAGGGCCCCAGCTACGAGGAGCTCGTGGAGACCGAGGGCCGGCCCCGGCTGCGCGGTCTGCTGGACCGCCTCCAGACCGAGAACCTCCTCGAAGCGGCCGTCGTCCACGGCTACTTCCCCTGCGTCTCCAAGGACGACGACCTCATCATCCTCGACGACGCCGGCAACGAACGCACCCGTTTCTCCTTCCCCCGCCAGCGCCGCGGCCGCCGGC
>NZ_LIRK01000653.1 GCF_001419765.1 Streptomyces torulosus
CGTCATCTGCGAACTGCTCGGCGTGCCCGAGCTCGACCGCGCAGCCTTCCGCGAGATGTCGACGGAGACGGTGGCCCCCACCAGCGCGGAGAGCGAGTACGACGCCTTCGTCCGACTCGCCGCGTACCTGGGCGAGTTGATCGAGGACAAGCGGTGCTCGCCGCCCGCCGACGACCTGCTCAGCGCGCTGATCCGTAGCGCGGACGACGACGGCGACCGGCTGTCGCCGGACGAGCTGCGCGGCATGGCCTTCATCCTGCTCATCGCCGGCCACGAGACCACGGTCAACCTCATCAGCAACGCCGTGCGCACCCTGCTCGCCCACCCCGGCCAACTCGCCGAGGTACGGGCCGACATGAGCCTGGTGGACGCGGTGGTGGAGGAGACCCTGCGCTACGAGGGTCCCGTGGAGAACGCGACGTTCCGCTTCGCCGCCGAGCCCCTCGTCATCGCCGGCACACCCATCGAGGCGGGCGATTCCGTGCTGGTCGGCCTGGCCGCCGCCGACCGCGACGACAGCCGCTGCCCCGCCGCCGACCGCTTCGACATCCACCGCGACACCCGGGGCCACCTCGCCTTCGGGCACGGCATCCACTACTGCCTGGGCGCGCCCCTGGCCCGGCTGGAGGCCCGCGTCGCCCTACGCACCCTCCTCGACCGCTGCCCCGACCTCGCCCTGGACGGCCCGCCGGGCCCCTGGCTGCCGGGCATGCTGATACGTGGCGTACGGAGCCTGCCGGTCCGCTGGTGAGTACGCTCTCCCCGCCCGCGCACGCCGCCCCCGAGCCCCGCAGGAGAACCCCATCATGCTGCGCACCGCGGAGATCACGGCGGCCCTCACCCGGCCGCCGGGCGGCAAGGAGAGCCATCAGCTGTACTGGGGGCCCACCCTGGAGTTCAGCCTGGACTGCTTCGTCTGCGAGCGTCTCGGCCGTACCACGTTCTTCGAGCGGGGCGCGGAGAAGGCCCTGTGCTCCGGTACCCGCAGCGGCCTCGGCCGCCATCACGCGCCGGCCCGCATCGCCGCGTTCGACAGCACCTCCGGTGACGAACGGCTCGCGGTGCGGATTCTGGTCGACTTCTGGTGGGCGCCGTTCGAGGACGGCCGTGACGGCCGCCGCTCCGTGGCGCCGACCAGCCATCCCTGGGTGCGACTGCACCTCGGCTACTACTGCCACGAGACCAGGGAGTCGGGCAAGCCCAGCATCCAGACCAACGTGAGCCGCCCGTGGGACCTCCGCTGCGGCGACTGCGACCAGATCCTGGCCACAGACACGGAGACCCCGGCGGTACGGCTGCTCGTGTGACCCGCGCGCAGGGAAGCCCCGGCGGCACGGCCGCCGGGCGGCTCAGTCGCGGCCGCCCGGGATCTCGCCGAGGTTCACCGGCCGGTGCTCCCGGCGGGACAGCTCGCAGGCCTCGGCGACGCGCAGCGCCTGCAGCGCCTCGCGGCCGTCGCAGGGGTTGGCCCGCTCACCGCGCACCACCTCGACGAACGCGGCGACCTCGGCCTCGTACGCGGCCGCGAAACGCTCCAGGAAACCGGTCCACGGCTTGTCGGCGGGCGGCGGCCCGGCCGGCTCGGTGGACGCGACCGGCGTACGGTCGTCCAGCCCGACCACCACGGTGTCCAGCTCCCCGGCCAGCTCCATGCGGACGTCGTAGCCCGCCCCGTTCACCCGCGCCGCCGTCGCCGTGACGAGGGTGCCGTCCTCCATCGTCAGCACGGCCGCGGCCGTGTCCATGTCGTGCGCCTCCCGGAACATCGGGTTCCCGGCGTCCGACCCCGTCGCGTACACGGTGACGACCTCGCGTCCCGTCACCCAGCGCACGGCGTCCAGGTCGTGGATCATGCAGTCCCGGAAGATGCCCCCGGAGACCGTCAGGTACCCGGCGGGCGGCGGCGCCTGGTCGGCGCTCAGCGCCCGCACGGTGTGCAGCCGCCCCAGTCGGCCCGAGCGCACGGCCTCACGGGCGGTGACATAGCCGGAGTCGAAGCGTCGCTGGAAGCCCATCTGCAGCACGGTTCCGGCGGCGTCGACCTCGGCGAGCGCGTTTAAGGTGCCCTGCATGTCCACGGCGATGGGTTTCTCGCAGAACACCGGGAGCCCCGAGCGTGCTGCCCGACCGATCAGTTCGCCGTGGGCCGACGTGGCGGCCGTGATGACCACGGCGTCCACACCCCAGGTGAAGATCTCGTCCACTCCCGGTGCGACCGTCTCGCCCAGGCGGTCCGCGAGGTCGTGGGCCCGAGCCGTGTCGACGTCCGTGATGATCAGGGAGCCGACGTCGCGGTGACGGCTGAGCGTGGTCGCGTGAATCGTCCCGATTCGACCCGCTCCGATAAGTCCGATGCGCATGAGAAACAAAGTGCGGTCGTACCCGCCGCCGTGTCAATGCTTTGTCCGGACAACCGAACGACGCGGCTTCCCGTCATCCGGCACCGGGGCTACGCTCGGCCCGTGCCGAAACCAGAAGTGGATCCGACCGTGTCGCTCCAGCTCAGCGTCGACCGCAGCAGCCCGGTCCCGCTCTACTTCCAGCTGTCGCAGCAACTGGAGGCCGCGATCGAGCACGGCGCGCTGACCCCGGGCAGCCTGCTGGGCAACGAGATCGAGCTGGCCGCCCGCCTCGGCCTGTCCCGGCCGACCGTGCGGCAGGCCATCCAGTCGCTCGTCGACAAGGGCCTGCTCGTCCGCCGCCGGGGCGTCGGCACGCAGGTCGTGCACAGCCAGGTCAAGCGTCCGCTGGAGCTGAGCAGTCTCTACGACGACCTGGAGGCCGCCGGCCAGCGCCCCGAGACCCTGGTCCTGCTCAACACCATGGTCCCCGCCTCCGCCGAGGTCGCCGCCGCCCTCGCCGTCGCCGAGGGCGGAGAGGTCCACCGGATCGAGCGACTCCGTCTGGCCCACGGCGAGCCGATGGCCGCCCTCTGCAACTACATCCCGACCGGCCTGCTGGACCTCGACTCGCCCCAGCTGGAGTCGACGGGCCTCTACCGCCTGATGCGCTCCGCGGGCATCACCCTGCACAGCGCCCGCCAGACCATCGGCGCGAGAACGGCCACACCGGCGGAAGCCGAACGCCTGACCGAACCCGACGGCGCCCCCCTCCTGACCATGCAACGCACCACCTTCGACGACACAGGCAGAGCAGTCGAGTACGGCACCCACATCTACCGAGCCTCCCGTTACTCGTTCGACTTCCAACTACTGGTGAGGGCGTAGCCGGTACCTTCTTCGGCTCCCCGCGCCCTGTAATGGCGGCGCAGCCGCCAAACAGGGGCGCGGGCTGTGACATGTGCGGCTCCGCCGCGTGGGCGCGACCAGCCCCGACGCGCCCGCACTCGAAAAGGAAGAGGCGGCCCCCCCCGCCCCCACGGCGCACCAAGCGGAGCGCTAAGGCAGAATCGGCCCGATGAGCACTTACCGCGACTTCACCCACCGCGGCTCCGCGCGGGCCACCGTCCTGCGTACCGTCGGCACGCGCGAGCGCCGCTCGCACCTGACGGCGCCCCGCGTCCCCACCGTCGGCATCGACATCGGCGGTACGAAGGTGATGGCGGGCGTCGTGGACGCCGACGGCAACATCCTGGAGAAGCTCCGCACGGAGACCCCGGACAAGTCCAAGAGCCCCCAGGTCGTCGAGGACACGATCGTGGAGCTGGTGCTGGACCTCTCCGACCGGCACGACGTGCACGCCGTCGGCATCGGCGCCGCCGGCTGGGTCGACGCGGACCGCAACCGCGTGCTGTTCGCCCCGCACCTGTCCTGGCGCAACGAACCGCTGCGCGACCGGCTCGCCGGCCGCCTCGCCGTGCCCGTGCTGGTCGACAACGACGCCAACGCCGCCGCCTGGGCCGAGTGGCGCTTCGGCGCCGGCCGGGACGAGGACCACCTGGTCATGATCACGCTCGGTACCGGCATCGGCGGCGCGATCCTGGAGGACGGCCAGGTCAAGCGCGGCAAGTTCGGGGTCGCCGGAGAGTTCGGCCATATGCAGGTCGTGCCCGGCGGACACCGCTGCCCGTGCGGCAACCGCGGCTGCTGGGAGCAGTACAGCTCCGGGAACGCGCTGGTCAGAGAGGCCCGCGAGCTGGCCGCGGCGGACTCCCCGGTCGCGTACGGGATCATCGAGCACGTCAAGGGCAACATCGGCGACATCACCGGGCCGATGATCACCGAGCTGGCCCGTGAGGGCGACGCGATGTGCATCGAGCTGCTCCAGGACATCGGCCAGTGGCTCGGCGTCGGCATCGCCAACCTGGCAGCCGCCCTCGACCCGTCCTGCTTCGTCATCGGCGGCGGTGTCTCGGCCGCCGACGACCTCCTCATCGGCCCCGCCCGCGACGCCTTCCGCCGCCATCTCACCGGCCGCGGCTACCGCCCCGAGGCCCGTATCGCCCGCGCCCAGCTGGGCCCCGAGGCCGGGATGGTGGGCGCCGCCGACCTCGCCCGCCTGGTCGCCCGCCGCTTCCGCCGCGCCAACCGCCGCCGGGTCGAGCGCTACGAGCGGTACGCGCGGTACGTGGAGGCCCGCCGCACCACCGAGGACTCCGCATGACCGCCTCCGTGCCCCGCCAGGGCACCTCACCCGAGGAACCCGAGCAGCCCGCCGAGGACCGCCGCCACAAGATCCGCCGACGCGCGCTCACCCTGGCGATCATCGTGCTGCTCATCGGCGTCCCCGCGGGCTATCTGGTGATCTCCGCGAACCAGAGCCGGGACAGCGGCAAGGACAAGGAGGAGAAGTACTCGGCGACCGGCCTCACCGCGCACTGGCCCTCCCGGCTCCAGCAGCGCCTCTACGACGTCCCGATCCCGCCGTACTCGAAGCACCTCGCGTACTACGAGACAAACAACTGGCGGACCAGCCGTCTGTACGTGCAGTTCTACACGAGCAACGAGGGCCTCGAACGCTTCCTCGACCAGATCGGCACCAGCACGGCGGCGCTGAAGAAGGGCGAGATGGCCGTCCACGCCCGCGACCGGCGGATCGTCGGCTGGGACTTCAGCGGCCCCGGCCCCTGGTACGGCCTCGTCAACAAGCAGAAGAGTCCCGCGCCCACCCACGACATCGTCGTGAACCGGTCCAACCCGGACCATCCGATGGTGTACCTGGTGTCCCGAACCGTGCCCTGACCTGCGCGTACCCGGGCCCGCGCGGGCTCGCGCACGGTCGGCGGGACCGAATGTCAGACCCCGCCCGTAGAGTCGGAGACAGCTGATCGGAGCCGGAGACGGCTCATCCGACCATGGGCGGGGAGGTGACCGGACGCATGCGGGACATGGCTGTTCCCGAGGCCGACATGGCTGTTCCCGAGGCCGACACGGCCGTTCCCGTGACACCGGCCGTCACCGATCCACTGACCGTCCCGGTGCGGCTGGCCGCCGTCTTCCTGCCGGCGCCCCTGCCCCGCCACGGCCGGGTCGCGTTCTGGGACCCGGACGGCGACAAACCACCGCCCGGCACCCCCGAGGACCTCACCGTCGTCCGACGGCACGGTGCCACCGGCGTCCGCAGAGGCACCGTCCCCGCCCTGTCCCTGCCCGTCGCCGACGCCCTGCCCCTGCTCGCCCGGGCCCGCCGCGACCCCGCCGCCCACCCCGCGACGGCCTGCTGGGGTGCCGCCGCCCTGCACGCGCTGCGGCTCGTCGCCCGGGGGCGCCTGCTGCCGGGGCTCACCGCCGACGGGTTCGACGCCTGGCGGGCCGGACCGCTCGACCCGGACGACATCGCCCACCTCAGAGCCGTCGCCGCGGCACTGCCGTACGAGGGCCACGCCGTTCCCCTGCCTGGCAAGGGCCCCCTCCGGCTGCCCGAACCGGAAGCACTGATGCGGTCCTTCCTCGACGCCGTCGCCGACACCCTGCCCCGCGGACCGGCCGCGCCGTACGTCTCCGGCAAGCCCTTCGCGGCGACCTCGGCGGCCCAGTCGCGGGCGCCGGGAAGCCGCTGGCCGGTGCTCGCCGCGAAGGGCTTGCCGG
>NZ_LIRK01000654.1 GCF_001419765.1 Streptomyces torulosus
GGGCGATGCCGAAGTCGGTCAGCATCGGGTGCATCTGGCCCGCGTCCTGCTGGAGCAGCACATTGGCGGGCTTGAGGTCGCGGTGGACGACGCCGTCGGTGTGGCTGGCGGCGAGCGCGTCGGCGATCTGCGCGGTGAGCAGCGCGGCGGCGACGGGCGTGAACGGGCCGTTCTCGCGCAGATAGCGGTGCAGGTCCGGGCCGTCGATCAGGTCCATGACGAGGGCCAGGAGATCGCCCTCGACGACGAGGTCGCGCACCCGGACGATGTTCGGGTGGGTGAGCCTGAGGAGGACGGAGCGCTCCCTCAGGAACCGCATCACGATGTCCGGGTCGCCGGCGAGCTCCTCCTTGAGGACCTTGATCGCCACGGTCTCCCCGGGGTGGCCCGGCACGGCCGCCTCGGCGCCCGCCGTCTCCCGCTGGCGGGCGCGCCAGACGGTGCCTGTGGCGCCGCGTCCCAGCGGCTCCTCCAGGAGGTACTTGCTCCCTACCGGCCGCACGTCATGCGCTCCCTGCTGCTTGCTTGCCCGACCCTGTCCCGCGGTGTTCCGACCCACTGTAGTGCGGCCATCCCCGGGACCAGGGGTCCTGTCGTCCTGCGCCTGCTGTGGCTTGCTCTGGCTTGCCGTGTGTTCTCTGTGTTCCCTGTCGTCCCGCGTACGCGGATACGTACGGGTTCCCCCGTACGTTCGATGGAAAGACGCTCTTCCCCAGGCGCTCGGTTGCCCAAATCGGGCACGGGACAGACGTGACCGATCTCAAGTGATCAATTGGCGGGCACTGGTCAGGCACTTTTGGGGGCAGAGCCGACCAATCAAGATCACTTGGCGCCGGGCGGCGGGCGTGTTGTCGGCGGCAGGTGCGAGGATGCCTCCAGTACTGGCCGACGTGCCCGTGAGCGGTGGGGGAAGTCTGCGGTGGGGACCGCGCAGTCTCGTCCTCGTCGTCGCGGGTGCCCGCGCGGAAGGGATCGCAGACGGCGATGCAGATCCGGCTGACCGTCGTAGACCCGCTGGGACCGACCTCGGAGCCGCGAGGGCGCGCCACGGCCTGCGACGTGCTGGTCACGGCGCCCGCGGGGACGGCTCTCGCCGCCGTGGCGTCGGGCCTCGCCTCCGCGGTCGGGGACGGCGGCGCCGCGCAGCCGGAGCGCGGCCGGGAGGCGGGCGGCCAGGTCGTGCTGTACGCGGGCGCCGAGCGCCTCGACGTCCAGCGCTGCACCCTCGGCGAGCCGCCCCTGATCGATGGTGCCGTGCTCTCCCTCGGCGCCCCCTCCGAGCCGGGCCCCGAGGTCGACGAGGCCGCCGCCCAGCTGCATGTCGTGGCCGGGCCCGACGCCGGGGGTGTCCATCTGCTGCACGGCGGCAAGATCCACATCGGCCGCTCGGCCGACGCCGACGTCCCCCTGGACGACCCCGACGTCTCCCGCCTCCACTGCGCGGTCACCCTCTCCTCCGACGGCCGCGTCACCGTCGTCGACCTCGGCTCCACCAACGGCACCACGCTCGACGGCGAGCACGTCGACGACCGCCCCGTCCGCCTGGCGCCGGGCGCGCTGCTGCGGATCGGCGAGTCGGCCCTCCGCCTGGCCTCCTCCTCCGGCACCCGCGGCGTCGCGACCACACCCGACGGCGAGGGCCACATCCGGGTGACCGTGGCGGCCGAGGGCGGCACGGGCCCCGGGGGCGTTTCCGGGGGTGACGGCGCCGCGGAGGCGGCACGGGCCGCCGGGCAGGGGCGTACGGAGCAGAGGCTGGTGCCCGGGCAGGGCGGAGCACCGGGGATCGGGCGGGCGGCGGGGGCCACGGGGTTCGCCAGCGGGTCCGGGTCCGGCGGCCGGGGTGCGGGGCAGGAGGGCGCGGGCGGGGACTTCGGCGCCGCGGACGGTACCCACGGCTCCCACGGCCCTGACGCTTCCCGGGGTGCTGGCGGCTCCGGGTCCCGGGGCGGTCCCGGGGACTCGCGCGCGTCGCACCGGCCCGGCGGTCATGAGGGGCCGGGCGGCGGAGGCGGCGCCGTCGACCTGCCGGGGCAGCGGGGGTACGGCGAACCCGACGACCTCCACGGATCCGGTGCATACGGCGGATCCGGCGCACCCGGTGTATCCGGCGCACCCGGTGACCTCGGTGAGGGCGCCGACGCGCTGGGACCCGCCGGTTCCGGCACCCGCAAGGGCACGCCCCTGCGGGGCACCGAGGTGCCGCGCGGGGTGCGCAAGCGGGGCGGGTTCGGGGCCTGGGCACGGCGGCTGGCCGGAGGGCGCGGGCAGACGGGGGCGGAGCACGACCCGTACGAGTACGACACGGAGTACGACGAGGACGAGCGCGGCGCCCTGACGTCGCTGCTCCCCGCCGGGGGCGCGCGGCTGCCGGAGACCTGGCCGGACCCCGCCGCGCTACTGCTGACCGCGCTGGGACCGGGGCCCCGGCTGTGGGAGCGGGGGCCGGGCCACCCGGAGGCGCTGTCGGTGCGGCTGGGCACGGCCGACCGGGCCACGCCGGACGGCTCGGGGCTGCTGCCGGCGGTGCCCGTGACCACCGGGCTGCGCGAGGTCGGCGCGCTGGGACTGGCCGGTCCGCGCCCGCGTCTGATGGGCCTGGCCCGTGCCGTCGTGGCCCAGCTCGCCGCGCTGCACTCCCCCGACACCCTCGAACTGACCCTGATCAGCGCCGACCGCTCCCGCCCCGCGGAGGAGCGCACCGCCGACTGGTCCTGGCTCGGCTGGCTCCCCCATCTGCGCCCCGCCCACGGCCAGGACTGCCGTCTCCTCCTCGCCTACGACCGCGAACAGGCCACGGCCCGGCTGGACGAGCTGCTGCGCCGCCTGGAGGACCACGCGGCGGACACGGCGGGCAAGCCGGGCCGTGGCCTGTTCG
>NZ_LIRK01000655.1 GCF_001419765.1 Streptomyces torulosus
CCGGCGGACGGCCGGCGGACAGCCTGGTGGAGGCCCCGCGAACGGCTGGCGACAGCCCGGTGGAGGCCCCGCGAACGGCTGGCGGACAGCCCGGTGGGCGCCCCGCGGACGGCCAGTGGACGGCCCGGCGAACGGCCGGCGGAGCACCCGGCGGACGGCCACCGGCGGACGGCCGGCGGACGGCCGGTGTGTCGCTCAGCGGCTCCCGCAGTCCCCCGCGTCCGCCGCGACGGGCACCCCCGGCAGCAGTGTGGCGCGCTCCTCGGGGCCGATCCCGGCGCGCATCCGGCAGATGTCCGCCAGCCGCGCGCCCGGGTCGAGGTCCCACAGCCGTACGGTGCCGTCGGTGCTGCTGCTGGCCACCGTCCGCCCGTCGGGGGCGAAGTCGACGCCCCACACCGCGTTGCTGTGGCCGGTGAGCGTCGCCCACGGCCGCCGCCCGGCGACGTCCCACAGGCGGACCGTGCGGTCGTTGCCGCTGCTGGCGAGGGTGCGCCCGTCCGGGCTGAACGCCACACCGCGCACCGCGCCCGAGTGGCCGACGAGGGCGGCCTCGAAGCGGCGGTGCCGGACGTCCCACAGGCGTACGGTGCCGTCGTTGCCGCTGCTGGCGAGGATGCGGCCGTCCGGGCTGAACGCGACGCCCCGCACAGCTCCCGAGTGCCCCCGCAACGCGCCCAGTTCGCGATGCGAGGCGACGTCCCACAGCCGTACCGTCAGATCGTCGCCGGCGCCGGCCAGGGTGCGGCCGTCGGGGCTGAAGGCGACATCGTTGACGAAGTCCTTGTGGCCGCCGAGCACGGTGGTCTGGCGACGCTTCGCCACGTCCCACAGGCGCACCGTGTGGTCGGCGCCCGCCGACGCCAGGGTCCGCCCGTCGGGGGCGAAGGCGACCGCGAAGACCTGCCCGGCGTGCCCGGTCAGCTTCTTCAGCGCCGCGCGCCGTGCGACGTCCCACAGCCGGACCGTGCCGTCGGAGCCCGCCGACGCGAGGGTCCGGCCGTCGGGCGAGAACGCCACCGAGAACACGGTCTCGGTGTGCCCCTTCAGCGCCGCCACGAGGGTGTGCGTCAGCGCGTCCCACAGCCGTACGGCGTGGTCGGCGTCGGCGGTGGCCAGCAGCTTCCCGTCGGGGCTGTACGCGGTCTGCCAGACCTCGGTGAACGGACGGGACGTCAGGACCGGCCCGGCGAGGTCCCACAGGGCGACGGACTGGTCGAACCCGGCCGTGGCCAGCAGGGCGCCGTCGGAGGTCACGGCCACCCCGAGGACGTAGTCGGTGTGCCCGGCGAGCACCGCGGTCTGCCGGCCGCCGCGCACGTCCCACAGCCGGGTCGTGCCGTCGCCGACCGCTCCGACGACCGTCGTTCCGTCCGGGGTGAAGACGACGGCGTTGATGTCGTCGCTGCTCCCGGTGAACGTGGCCGTCAGCCGTCTGTCGCGCACGTCCCACAGGCGTACCGTCCGGTCGACGCCGGCGGAGGCCACCGTGGTGCCGTCCGGGGAGAAGGCGACACCCAGCACCTCGTCGGTGTGGCCCTTGAGGGTGTGGACGAACTCGTTCCGTCGGGTGTCCCAGATCCGTACGGCGCGGTCGGTGCCTGCGGAGACGAGCGTCCGCCCGTCGGGGGCGTAGGCCAGCGCGTTGGGGGTGCCCTTGTGGCCGCGGAGGGTGGCGACGGTCCGGGGCTGCCGGGACGCGGTGTCCCACACCCGGACGGTGCCGTCGGCGGCCGCGACGGCGAGCCTGCCACCGCGCGGGTCGAAGGCCACGGACCGCGCGCCCTTCGTGGCGTCGGAGAGCACGCCCGTCCTGCGGTGGGCGGTGGTGCTCCACAGGGTCACCGGTCCGTCGGTCGACGTCACCGCGACCGTACGCCCGTCGGGGCTGAAGGCGACCGAGCGCACCCGTCCGGGCACGGTGAACCGGGCGAGGATCCGATGGCCCTCGGCGGTGTCGCGCAGGGTGACCGTGCCGTCGGAGCTGGCGGTGGCGAGCATCCGGTCGCCAGGGGCGAACGCCACCGCGTTGACCGGTCCGCGGTGACCGTCGAGACGGGCGGAGAACGGCTGCGACTGGGTGCTGAGCAGGGCGCCGCGCGCCTCGGCGGTCGTGGCGGCCCGGTAGGCCTCCTCCGCGAGGAGCATCGACGCCTCGGGCCGGCCCCCGGCGAGGGACGCGGACCGCGCGGCGAGGGCCTGGGAGCGGGCGACGCGCTCCTGGTCGAGGGCGCCCTCACGCTGCTGGTAGGCGAGCCCTCCGGCGGTGACGGCGAGCCCCAGCAGCACGGCGAGGGTGGCGAGCATGGACTGCCGCAGCCGCACCTGTCGTCGGGCCTGTCTGCGCCGGCCGTCCTCCTCGGCCTGACTGGCCGTCAGAAACGCCTCCTCGTCGGGCCCGAGCCGGGCCCGGCCGTCCGACTCGTCGGCCCACGTCCGTACGGTGTCGAGGCGGGTGCCCCGGTAGAGGGCGGACGGATCGCGGTTCTCGCGCTCCCATTCGGCGGCGGCGTGGGCGAGTTGCTGGTGGAGGAGGAGACCCGCCCGGTCGGCGTGGATCCAGTCCCGGAGGCGGGGCCAGGCGTGCAGCAGGGCCTCGTGGGTGATCTCGACGGTGTCGCTGTCCAGCGTGATGAGCCGGGCCCGGACGAAGGCGTCGAGCGCGGTGGCGGCCCCGTCCGCGTCGCCGAGCTGCGCCATCAGGGCGTCCCGGCTCATCCGGCGGCGGGTCGCCCCGGCCCCGTCCATGACGAGGACCAGCCGGGACAGGATGCGGCGGATCGTCTTCTGCTCGGCGGGATACAGCCGGGCGAACACGTTCTCGGCGGTGCGGGCGACCGCCCCCTGGATGCCACCGGCCCGTTCGTACCCGTCGACGGTCAGCGCGGAGTCGCGGCGCCGCTGCCAGGTGGCGAGCAGCGCGTGGGAGACCAGGGGGAGCGCGCCGGAGGGAGTCTCGTCGGAGCCGGTCGTGGAGGGCCGGGGGCCGGGGCCGGGGTCCTCGCGGAGTCCGGCGTCCCGCAACAGCAGGGGGACCAGGCCGGGTTCGAGGGTGACCCCGGCGAGTTCGGCGGGGCGTGTGATGGACTCGCGCAGTTCCGCGACGGTCATCGGGGACAGGACGAACAGCCCGTCGGTGAAGACCCGGGCCAGCTCGGGGAGGTCCAGGCAGCGGCCGGTGAAGTCGGCGCGCACGCCGAGCACCACGACGGCGGCCGGATGCGGGTGATCCGCGGGCCGGGAGGTCGCGAGGGCGCACAACACGCGGACGTACGCTCGGCGTTCGTCCTCGTCCGGACAGAGCGTGAAGAGTTCCTCGAACTGGTCGACGATCAGCACCGGTCGGGGCGGCGGGGGCCGCCGCGGCCCCTCGGTCCGCGGCGAGGTCTCCGACCGGGCCCGTACGGCGCCGAGCAGGGCGCCCGGGTTGTCCCGTACCTCGTCGGCGGCGATACCGAGGTCGCCGCCCAGCGCCTTCGCGACGCGCTCCAGCAGTTCGTCCAGGGGGCGCGAGGTGGGGGTGAGCAGCACCACCGGCCAGCGGTCGGCGCCCGGCATGGGGAGGTCGCCGCGACGCAGGGCGGGGACGAGTCCGGCGTTGAGCAGCGAGGACTTGCCCGCGCCGGACGGTGCGACGAGCATCAGGGGGCCGCCGCCGATCCGTTCGAAGACCCGCTCCACCAGTGCGGCCGTCGCGCGGTCCCGGCCGAAGAACATCTCGGCGTCCTGGGGGGTGAACGCCGCCAGGCCGCGGTAGGGACAGCTCTCGTCGGACTGCCGCTCCACGGGGTCGGTGTCGGTGCGGGGGTCGCCGTCACGAGGCGACGCCTGCTGCACCAGCCGCAGCAACTCCCCTTCGGCGCCCAGCACTTGGTCGCACAGCCGGGCGACGTCGACGGTCGCGCGCTTCGTGCCGGTCTCGATCTTGCTGAGGTAGCCCTTGCTGTAGTGGGTGCGCCGGGCCAGGTCGGTGAGGGACAGTCCGCGCTCTTGTCTGAGCCGTCTCAGCTGCGCCGGGAAGGACAGCGTGGTCAGCGCGTCCCGGTCCCGTCCGTGATGAGGGTCTGGTTGCTGTCCGTGCTGCGGGTCCCCCAAGGTGTCCCCCAAGGCAGAGCGGCCGTGAGACGGCGGATGCCCAGGTTACTGCCGGGTCCTCGGGGGCGGCCAAGTCTTTCACCCGGAGTGGCGAAAACAGGGACGCCCGGAACCGCGGGCAGCCGGTTCCGGACGTACGTCGCTGTCACCGCGAGGGCGCGGGCGGCCCGGGTCGGTCAGGTCCGGGCCGCCCCCGCCGGCGGTGGGGGATCAGGTGAGGTTGGTCGCGCACCCCCCGTTGACCCACTTGTGACCCCGGATGTTGTCGTCGGCCCAGGAGCCGTCGGAGAGGCGGTTGTCGGACAGGTTGTCGGCCCACGCCTCGCCGGGCAGGAGACAGGCGTGGCCGTCGTTGGGGCCCTCGGCGTGACCCTGCCACTCGTAGAACTTGACGATCGACAGGCTGCCCGTGTAGCCGCGGTTCATGACGGACGAGGCCCTGTCCCAGTTCGCCGTGCCCCAGTCACCGACGGTGTTCGGGGTGGCGATGAGCTGGTCGCCCGAGCAGTTGTAGCCGTCCCAGGCGTACATGTAGCCGTTGCGCGGCCCCCACTTGTCGCCGCAGCCGGAGGCGGCGGCGGTGTCCGCCGCCTGCGAGGTGGCGGGTACGACGACGCCCAGGGCCGTGAGCCCGAGGAGCGCTGCCGTGACGGTGAACTTGCGCATGATGTTTCCCCTCGTTTCCTTGGTCGTGCGTGGGTGTGGCTGCCGGTGACCGCACACCGGGCGGTGGCCCGGTCCTGCCGTCCTCGGTGGTCGGTGCGCGTCCGGGACGTGTGGTGGTCAGTCGCGTTCCGGAACGATGCGCACGGCCCGGTCGAATGCCTGCTGGGCGAGGCTCCGATACGTGTCGAGGTCCTTGCCGAACCGGTCACGCAGACGGTCCTCGTAGTACGTCTCCCGGGCCGACGCCACGGCGCGCAGCGAGGTCTCGCGAGCACAGGTCGCGTCGGCCACGGCGATCTCGCGCTCGACGGCGAACGCCTCGTCGGCGCGGGCCCCGCCGAGCCGGCTGGTGTTGACCCGGACGGCTTCGCGGGCCGCCTGGGGGTCTGTGTAGGGATGTCCGGCCTTCTCCATGCAGTGGGACCAGGCCCGCAGCGTCGTGGTGAGCCGGCGGTCCTTCATCAGGTCGTCGCCGTAGAGGGCGCTGAGACCGGTGGCGATCTTGCTGGTGCGGAACCATTCGGCCGGGTCGCCGTAGAGCTTGCGCTCGGCCTCCTCGGTGCAGCCGCCGAGGCGCTTGCGGATCTCTCCACGGCCGTTGGGCAGCCGCGCGGTGAGCGTGCGGACGTCGTCGCCGCCGTCGAGCGCGAGATCGAAGGCGGCGCGTCGTGACGGGGTGAGGCTCTGACGGTAGGTGCCGATGGGGTTGCTCTCGCGGACCTTCTGGTTCTCGGCGTCGATGCGGCTGCCGTACCCGTGTGCGCGGGCCCAGGCCACGTCGTCCTGGACGTAGCGCACGGGGCGACTCTCCTCCAGCGTCAGGCGGCGGTCCTCCCAGTAGGTGAAACCGTGGCGCTTCATGCACAGCTTCGTCAGTCGCTGCTCGGCGTCGCTGACGCGCAACTCCTGTTGCCAGGTCAGCTTCTCGGGCCGGGACCCCGGTTCCCGAGGTGTCCGGCGGTCGCCGTCACCGCCGGCGCATCCGGTGGCGGCGACCGCGGTGGCCGCAAGCACCGCGCACAGTGACATGAGCGCCCGTCTCATGAGCCGATCCCCCCTCGTCTCACGCTTGGTCGTGGTTGCCGCGTGCTGACGTATCCAGAGTTGCCCCGCCTCTCCGGGCGGTCGACGGGTTTCCTGTTGCCCGCCCTGACGTCGGCCGGGAAACAAGGGGTGAGCTGGGAGGACGTGGGAGTGGAGGCAACGCGGGGGCGTCCGTGGGGGCGAGGTGGCCACGGCTCGGTCACAACGGACACAAGTGGAATCACGGACGAGCGTTGAAGGCCGCTTGCTCCGCCACTACAACCACGTGACGCAGGACAGTTCCCCGCGCCCCTGGCAGGGGCGCGGGGAACCGCGCGACAAGCCCCCACGACCCCGCACTCGCCGTCGAAGGAGCCGGCCTCGAACCGGCACGCGAAGCCGGGGTCACAGGGGCGGCAGGGGCGTCTACCGCTCACTCACCACGGCGGCGGGCGCCACCGCGTAACCCGCGGGGCGTGTCGTGAACGTCCCCCTCCCCTGCGTACGGCTGCGCAACCGCGTGGCGTACCCGAACAGCTCGGCCAGGGGCACGGTGGCGGTGACCACCACCGACCCCGCCCGCGCCACCGAGTCCGACACCCGCCCGCGCCGCGCCGCGAGGTCCCCGAGGACCCCGCCGACCGCGTCCGCGGGCACGGTCACGGTGACCTCGGCGACCGGTTCCAGCAGCGCCATCGCACTGCCCCGCAGCGCCTCGCGCAGCGCGAGCCGCCCGGCCGTGCGGAACGCCATCTCCGAGGAGTCCTTGGAGTGGGTCGCCCCGTCGGTGAGGGTGACGCTCAGCCCGGTGACCGGGTGACCGCCGAGCGGGCCCTCCGCGAGGGCGTCCCGGCACCCGGCCTCGACCGCGCGCACGAACTCCTGCGGCACCCGCCCGCCGACGACCGTCGAACGGAAGGCGAAGCCGGTGGTGCCGCCGTCCGTCGCCTCCAGCGGTGCCACGTCGAGGACGACATGGGCGAACTGCCCGGCGCCGCCGTCCTGTTTGACGTGCCGGAAGACCAGCCCGGACACGCCCCGGACGACCGTCTCGCGATAGGCCACCCGAGGCCGGCCGACCGTGACCTCCACGCCGGACGTCTGCCGGATCTTCTCCACCGCCACCTCCAGATGCAGTTCCCCCATCCCGGACAGCACGGTCTGCCCGGTCTCGGGGTCGGTCCGCACCACCAGCGAGGGGTCCTCCTCCGCCAGCCGGGCCAGCGCCGACGCCAGCCGGTCGGTGTCGGTGCTCCTGCGGGCCTCCACGGCCACCGACACCACCGGGTCGGCGACGGACGGCGGTTCGAGGAGCAGCGGAGCGGCCGGTGCGCACAGGGTCGTGCCCGGCCGGGCCGCCTTGAGGCCGATCACGGCGACGATGTCGCCTGCCGACGCCCGGTCCAGTTCGGCGTGGCGGTCGGCCCGCACCCGCAGGATCCGGCCGATCCGCTCGGTGCGCCGGGTGGCCGCGTCGAGCACGGTGTCCCCCTTCCTGATGGTCCCCGAGTACAGCCGCAGATAGGTCAGCCGCCCGGTGGCCGTCGCGCTGACCTTGAACGCCAGCGCGGCGAGAGGCACCTCCGGGTCGGCGGCGCGTTCCTGCTCCGTACCGTCGTGCGTGCCGCGCACCGGCGGCACGTCCAGCGGTGAGGGCAGGTACGCCACGGCCGCGTCGAGCAGTGGTTCGATGCCGCGGTTGCGGTAGGCGGAGCCGCACAGGACGACCACGCCGTCACCGGTCGCGGTCAGGTCGCGCAGCGCCGCGGCGAGCGTCGGCGCCGAGAGCGTGGACGTGGCGCAGAACTCGTCGAGGGCGACGGGATGCAGTTCCGCCACGGCCTCCTCCAGCCGTCGTCGTCGGCGCTCCGCCTCGTCGCGCAGGGCGTCGGGCACGGGCCCCTCCTGGACCTCCTCACTGCCGTCGGACCAGGTCAGGGCCCGCATGCGGAGGAGGTCCACGACGCCGGTGAAGCCGTCCTCCGTGCCGATGGGCAGCTGCACGACCAGCGGCGCGGGGTGCAGCCGCCGCCGGATGGAGTCGACCGCGGTGTCGAGGTCGGCTCCGGCACGGTCGAGCTTGTTGACGAAGGCGATCCTCGGTACGCCGTGCCGGTCGGCCTGCCGCCACACCGACTCGCTCTGCGGCTCCACGCCGGCGACCGCGTCGAACACGGCGATCGCGCCGTCGAGCACCCGCAGCGAGCGCTCCACCTCGTCGGCGAAGTCGACATGGCCGGGAGTGTCGATGAGGTTGATGCGGTGGCCGTCCCAGGCGCAGCTCACGGCCGCCGAGAAGATCGTGATGCCGCGGTCGCGTTCCTGCGGGTCGAAGTCGGTGACGGTGGTGCCGTCGTGGACCTCGCCCCGCTTGTGCGTGGTCCCGGTGACATAGAGGATCCGCTCGGTGACGGTGGTCTTTCCGGCGTCGACGTGGGCGAGGATGCCCAGGTTGCGGACGGCGGTCAGGGTGGTGGCGTCGAAGGTGCGCATGGCCCGTGGCCTTTCAGCTGAGCTGTATCAGGGCAGCGCGATTCCCGTGCGGGCGGGGAACGACGAGGGCACGCCGAACGACGGGCGCAGGACAGGACTGTCCTCCGTCTCGGCGCGTGGATTCGACGTCAGGCCGGCGTCACGGGCATCCGGTACCGGCCGCGCAGCGGGCACCGGACGGACGAGGACACGAGGATCACCTCGTACAGGGACGAGGGGACGACGACAGCGGTGCGGTCACACACGGCAGGTCCCCCCTCTCTCGACACACGTCACACGTCATACGGAGCGCGCGCCGCGATCTCGTGCGGCGCGCGATGTGTGCCGAGTCTAGGGACGGCGACGGGGCCGGGTCACCGTATTTTCCCCGCCTGGGCGACGGCCCTGATGGCGTCGACGTACACGACACCCTTGGTCACCGTGGCGTCCGCCCGGCCGAGGTACAGGGTGAACGCCGTGACCTTGGCCAGTCGGGCCGCGTCGAGCACGGCTCCGGGGTGTGCGGTGTCCCAGGGCGCGGGCTGGAACTCGCCGAAGGGCATCGTGAGCTCCTGCCCGGTGGTGTCGGCCAGCGGGAACCGGTACTGGAACGGGATGCCGTCGGCGACGATCTCCACCGCCCCGGCGTTCTCCGAGCCGTCGCCGCGCAGCCACATCGCCAGGGACGTGAACGCGGACCAGTCGGCGACGAGCGCTCTGCCGATGCCGGTGAACTCGGCGCCGGAGAAGTCGTACGCGTAGGCCAGTCCGTAGGAGCCGGAGGACTTGTGGTCGGGCGACAGGGTGAGGGTGTGGGAGTTGAGGTGGGTGTACGCCTCGCTCAGGGCGATGTCGTCACCGGCGTACCCCTCGAAGTCGTCGATCCAGCCGGCGGGCAGCCGTGGGGCCTCGCCGAGGAGGACGACGGCGGAGTCGGTGAGCGTCTCGCCGTCCACCTGGGCGCGCACGGTGAGGGTCGCCGAGCCCTTCTTCCGCAGGGCGGGGCCGATCGACCAGACGGCCGAGTGGTAGCCGTCGGGGCCGAGGCGCAGCGCTCGGGCCCGTCCGCCGTTCACGGAGTAGGTGACGCGGCTCGCCCGCGCGGGCGTGACCCGCACCCGGACGGTGGTCCGGGAGGCCGTCACCCGCTGCCGGTCCGTGGGGGTCACCAGGTGCATGACCGGGCCGTTCCTGACGGCGGTGGTGCGCGCCTCGAACACGCCCCGGAGGTCGGCGGCGAACAGGGTGTGGGGGTCCCGGTGGAAGGCGGTGAAGTCCGGCAGCAGTGCGTGGCCGGGGTACGGCACGTAGGCGCGTCGGGTGCCGCCGAAGTTGGCCCAGGTCGCCATGTACGTCACCTGGCGGGCCAGCGGGTCCGCCTTGAGGGCCCCCAACAGGTGGGTGAACCACTGCGGATCGCGGACCTCGGTGCCGCTCTCCCCGAACTCGGTGAAGGCGGGCACCTTGTCGCGCTCGGTGGCCAGCCGGACCACCATCGCGAGGTCCCGCACCAGACCGTCCAGCCAGGGGGTCGGCCCGGCGGCTTCGTCGTAGGAGTCGTAGCCGAGGATGTCGACGAAGCGGTCGCCGGGGTAGGTCTTCAGGTAGCCGGCCGGGTCGCCGCCGAGACTGGCGTTGGGCGAGTAGGCGTAGAGCAGGTTGTGGACGCCCTTGGTGTCGCGCAGGTACTCGACGGTGTAGCGGAACACTTCGATGAACTCGCCCGAGGTGGTATGGCCGGCGCCCCACCAGAACCAGCCGCCGTTGTTCTCGTGGAAGGGGCGGAAGATCACGGGGATCGCGGTGCCGTCCGGCCGCCGCGCGCCCTTGACCGCCTTCGCGACACGGTCGAGGAAGGCGTTGAAGGCCGCGTGCTTCGCGCCGCCGGGCAGGATCTGCCGGACCACGCGGCCCGTGGTGTCGTAGAAGTCGCCGCCGGTGACGAAGTTCGGCAGATGGGCGCTGAGGGTGTTGATCCCGCCGCGTGCGTCGCCCTGCCGGATGCAGCGGCTGAGCGCGGCGATGTTCTCGGCGTGGGTGCCGCCCTCGACGCCGGGGCGTTCGTCGCCGTCGAGGACGAGGGTGTCCCAGCCGAAGATCGCGGGGTAGTCGCCGACCGCCGCCCGGGTGTCGGACGCCCTGCCGTCGGGGGTGGTGAAGGTGAAGCCGTAGGTGAGGTCGTGCTGGTGGCCGAAGAGGATGCCCTTGCCCTGCTGCCGCTTCAGATAGGCGTAGAGCGCGCGGGTGGCGGGGGTCGCCCTGTCGTCGACGATGCGGACGGGCACCGGTGTGCGGGCGGGCGCCGCGACGGCGATCGACGTCCTGGTGCCGGCGGCCGCGGCGACCGCGGCGCCGAGCAGCACGAACGCGCGACGGCTCAGGGGCGAACGGGGCATGTATGTCTTCTCCTCACGGCCGGCTGCGGACAGGGGTCGTCCTGGTCAGGGACATCCGCAACGCATGAGACGCGTGTGACTCAAGTGCCGCCATTCGACTAGAAGTTGAAGAGAAAAGGAAGAGCTCGGCCCCATACGAGAAGGGCCCCGACCTCATGGTCGAGACCCTTGCCTTGAGCTGCTGTCTCACTCGCCCCACTTCATGTAGATCACCGGGGGCTCACGGCCGGGCAACTGGCGCAGCGGGGCGTGATCGAGGCCGAGCACCTCGCGCAGGGCCACCGTCTCGCCGGGCCACTTGGGGTGGGCCAGCTCGTCGAAGGCGAGGATGCTTCCCTTGGTCAGGTACGGCTTGATGACCTCGATGAGTTCCTTGGTGGGCTGGTAGAGGTCCAGGTCGAAGTAGGCGAGGGCGATGACGGTCTCCGGGTTCTCCTCGAGGTACTTCGGGACCGTCTCCCGCACATCACCCTGCACGAGGAAGGAGCGCTGGGTGTGGCCGAACGGCTCGCCGGCCTCGTGGGCGGCGAGCACCTCCCGCAGGTGGTCCACCTCACCGTCGGGGACCGCGAAGCGACCGGGCACCGCGCTGGTGCTGACACGGTCCACGTCCTCGATGTCGGGGAAGCCGGTGAAGGTGTCGAATCCGACGATGCGGCGCAGCGAGTTGTACGGCTCGTAGATGCTGCGCAGTGCCGTGAGCGTGACGAGGTGCCGGCCGTGCAGCACACCGAACTCCATGATGGTGCCGGGGACCTCGGGCAGCATGCGGTACAGGGCGTCCATGCTCAGCAGGTCGGCCAGTTGGTGGCGCCGCAGATAGACCGGAAGGTTGTCGATCAGGTACTTGGGCGGGATGGGGCTGTCGACGAACAGCTTGGTCAGCCGCTCCCGGACGTCGCGTTCCCGGTCGGACTCGTGCGGCACGATCCGCGGGTCGGTGAATTTCTCAGTCATGGACGCGTTCCCCTTCGGGGTTCTCGGTGGCTGCTGATGAACAGTACGGACGACGCCTCCGGGCTCCCACCCCTAAACACCCCTGTCGATCCGGAACAAGAAGGGTCAGCTCTCCGCACGCGAGGAAAGATGAATCCTTCGGTACCAGTCCGCCGTCTGTTCCAAACCCTCCCGAAGACCGCGTGGTTGGAAATCGATGATTCCGCCGAGGCGGGTGAGATCGAGTGTCCGACTCGGCCGACCCGTGGGCTTTTCTTCGTCGAACGTAATGCGGTCCGGCTTTCCCAGAGCGGCACATACGAGTTGTGCCAGATGCCGCATGGAAACTGTTTCCGGCGTCCCCACATTGACCGTGTGGTGTTTGTTCTTCTCGACCATCTGGAGAACCGCGTGCACCAGGTCGGTCACGAACATGTAGGTGCGGGTCTGGCTTCCGTCCCCCCAGATCACGATCTCCTGGTCGGCCGCGGCTCTGGCGAGCATGGCGGGGATCACCCGGTCCGCGCCCGGCTCGAAGTTGTCGCGCGGCCCGTAGATGCCGGTGAGACGGGGCCTGAAGACATTCATCCCGTGCTCGTGCCGGTAGGTGTCCGCCAGCATCTCCTCGTAGAGCTTCGCCAGGTAGTACCCGTCGGTCGCGTACCGCACGGCCGCGCGGAAGTCGTCCTCCTCCCTCAGCGGGCGGGTCACGGACGACCGGTACACCTCGCCGGAACCGAGTAGGACGACTTCCTGAGTCCCGTGTTCCCGGGCGCATCTGAGCACGTTGGCGACGGGCCGGAAGTTGGCCTCGAAGACGGTCGCGGGATGGGCGTACCGGAATCCCGCGCTTCCCCACATGGCGGCGCAGTGCACCACCGCGTCCACGCCCCGCGGCGCCCAGTCGAACACGCGGCGCAGCGCGGGTTCGTCGCACAGGTCGACCTGGATACTCAACAGGCCGTCACAGGCGGGCAGTTGGGACAACATGTGTCTGTTGTCCCTCCGATACAGGCATATCACGTGGGCCTGACGCGCCAGCAGTTCCTCGACGAAGTGCGATCCGATGAAACCGGTGCCGCCCGTCACGACGACCGTCCGGTCGGCCCAGGCTTGCGGTGACACGTGGCCGACTCCTCTTTTTCAGGTATGGGACTCGGGCGGGCTCAGGGTGACAGCGGGCACAGGCCCCCGCACGATCCGTGCGGAGCGTCTCCTTCGGACGCGTGCGCCCATTCAAGTCCCATGCGTGAGAGGGAAACCAGGGTCCAGGACCCCTATCCACGACGCACGTCCCCCTAGGGGTGTTTCACAGCACCACCGCAGTGGAGGTCAGGTCGGCGCGGGCCGGCCGACGACCGGGGAGAACGGTCGGGGGCGACCCGCAGCCCGAAAGCCGGGGCGCAGTACGCCGCTCCCGCCGCCCCCCGTCCGGGGCGCAGCACGCCACTCCCCCTCCTCCCCGTCCGGGGCGTATCCGCACGCGCCGCATGCCGCCCCGCGCACTCCTGCGGAGATCGGCTGTCCGCGGGTACGGACGGCCCTGGTGGCGGGGCTGGAGGGATTAGGGGTTGTTCGCCCCCTTGGCCGCGGAGGAGCATCGGCGCTGAGACGAGTCCCGGCCCGCGCTGTCCCAGCCGGTACGCAGCTCCATCGACTGCGCGGGCCACGCCCCTCGGGGGACGGCGTACCTCACGTTCCAGCGACACCGACCGAGATGGGATCACCTGACCATGACACATCGCGTTCTCCCGCCGAGCGGGCCCGCCGGACGCCCGGGGAGGGGTGAGCGGCGTGCGGGCGCGTGAGCTGGCGATCGCCGGTGCCTTCGAGTTCACCCCCGACGTCCACGCCGACAAGCGGGGCCTGTTCGTCGCGCCGTATCAAGAACCGGCGTTCGTCGCGGCGGTGGGCCGGCCCTTCTCCCCCGCCCAGCTCAACTACAGCCGGTCCATGCGGGGGGTGATCCGGGGGCTGCACTTCACCCGGACGCCTCCGGGGCAGAGCAAGTACGTGTACTGCGCCGGCGGACGCGCGCTGGACGTGATGCTCGACGCCCGGGTCGGCTCCCCGACCTTCGGCAAGTGGGACGCCGTCGAACTCGGGGGCGGGTCCTTCCGGGCCGTGTACTTCCCTCTCGGCGTCGCACACAGCTATGTGGCTCTCGAGGACGACACCGTGATGGCCTACATGGTCAGCGGCAACTACGTCGCCGAACGGGAACTGGCGATCCACCCGCTGGACCCGGAGCTGGTCCTGCCCTGGCCCCAGGGCATCACCCCGATCCTCTCCCCGCGTGACCAGGCGGCCCCGAGTCTCGCCGAGGCTCTCGCCATGGGCATGTTGCCTCGCTACGAGGACTGCGTCCTGGCGGAGTAGCGGCCACCGTCCCCTGCCCGCGAACGGGCAGGGGACGGTGCGGGTTGTCAGCGTCGCCGTCTCGGCCCCCGCACCCGCGGGGTCGGTGGTCGCCGTCAGACGGTACGGTGCCGACCGGTGGCCACCCGCGGGGTCGTGAGCGGCTTCCACCAGTCGGGGTTGTCCCGGTACCAGGTCACCGTGTCGGCCAGTCCCGCGTCGAAGTCGATCCGGGGGGCGTAGCCCAGTTCCTCGTGGATCTTCGTGCAGTCGAGCGAGTACCGCAGGTCGTGTCCCGGCCTGTCCGCCACCCTGTGCACCATGGACGGCGGGGCCCCGCACAGCTCCAGCAACCGCTCCGTGAGCCACAGGTTCGTCCGCTCGGCTCCACCGCCGATGTTGTAGACCTCACCGGGGCGCCCCTGGGTGAGCACCAGGTGCAGCGCCCGGCAGTGGTCGTCCACATGCAGCCACTCACGGACGTTGGAACCGTCGCCGAACAGCGGAACCGGCCTGCCCTCCAGCAGATTGCTGACGAACCGCGGGATCAGCTTCTCCGGGTTCTGGTACGGGCCGTAGTTGTTGCAGCAGCGCGTGACGGAGACGTCGAGGCCGTGGGTGCTCCAGTACGCGCGGGCGATCATGTCCGCCCCCGCCTTGGACGCGGAGTAGGGGGAGTTGGGCGCCAGGGGCCACTCCTCGGTCCAGGACCCGTCGGTGATCGAGCCGTACACCTCGTCGGTGGAGACGTGCAGCACCCGTGGTACTCCGGCCCGCAGACAGGCCTCCAGAAGGGTCTGGGTGCCGGCCACGTTGGTCCGCACGAACACCGCGGGGTCGTCTATGGAGCGGTCCACGTGCGACTCGGCCGCGAAGTGCACCGCGACGTCGTGTCCCGGCAGGAGCTCCATCAGGGCCGGCAGATCGCAGACGTCGCCACGGACGAACCGCATCCGCGGGTGGGACTCGGGCAGGCTGCCCCGGGTGCCGGCGTAGGTCAGGGCGTCGTAGACGGTGATCTCGGCGTCCTCGAATCCCTCGTAGCCGCCCGCCAGCATGGTCCGCACGTAGTGCGAACCGATGAAGCCCGCGCCTCCGGTGACGAAGACCTTCATGCGGCCACCTCCACGCGGGCGTCGTCGCCGATGATCAGTCGATGGCCGGGGTTCTCCCGGCCCGCGCCGACGACGGCCGACCGGCCGATCATGGAGCCGTGCAGGCTCGGTACGTCCGTCACGGTCGCCCCGTCCAGGGTGATGGAGTGGTCGATGCCGGAACGGCGCAGGACACAGTCACGCCCGATCGACGTGTACGCGCCGACCCGGCAGTCCTCGATCGTGCTTCCCGCACCGATGATCACCGGACCCTCGACCCGGGACCGGATGATCCTGGCGCCCGCCTCCAGTACGACGGGGCCGGTCAGCACGCTCGTCTCGTCCACCTCGCCGACGACGTCGCCGGTGAGGCCGGCGAGGAGCCGGCGGTTGCACTCCAGGACGTCGTCCACGTGGCCGGTGTCCTGCCAGTAGCCGCTGTACTCGCTCGCGCGCACGTCGGCACCGGAGGCCACCAGCCACTGCAGGGCGTCGGTGATCTCCAGCTCTCCCCGGGCGCTGGGCGCGATGGCGTCCACGGCCGCGTGGATGTGGAACGTGAAGAAGTACACGCCGATGAGCGCCAGGTTGCTGCGTGGGTTCTGCGGCTTCTCCACCAGCCGGGCGACCGAGCCGTCCGGATGCAGTTCCACCACTCCGAAGGCCCGGGGGTCGGGCACCTTGTGCGTCACCAGCTGCGCGGCCGGGCGTTCGGTGCGGAACGTCTCGGCGACCGCGCTTATCCCGTTGGGAAGGATGTTGTCGCCCAGGTACATGACGAAGTCGCTGTCACCGAGGAAATCCCGTGCGATCCGCACGCAGTGGGCCAGGCCCAGCGGCCGTTCCTGGCGGATGTACACGATCCGCACCCCGTACCGGGAACCGTCACCCAGTACCTCGCGTACGCGTTCCTCCCAGTCTCCGACGACCACGCCGACCTCGGTGACGCCCACCCGGCCGATGTTCTCCAGCACATGCTCCACCACCGGTTTGTTGGCGACGGGAAAGAGCTGTTTGGGCATGGAGTGGCTGAACGGGCGCAGACGGGTTCCCGTCCCGCCGGCCAGGACTAGGGCCTTCATCGCGGTCCTCTCCTCACTGCCTGCCGGTCACGGCCGCGGCGAAACGACAGGGAATTTCCGGCTCGCCGATTTCGGCAATATGCCGAGGCGGAATGATTCAACGAATAACGGAAGGCCCCGTTCGGAAACCTGGTGAGGAGGCTATAGAGTCCCGGAAATACCCACCACCCCTACATCCCCTTATTCGCCCTCCCCTTGCTCCATTGCCCCCCTGTCCGCCGGCCCCTCATCCTTCACCCTCGCGACCGCCCCGCAGTCGCGGAGCAGGAAGGCCGGGAAGGGGCGAAAGGCCGGGAAGAGTGGGAAATAGTCGCGAGTAATACCACGAAGCACCCCGAAGGACGCCGTTCGCCGGAGGCAGCGCGACGGCACACCCCCGGTGCACGCCCCGGATCCACACCGAGTCGGACTCTTCACGCGTTCTCAACCCCAAGAGGTTGATATCTCCATCCCGCAATCCGCGTTCCCGGCTCCCACCGCATCCACTACCGTGTCTTCAGGCGCGCATCGCGGCTGATCAGACGCCCGCCATGACCGAGTTACGAGGACACACGTGCAGATCACGCCCCTGAACCCCGAGGACCCGCTCTCGCTGGGCGACTTCGAACTCCTCGGCCGGATCGGCCAGGGAGGCATGGGCCAGGTCTTCCTCGGAGAATCGCTCGGTGGCGAACCCGCCGCGGTGAAGGTGATCAAGCCGTCGGTCGTGGACTCGGAGTCCCGCGGACGGTTCGCACAGGAGATCGAGGTCCTCAAGACCATCTGGGGCCCGCGGATCGCGGCGTTCCTGGGAGCCGACGCGGAGGCGGAGCAGCCGTGGCTGGCCACCGAGTACGTGGCCGGGCCCGACCTCGCCCGGCACGTGGAGACGCATGGACCGCTGCCGTCGGTCCTCACCGCCGCACTCGGTGCGATCCTCGCCGAGGCACTGTCGGCCGNNCCCCAACCAGGTCGTCGGCACCCCGGTCTGCATGGCCCCGGAACAGGCGGCCGGCGAGAAGCCGCTGACGCCCGCCGTGGACGTCTACGCGCTCGGGACGGTACTGCTGTTCGCGGCGGCCGGCCACTACCCGCACCAGGCGGCGACGCCCTACATGGTCTTCCACCTGGTCACCGACCCCGATGCGGCCCCTGACCTGTCGGACGCCCCCGCCGACCTGGTGCCGCTGCTGACCGACATGTTGGCCCACCGCGCGCAGGACCGTCCGCCGCTGGTCGAGGTGGTGCAGCGGTGCCGCTCGGTCGTCGAGGCCCACGGGCTGAAGATCGCCCAGGCGCGCCGCCGGCTCACCGCCCACACCGCACAGCAGCACGCCCCGACCCTGCCGCTGCCCGCCC
>NZ_LIRK01000656.1 GCF_001419765.1 Streptomyces torulosus
GTTGGGGGCGGGCGGTCGTAGGACCGATGGCCGAGCGCGGTCCGGCCAAAACTCGGTGGGCGATGTCAGTGGCAATCCGTAGGCTCGCTGCTGATGGCCACGACACGTGCAACCGCCGAGGAACCCGACCAGACCCAGGACCCCGAGCAGCCCCAGGGACCCGAGCCGCGGACCGCCCGGCGGGCCGAGGGGCGTTCCGCCGTACGCAGCCTGCTGCGGCTGTGGCCGTACGTCCGGCCCGTGCGGGCGCGGCTGTCCGTGGCCGCGGCCGTCGCGATAGTCGCGTCCTGCGTGGGCCTGGTCATCCCGCTCGTCCTGAAGTGGATGGTGGACGGGCCGGTCGCGGACCGCGAACCGGCGGGCGTATGGCTCGGCGCGCTGTACCTGCTGCTGCTCGGGCTCGCCGAGGCGCTGCTGTTCGGGCTGCGGCGCTGGCTGGTGGCGCGGCCGCTCGCGGGGGTCGAGGCGTCGATGCGGGCCGACCTCTACCGGCATCTGCAGCGGCTGCCGGTCGCCTTCCACGACCGGTGGGCCTCCGGTCAGCTGCTGTCGCGCGCCACGACGGATCTGTCGCTGCTGCGGATGTTCCTGGCCTTCCCGCTGACGTTCCTGCTGGTCAACGGGGTGACGATCCTCGTCGGTGTGATCATCATGCTGATGCAGGACTGGACGCTCGGTCTGGTCATCCTCGGGCCCGCCGTGCCCGTGATCGTCACCTGTGTCGCCTTCGAGCGGAAGTACGCGGCGGTCGCGCGGCTCGCCCAGGACCAGGTGGGTGATCTGACCACGGTCGTCGAGGAGAGCGTCCTCGGCATCCGGATCATCAAGGGGTTCGGGCGGCACCGCAGCCAGGCGCGGGCCTTCCGCGAGCTGTCCCGGACCCTGCGGGGCACGGAGCTGCGCAAGGCGCGGCTGCTCTCCGCGATCTGGGGCGTCATCATCACCCTGCCCGAACTCGCCATCGGGGCGGCGCTCGTCGTGGGCGTGGTGCAGGTGGCGGACGGCGCGCTCTCCGCGGGGACGCTGGTGGCGTTCCTGTCGACGGCGCTCGCGCTGCGGTGGCCGGTGGACTCCATCGGCTTCCTGCTGGCGATGAGCCAGGAGGCGGCCACCGCGACCGAGCGGTACTTCGAGGTGCTGGACGCCGAGCCGGAGGGCGCCGGGTCGGAGGGGGCCGAGCCAGAGGGCGCCGACGGCACCGGGGGCGACCTGCGGCCCGCGGCGGAGGCGGTGCGGGGCGGCCTGGAGTTCCACGGCGTGCGGTTCCGCTATCCCGACGCGCCCGCCGACACGCCCCCCGTCCTCGACCGGATCGACCTCCACATCCGGCCCGGTGAGTCCATGGCGCTCGTCGGCGCCACCGGGTCGGGCAAGACGACGCTCACCGCGCTCGTGCCCCGGCTGCACGAGGTGACCGACGGCCGGATCACCCTGGACGGCGAGGACATCGCCGGGATGCCGAGGGAGGAGCTGCGGGCGAAGGTCTCCGTGGCCTTCGAGGAGCCGACGCTCTTCTCCGCGACCGTCGGCGAGAACGTCCTGATGGGCGCCGGGCCGGACGCCGGGCAGCCCGAGCTGGACCGGGCCCTCGCCATCGCGCAGGCCGACTTCGCGCACAGCCTGCCCGACGGCACCGCCACGCAGGTGGGCGAGCAGGGCCTCAGCCTCTCCGGCGGGCAGCGGCAGCGGCTGGCGCTGGCGCGCGCGGTGGTCGGACGGCCCCGCTTCCTGGTGCTGGACGACCCGCTGTCGGCGCTGGACGTGCACACGGAGGCCGCGGTGGAGGCGGCGCTGCGCCGGGTGCTCGCGGAGACGACGGCCCTCATCGTGGCGCACCGCCCGTCGACGGTGCTGCTGGCCGACCGGGTGGCGCTGCTGTCCGGCGGCCGTGTCGCCGCCGTGGGCACCCACCACGAACTGCTGCGGACGAACGCCGAGTACGCCCATCTGATGTCGGGCACCGAGGAGACCGAGGGGGACGCGCGATGACGGCGCCCACGACCACCGCGCCGAACAGGGAACCGGACGGCGACGAACGACCCGTCGAGCAGGGGGTGGCCGACCCCTTCGACCACGACGACCTGCCCACCCCGCCGGGCGCCACCCTCGCACTGCTGCGGTCCCTGCTGGCGCCGATGAAGGCGCGGGTCGCGTTCACGAGCGTGCTGCTCCTGCTCCAGCAGGCGGCGGTGCAGGCCGGCCCGCTGCTGGTGGCGTACGCCATCGACCGTGCCGTCCCGGCGTTCCGGGACGGCCGGCACGGGCCGCTGATCACCGTGGGCGTCGCGTACCTGGTGTGCGCGCTCGCGGCCGGCTTGCTGCAGTTCGCCTTCATCGGGGCGTCCGCGCGGGTCAACCAGGACGTGCTGCTGGATCTGCGCGGCCGGATCTTCCGGCACGCCCAGGCACTGAGCATCGACTTCCACGAGCGGTACACCTCGGGCCGGCTGATCTCGCGCTCCACCACGGACGTCGAGTCCCTGCGGGAGCTGCTCGACGAGGGACTGCAGGAACTCATCACCGTGATCCTCGCCTTCGTCTACATCTCGGCGATGCTGCTCTGGCTGGACCTCGGTCTCGGCGCGGCGGCGCTGGCGTCGTTCGTGCCGCTGTACGGGCTCGTACGGCTGTACCAGCGGCGGGCGGCCGGGGTGTACGCGGCCCGGTCCACCGCGATCGCCGCCGTGATCGTGAAGTTCGCGGAGACGATGAACGGCATCCGCCCGGTGCGCGCGTTCCGCCGCGAGAAGGTGAACGACGCCGAGTTCCGGCGCCTGAACAGCCACCACGAGCGCACCAACGGCGACGCCATCCTGGAGATGGCCCGGTACGTCGTCGGCTCCCGCGTGGTCGCCAACATCACGGTCGCGGCGATCGTGCTGTGGGGCGCGTACCGGGTGGCGTCCGAGTCGCTCGCGCTGGGTGTGCTGGCGGCGGCGGTGCTGTACCTGCGGCGGCTGTACGACCCCATCGACCGGCTCGGCATGTTCCTCAACTCCTACCAGTCGGCGGCCGCCTCGCTGGAGAAGATCGCGGGGCTGTTGGCCCAGCGGCCGTCGGTGCCCGAGCCGAAGGAGGCGAGGGAGCTGCCCGCCGCGGTCTCCGAGATGCCGGGCCGCGAGGTCGTCTTCGACGGCGTACGGTTCGCGTACCGCACCGGCGGCGAGGTCCTGCCCCGCTTCGACCTCACCCTCGCCGCGGGCAGCACGGTCGCCGTGGTCGGCTCCACCGGCGCGGGCAAGTCGACGCTCGCCAAGCTGCTGGCCCGCTTCTACGACCCCTCGTCCGGGCGGATCCTCCTCGACGGGGTCGACCTGCGCGACCTCGCGATGCCCGAGCTGCGGCGCGGGGTGGTGATGGTCACCCAGGAGGCGTTCCTGTTCTCCGGCACGGTCGCCGAGAACATCGCCATCGGCCGCCCCGACGCCACCCGCGAGGAGATCGAACGCGCCGCCAAGGCCATCGGCGCCCACGATTTCATCAGCGCGCTCCCCGACGGCTACGACACCGACGTACGCAAACGGGGCGGGCGCATCTCCGCCGGGCAGCGCCAGCTCGTGGCGTTCGCCCGCGCGCTGCTCGCCGACCCGGCCGTCCTCATCCTCGACGAGGCCACCAGCTCCCTCGACATCCCCGGTGAACGGGCCGTGCAGCGCGCCATGTCCACGGTCCTCCAGGGCCGTACGGCCGTGGTGATCGCCCACCGGCTGTCGACGGTGGAGATCGCCGACCGCGTGCTGGTCATGGAGCACGGCCGGATCGTCGAGGACGGCACCCCCGCGGAACTCATCGCGGGCGAGGGCCGCTTCGCCGACCTGCATCAGGCGTGGCGGGACAGCCTGGCGTAGCGGGCGCGCGGCGGCCGACCGCGCACGGCGAACGACAGGTCCGGACCCACCGCATCCGGACCGGCGAACGACAGGTCCGGACCACGCCGCGTCCGGACCGGGAAACGTCCGGAATACGATCAGTCCGGACCACAGCACGTCCGTAGTACGACCCGCTCGGCACACGGCACGCCATGCGACCCGGCATGCGACACGTACGTCCGGCGGGAGAAACCGGGGGGCCGATGATCGACGCGTACGAGGACCCGGGCGTCCCCGACCGCCGGGGCGGGGCACGCTACCTCTGGTGGCTGGTCCGGAAGCAGGCGGGCCGCTCCGCGCTCGGCTCGCTGATCTCCTGCGTGTGGATGGTGCTGCTCGCGGCGACGCCGTACATGCTGTCACGGGCCATCGACGAGGGTCTCCTGCCCGGCGACCACCGGGCGCTGGTCGGCTGGTCGGTGGCCCTGTTCGGGGTGGGCGCGTTCAACGCCTGGCTGAGCGTCATGCGGCACCGCACCATGACCCGAGTACGGATGGACGCCAACTTCCGCACCGTGAAGGTGGTGATGGCGCACGCGGTCCGGCTGGGCGCGGCGCTGCCGCGGCGGGTCGGCGCCGGTGAGGTCGTCACGATCGGAGTGGGCGACGTCAACACGATCTCCTCCTCGCTGACGGTCATCGGGCCGGGCGCGGGCGCGCTCGCCGCGTATCTGGTGGTCGCGGGGCTGCTGTTCTCCGTGTCCGTCCCCATCGCGACGGTCGTGCTGCTCGGGATGCCGCTGATGGCCGTCCTGGTGGGGCCGTTGCTGCGGCGGCTGCAGGGCACGGAGGCGGAGTACCGGGAACGGCAGGGGGTGTTGACCGCGCGGATCGCGGACCTCGCGAGCGGGCTGCGCGTCCTCAACGGCCTCGGCGGCAAGGGCCTCGTCGCCGACGCGTTCCACCGCGACTCGCAGCGGCTGCGGGCGCAGGGCTACCGGGTCGGCTCGGTGACCAGCTGGCTTCAGGCGCTCGGGGTGGGGCTGCCGACCCTGTTCCTCGCGGTGGTGACCTGGCTGGCGGCGCGGCTGGCCGCCCAGGGCGCCATCACCGTGGGCGAGTTGGTGTCGGTGTACGGATACGTGACCGTGCTGGTGCGGCCGGTGTCGTACTTCGTCGACTGGGGGTACGAGGTGAGCCGCGGGGTGGTGGCGGCGCGGCGCGTCATCCGGTTCCTGGACCTGGAGCCGCTGCCGGACCACGGCACACGGGACGCGCCCGCGGAGCCGTCGGCGCTGCACGACCCCGAGTCGGGCGTACGGGTGCTGCCGGGCCGGCTGACCGCGTTGGCCGGCGACCGGCCCGCCGACGCGGCACTGATCGTGGACCGGCTCGGACGGTACATGCCGACGGCCGCGACCTGGGGCGGCATCCCGCTCGACGAGATCCCGCTGGCGCGGGTCCGGGAGCGGGTCCTGGTCGCCGACCACGAGGCGGACCTGTTCGCGGGGCGGCTGCGGGAGCTGCTCGGCGGCCGTACGGAGCCGTCCGACGCGGAGATCGCGGAGGCGGTGCGCGCGGCCGTCGCCGACGACATCGTGCAGGGCCTGCCGGACGGGCTCGACTCGGCGATCGACGCCCAGGGACGCAACCTCTCCGGGGGCCAGCGGCAGCGGGTACGGCTGGCGCGGGCGCTGCTGGCCGACGCCGAGATCCTGCTGGCGGTCGAGCCGACGTCGGCGCTCGACGCGCACACGGAGGCCCGCGTGGCCCAACGCCTGCGGACGGCCCGGGAGGGCCGCACGACCGTGGTGACCACGACGTCCCCCCTCGTCCTGGACCACGCGGACACGGTCGTCTACCTGACCGAGGGCAAGACGGCGGCCACCGGCACCCACCGCGAACTCCTGGCGACAGAGCCGGGCTACCGCGCGCTGGTGGCCCGGGACGCGGGTGAGGAGGGGGACGAGGAGACGAGGGCGAGCGCCGTCGTTGTGGCGAAGCCAGGCGCCGGGGCGCGGTCGAAGACCGGCGTCGAGGCGAGGGCGAAGGCGGAGTCAGGTGTCGACGCGCGGGTCGGCGCCACGACGGCGAAGGCGGAGGCGGAGGAATGCGTGGAAGCGAGCGCGGGCACGCACGAGCTGGCCGCAGAGGAGACCGTACGGTGACGACTCGATCCCCCGAGGAGCCCACGGGCCCCGCCACGCGCGCGACTTCCGGCGAGGGCCCG
>NZ_LIRK01000657.1 GCF_001419765.1 Streptomyces torulosus
AGATGTGTATAAGAGAACAGCGGGCGGGCTGCGGGACGGATGGAAGTCTATACGACGTTCCACATTTCTATACAGGCCTGTCGACCTCCACATGGGCCGCTCACACGGGCGCCCTCTCCACCGGGCAGCTCATGCAGCGCGGACCACCCCTCCCCCGCCCCAGCTCGCTCCCGGGGATCTCGATCACCTCGATGCCCCGCTTGCGCAGATGCGTGTTGGTCGTCACGTTCCGCTCGTAGGCCACCACGACCCCCGGCTCCACGGCCAGTACGTTGCACCCGTCGTCCCACTGCTCGCGCTCGGCGGCGTGGACGTCCTGGGTGGCGGTGAGCACCCGGATCTCGTTCAGCCCGAGGGCGGCGGCGATCGCGCGGTGCATGTGCTCCGGCGGGTGGTCGGTGACCTTCAGCTCCTTCTCGCCGACGCCGGGCTCGATGGTGTACGAGCGGAGCATGCCGAGTCCGGCGTACTGGGTGAAGGTGTCGCCGTCGACCATGGTCATGACCGTGTCGAGGTGCATGAAGGCCCGGCGCTTCGGCATGTCCAGCGCGACGATGGTCCTCGCGGAACCGGCGGCGAACAGCTTGTGGGCGAGCATCTCGACGGCCTGCGGCGTGGTCCGCTCGCTCATGCCGATGAGGACGGCGCCGTTGCCGATGACGAGGACGTCGCCGCCCTCGATGGTGGAGGGGTAGTCGGCCTGACCCTCGGACCAGACATGGAACTCCTCGCCGCGGAAGAGGGGGTGGTGCCGGTAGATCGCCTCGAAGTGGACGGTCTCGCGCTGACGGGCCGGCCAGCGCATGGCGTTGATGGAGACCCCGTCGTAGATCCAGGCGGAGGTGTCGCGGGTGAAGAGGTGGTTGGGGAGCGGGTCGATGAGGAAGTCGTCCAGCTCCATGACATGGAAGCGGACGCTCGTCGGTTCCATGTGCGCGTCGAGGAACTCCCGCTTGGTCATCCCGCCGATCAGCGCCTCGACCAGCTCACCGAGGGGCAGGGACTCGAAGGCGGCCCGGAGGTGATCGGTGGCGAGCGGGCCGTACTCCTTCTCGTCGAAGACCTGGTCGAGGACGAGCTCACGAGCCTCGGGGACTCGCATGACGTCCGTCAGCAGATCGCCGAAGAGGTGGACGGCGACTCCCCGATCGCGCAGCACGTCCGCGAAGCCGTCGTGCTCCGCGCGCGCCCGGCGCACCCACAGCACGTCGTCGAAGAGGAGCAGGTCCTTGTTGCTGGGGGTGAGCCTTTTGAGCTCTAGATCGGGCCGGTGCAGGATGACGCGGCGCAGCCGCCCGGCCTCGGAGTCGACATGGAATCCCATGCCTCCATCCTGACCATTCGGGCGTGCGTTCACCCACAGGTCGGCCGAAACGATTCCCCGATCTCGTCTCCTTGACGATAAGCGGTCCGGGCTATTATCGTCTACCTGACGCGAACGAGTGTGTGGGGAAGACGAGGGGGATCATTCATGGCCGACATCACCAGACGGTTCGGCTGGCGGCATCTGCGCGGAGCGCCCACCGCGCACATCCGTCACCACCGCTCCGGACGACTCGTGCACGACGGCCCGGGGCTGAGCTTCTGGTACCGGTCGCTGACCGCCGCGCTGTCCGAGGTCCCGGTCGACGACCGCGAGCTGGCGATGACCTTCCACGCCCGTACGTCCGACTTCCAGGACGTGGCGGTGCAGGCGACGGTGACCTACCGGGTCAGCGACCCGGCGATCGCCGCCGCACGGCTCGACTTCTCCATCGACCCCGACACGGGTGTCTGGCGGGGCGCTCCCCTGGAACAGCTGTCGACCCTGCTGACGGAGACGGCCCAGCAGCACGCCCTGGACGTCCTGGCCCGTACGTCGCTGTCGTCCGCGCTGGTCGACGGGGTCGCGGCCGTACGGGAGCGGGTGGCGAGCGGCCTCGCGGCCGAGCCCCGGCTGCCGGCCACCGGCATCGAGATCGTGGCCGTACGCGTGGTGGCGCTACGGCCCGAGCCGGAGGTCGAGCGGGCCCTGCGGACGCCCGCGCGGGAGCAGATCCAGCAGGAGGCGGACCGGGCGACCTACGAACGCCGGGCCGTGGCCGTCGAACGGGAACGGGCCATCGCGGAGAACGAACTGGCCAGCCAGATCGAACTCGCCCGCCGCGAGGAGCAGTTGGTCGAGCAGCGGGGGACGAACGCGCGCCGCGAGGCCGAGGAGAAGGCCGCCGCGGACGCCGTGAAGGCGGGCGCGGAGGCGGCCCGGACGCTGCGGCTCACCGAGGCGGAGGCCGCGCGCACCGTGCAGCTCGCCGAGGCGGAGGCCACGCGGAACGTCCGGCTCGCCGAGGCGGAGGCGGAACGGCAGGTCAAGCTCGCGGAGGCGGAGGCGGCCGCCGCGCGGGCCGTCGGCGCGGCGCGGGCCGAGGCGCAGTCGGCGTGGCTGCGGGTGCACGGCGAGGTGGACGCGGCGACGCTGCACGCACTGACCGGGACGCGGCTCGCGGAGAACCTGCCGCGCATCGAGAGCGTGACCGTCTCGCCGGACGTGCTGACCGGGCTGCTGGCGAAGCTGGGCGGGGCGGGCGGTTCCGGGGAGAGCGCGTGAGTCTCGCGCCACGGGTGGTGCTGGTCCACCGCACCACCGAGTACGAGGAGTTGGTGGCCCGGCACGGCACGCACGGCCAGGCCGCCTTCTTCCTGAAGTCACGCGGGCGGGACATCGAGGACGTGGCCGAGCGGCACCGCCGGGAGCGGCGGGCGCTGGCCGAGGTCACGTCCTCGGTACCGCTGACCTGGCGTCAGGCCCGCGTGGAGCGGGCCGACCTGGACCGGTTCCTGTTCGCCCCCGAGGACGTCGTGGTCGTCGTCGGGCAGGACGGGCTGGTGGCCAACGTGGCGAAGTACCTCGCGGGGCAGCCGGTGCTCGGGGTCAACGCCGATCCCCGGCGGAACCCGGGGGTACTGGT
>NZ_LIRK01000658.1 GCF_001419765.1 Streptomyces torulosus
GATCGCCCTCTTCGGCTACGACGGTGTCGTCCTCGCCCTCAGCACGGCCCTGTCCCTGATGCTGCTGATGTTCCTGCTGGCCGAACCCCTGCGCAACGCGGGCCGGTTCACGATGGGCGACGCGCTGGCCCGGCGGATGCCCGGCCGGATCGTGCGCATCACGGCGTGCGTCGTGACGATCGCGGCGCTGATGCCGATGATGCTGGTGCAGCTGGCCGGCACGGGTGACCTGCTGGCGTTCATCCTCGGCTTCTCCAACGACAGCCTGAAGACCGGTGTCGTGGTGATCGTCGGCGCGCTGATGATCGGCTACGCGGCGATCGGCGGGATGAAGGGCACCGCCCTCATCCAGATCATCAAGATCGTGATGCTGCTCGGCTCCGGCGGGGTCATCGCCGTACTGATCCTGAACAGGTTCGACTGGGACCCCGGCCTGCTGCTGGGCGCCGCGGCCGAGAAGAGCGGGGTCGGCGCGGGCTACCTGCAGTCGGGACTCCAGTTCTCGGGCGGCCACTTCCCGGAACTCGACATGATCAGCGCCCAGTTGACCGTCGTCCTCGGCGGTGCCTGCCTGCCCCACGTCACGATGCGCATGTACACCGCGCGCAGCGCCCGTCAGGTCCGCCGATCCCTGTCGTGGGCGGTGCCGTCGGTCGCCCTGTTCGTGCTGATCATCTCGGTGGTCGGCTTCGGCGCGACGGCCCTGATCGGCCGCGAGGTCATCGCGGCGGCCGACGCCCAGGGCAACACGGCCTATCTGCTGGGTTCGATGGCGGCGTTCGGCACGGAGGTGTCCACGGCGGAGACGCTGCTGTTCACCACGGTCGCCACCGCGGTCTTCCTGACGCTGCTCGCCTCGGTCGCCGGCATGATCCTCGCCTGCGCCAACTCCCTCGCCCACGACGTCTTCGCGGCCGTCGCGTCCGAACCCCTCACACCCCGCCGTGAGATGACCATCGCCCGGCTCTCCGCGGGCGCGGTCGGCGTCACCGCGATCGTCCTCGCCACACTGGTCCAGAACCGCAGCCTGCAGCCGCTGGTCACGCTCTCGTTCTGCCTGGGCGCCTCGGCGATCGCCCCCGCCCTGGTCTACGGCCTCTTCTGGCGCCGCTACACCCGTACGGGCCTGATGTGCACGCTCGTCGGCGGCACGCTCGCCGTCCTGGTCCTCATGACCGGCACCAACCTCGTGTCCGGTTCCCCGTTCGCGGCGTTCCCGCGCGCCGACTTCAACTGGTTCCCGTTCACCACGACGGGCCTCGTCTCCATCCCGCTGGGCTTCGCGTGCGGCTGGCTGGGCACGGTGTGGTCCGGCCGCGGCAGGGCGGAGGAACAGCGCAGGCAGTACGAGGCGGTCGAGGGATGGATCCTCGCGGGAGCGGTGAGGAGGGGCACCGAGAGCTGAGCCCGCCGAAGGCCCCCGGAACCGGAACCGGCCCCTGGCCGGGATCAGCGCCCGACGGGGATCGCCCCCGGTCGGGGGCCAGCCCTTGAACCGGGATTCCCCCGGCCGGGGACCGGCCCCTGAAACTGGATCGGCCTCCGGCCGGGGCCGGCCCTCAGTCCCCAGCCGGAATCGGCCCTCAGCCGGAATCAGCCCTCAGCCGGGACCGGCCTCAGCCCCGGCCCTCGGCCCTCGGCCCTGAGTCCGTGAGCGCCGACAGGCTGTCGCGGACGTAGTCCATCTGCACCTTCAGTCCCTCTCCGCGCTCGGCGTGCTCGCGCAGGACCCGCTCGGTGTCCCGTGCGACGCGCTCCTCCCGGACCCGTGCCTCCGCGATCACCTCGGCGGCACGGGCCTCCGCCTCCGTCTGGGTCTGCGCCGCGTGCCGCTCCGCCTCGGCGAGAGCCCGCTCCGCCTCGACGACCGCGGCCTCCGCGCGGGCGACCCGCTCCACGTGGCGCGCGTCGAACACGGCCTCCCGCTCGGCGACCGCCCGCTCGATGTCGGCCACCCGCTCGGCGAACTCCTTGTCGATCTCCGCGAGCATGCCCTCGGTGCGCTCCCGCACCTCCCGCAGCGCGGCCAGCGCCTCGGTCCGCCCCTCCTTCACGGACAGCCGCGCGGCGATCCGCAGATCGTCCGCCTGCGCCCGCGCCGAGAGCACCCGCTGCCGGGCCCGCTCCTCCGCCTCGCCGCGCACCTGGTCGGCGTACGCCCGCGACTCCTCCCGCAGCCGCCGCGCGGCCTCCTCGGCCTCCTCGACGAACCGCCGGGCATCGGCACGGCCGCCCTCCCGCAGCGCCGCCGCCTCCTCGACGCAGAGGTCGAACAGCTGCCGCGCCCGCCCACCGAGCGCCTCGTACGTCTGTTCGGGCAGCCCGGCGACGGTCTCCCGGAGCCGGGCCAGCTCCGCGCCCATCTCCTTGGCGAGCACGGTCAGCCGGGCCGCCCGCTCCCACGCCGCGTCACGGTCCCGCGAGAGGGCCGCCGCGCAGGCGTCGACCTGGTCGGGGCGGTAGCCACGCCGTACGACGTCGAAGTCGAAGTCGCACCCGTGGGGCGCCGTCGGTGCGCTGCTCATGCTGGGAACCTCTCGCCGGACGCACACAAAATGACGATGTGGCGCATATCTTGATGGATCCGACAGACGTGTTCACAACACGACACTCCGGGCGAGGGGCCGGGCGGCGGAAGCGCGTCACGCGACACGGCGGACAACGCCGAGGGGCCGGGCCCGGTCGTACGACCGGGCCCGGCCCCTCATCACGTTCACACCGTCGGCGCCGCCGTCAGCGGCCGCGGCTCACAGCAGGCCGTCCCACATCTGCTCCAGCAGCACCGACCACCAGCTCTCCGGCGAGCCGAGCGCCGCCGGGTCCAGGGCGGCCAGCTGCGCCTGGAAGTCGACGGTCCAGCGGCCCGCCTGCTCCTGGTTCAGCCCGAACCGCAGCCGCCACATCCGGCCCAGCAGCGCCAGGCAGCGCGCGAACTCCGGCAACCCGGTGTTCACGAACTGCGGCGGTACGGGCGCACCGCCCGGCCCCGCCTCCACCGGCACCGCCACGATGTTCGCCGTGCCGTACTGCACACACAGCGCCTTGCCGAAGTCGCTGCCCATCACCAGGTACGACCCCGCGTCCGCCGCCGGCTGCACACCCCGCTCCTGCGCCAGCTCCGCCAGCGTCGGCACCGGACGGCCCGGCTGGGCCTGCGCCCAGAAGAACGGGCCCATGTCCACCGGCAGCCCTGCCACCACCAGCGTGTGCGCCACGATCGGCGGCACACCCTGCCGCGACACCGCCTGCTGGTCGAACCGGAACACCCCCGGCCCGAACGCCGCCGCCAGCTCCTGCCCGATCGCCTCCGGCGGGATCGGCGGCGCCGGCTGCACCGGCGGCAACGGCGCACGCACCGGCGCGAGTCGCGCCGGACCGTCCGCGACCTGGTGCAACTCGCCCTGGTGCGCCAGCAGCTGCGCCATGCCCTGCTGCCGGCTCGCGTGGTCCTTGCCGTACGGGGCGATGGACGTGATGCGCGCGTTCGGCCACTGCTCACGGATCATCCGCGCGCAGTAGGCACCCGGCAGCTCGCACGACTCCAGCTCCGTGTGCAGCTCCAGCACCGCCTCCGGCGGAATGTTCAGCCCGCGCAGCTCGTGGAAGATCTGCCACTCCGGGTGCGGGGTGCCCGGCGCGGAACGCCGGATCACCTGCTGCTCGGAGCCGTCCGGCGCGCGGTACCGCAGGACGGCCTGGTAGCCGGGACCCACGGTCGGCTGCCCCGTCGGCTGCTGCGGATACCCGTACGCCGGCGGACCACCCATCGGCTGCCCGGGGTGCCCCGGCTGCCCGGGATGACCAGGGTGACCGGGATGCCCCGGGTGGCCCGGCTGTCCGGGCATGCCCTGCGGGCCCGGCGGCATACCGGGCGGGCCGGGCGGCTGCGGCATGCCGGGCGCGCCGGGACCGCCCACTGGGGGCCCGGCCAGCATCGTCTCGGCGTGATGCACCGGAGCGGGGCCACCGGGCGGGGTGCCGGGCTGCCCCGGAGCACCGGGAGCACCGGGCGGCTGCGGAGCCCCCGGACCACCCACGGCGGGCCCGGCCAGCATCGTCGCCGCATGGTGCACCCCACCGGCGGGCGTACCCCCCGGCGGATTCGGCGCACCAGGAGCACCAGGAGCACCAGGAGCACCAGGAGCGCCCGGCTGACCCGGAGCACCCGGAACACCGGGCGGCTGCGGAGCCCCCGGACCACCCACGGCGGGCCCGGCCAGCATCGTCGCCGCGTGATGCACCCCACCGGCGGGCGTACCCCCCGGCGGATTCGGCGCACCAGGAGCACCAGGAGCACCAGGGGCGCCAGGCGCACCCGGCTGACCCGGAGCTCCGGGCGCACCCTCGGGCCCGTCCGGACCGAGGGCGGAGACCATCTGCGTCGGCACGTACGCGCCAGCCGGAGCGGACGGCGGAGGCGTGGCGCCAGGACGGGCACCCGGCGCACCCGGCACTCCCGGCGGGGGCGGCGGCGTACCCGGCCCACCGCTCCTGCCGCCCCTGCGCGGGGGCGGCGCCGCCTTGCTCGTCGCCGCGTCGGCGATGTCCCCGGCGTGCGGCGCCAGCGGACGCCCCGGCGGCGGAGTACCGGGCCCCTGCGGGCCGCCCTGCGGATACCCGTACGACGGGGCTCCGGGCGGCGGGGTCCCCGGCCCCTGCGGGCCGCCCTGCGGGTATCCGTACGACGGCGTACCCGGCGGCGGAGTCGCCGGACCGGCCGGCGACTGCGACTGCGGCTGCCCCGACGGGTCAAGGACGGGAGCCACGGCCGTACGCGGGAGCCGGCTGCCACCGGAGATCAGCGCGGTCTTGGCCTCGGGCAGGGCGCTGGGCGGCGGGGCGTCGTCCTCGTCGCTCACCTCGGTCAGCTGCGGCGCGAACACCGTGTCCGGCAGCGGCACCGAACGGTCGTCCTCGATCTCGGCGTTGGTGTCCGTACCGGCCCACGGGGTCGCCCCGTCCGGCACACCCGGCACCGCGTCGTGCGGCTCGGCGTCCCTCGGCGGCGGCACCGCGTCCCGCACCTCGTCCTCCGCCGACGCGGCGGCCGGCCACGGCGTGGCGTCCGCCGGCACCGACGCCCCGCCGACAGAAGCCGGGGAGGGCGGGGAGGGCGGACCCGACGGCCCGGCCAACGTCTCCGGCATCCCACCACCGGCCACGGAGCCCGCCGGACGCGACCCGGCACCGTCCGACCCACCAGCAGCGGCTCCGGCACCGGCAGCCGAAGCGGCCCCGGCGCCCGAACGGCGGTCCGGGATGCCCATCCGGTCCGCCGCGTCCTGCAACCACTCCGGCGGAGTCAGCAGGAACGACGTCTGGTTCAGATCCACCCGCGCCGGAGGAGCCGGCGCCTCGGCGGGCGGCGCCTCCGTCCGGCCGTACTCCTCCTCGTAACGGCGGATCACCTCACCCACCGGCAGCGACGGCCACAACGTGGCCTCCCCGCTGTCCCGGGCGATCACCAGCCGCTGCGCACCGCCGTCGGACCGCGGACCGTCGGCCCGGTCCTCCGCCCACACCACGAACCCCAGGTCGAACTCCCGCACCCGCACCTCACGGTGCTGATACGCGGGCAGATCACCGTTGATCCACTCCTCGGCGCGCTCCTGCGCCTGAGCGAACGTCACCATCGAGAACTCACTCCCCCACCGACGACGTGGCGGCGACCGGCACGGCGCGGGCGAACCCACCGTCCACCATCAGATTCGCCACCGTCTCCAACTCCGGCGGATTGCCCGCCAACCGGGACAGGAACACGTCGAAGTCCTCACCGGCGGGGAGCAGCAGCCGCTCCACCCGCTCGGCCGGCGGCAACGACGGATCCACGTCACGGGCGTCGTCGTACGCGCAGAACCACACCGATCCGATCCGGTCGCCCTTCACCTTCACCGCGACCAGCCCGCCCTGCGCGAACGCCACCGCCAGGTAGTCCTTGGTCAGATGGTCCCGCAGACACTTGTTGACGTACACCAGGTCATTGATCGCCGCCTCGTCCCGCACCGTGAAGAACGGCTGGTCCACCAGCAGCCCCAACTCCGCGTCCAGCGCCGCCCCCACGGGAGCGCAACCGCCCGCCGCCTTCAGGAACGACCGGTACGCGCCCGGCAACCGGTACCCGAGGTCCTCCTCGACCCCCTGCACCTGCGACTCCGTCACCGCCACCGCCGACGACTTCGGCAACCCGAAGTGCGCCGGCCGCGTCTCCTGCAACGGCCGCGTGCCCCGCTTGCCCTGGTCGACCCGCGCCGTCGCGATACCCCCGTGATGCCGCAGCAGCGCCTTCACCTCGACCGGCACCAACTCCAGCCGCCGACTGCCCACCACGTGATGCCACGTCCAACCGTGCGGCGTCGCCACCGGCGGAATCGTGTCCCACAACTCGTGCCCCGACGCCGCCAGCGCCGCGTTCGCGGACACGTAGTCCGTCAACCGCAGCTCGTCCACCCCGAACCCCTCCGGGGGATCGGCGATCTCCGCCGCGGCACGCGCGTAGGGCGAGAAATCCGGATAGCCGTGCGCGTCCACACGGACACCCCTCGGATGACGCGCGGCCCGGACCGGGTCCGGAAACTGCACGACCTGCCCGGCGTAGGCCGCGTTCGGCGGCGCGGCTTGCTGCCCGAGCCGACCTGTCGTCATGGCGGTAGCCCCCTGCGGCGTTCTCGACCTGTTCTGGTACTGGCTGACTGTGCTGGCTGACTGGTCGTGGCGTCTGTACGGACTGACCACTGGCGGTGAAAAAGGCCCGTCAACGGCCCCTTCACACTCCCCGACCCGCCCCGGACCCGCACTCGAACGCGGGACCCGCACGGATCGCGGTTGTCGACAGCCTATGCGGTACGGCGACCCCGGTCACCGGCCCTCCGCTACCGTGACCAGCCGTCACACCACCCTCACCGTGTGCCGAAGCCCGGGCGTGTCGCACCGCCCCAGCTTCCACACCGGCCACGCCGTTTGGCACTCTGTGTCCGCTGACGGGGGATGCGACAGGAGGGGATGACGATCATGAGCACGACGCAGGCAGGACCCTCGGGTGATCCGCGCATCGGCTGGAGCGCCACCGAACTACCGCACACCCCCGCCCTCCTCCATCGCCGCGACGGCATCCTGCCCACCGTCGCCGCCGCCCTCTCCGTACGCGGCGAGACCCTCACCGGCACCGCGGCGCGCGGCGACCACGCCCCGCCCCTGCACCCCCTCGTCCAGGAGTTCCTCGACTCCCTCGCCACCGCGCAACGCGACCGCTTCACCGGCCGCTGCGCCGAGGCCATCCTCATCTCCCGGCTCATCACCACCGCCGACGCGGCCCGCAGCAAGCGCGCCGCCCGCAGACCCATGACCAACGGCGAGGCCCGCAAGGTCCTCAAGCAGGCCAAACTCACCACCCGCCACATCCGCGAGGACGGCGACCCCCTCCACGGCGGCTTCGCCACCCCCTGCCGCTCCTGCACCGCCCTCAGCGCCCACTTCGGCGTCCGCATCGTCGACCCGACCGGGGGCAACTGAACGGGAGACCCGCACCGGGAGTACTGAGGGAAGCCCCCCCCGGAGGAAAACCGGCCTAGCCGGACGGACTCACCGGAACCCCCCGGAACCACCGCCCCGCCCGACACGTCACCTGGTACGCGAGCAAACACACGCCTCACGCACCCCGGACACCTGGAGCCCCTCGACAACCCACACCGACCCCCAGCCGAACCACCGACGAACCCCCCGACGAACAAAGGGCAGATGCACACCGACCGCACCTCCACCACGCGCTTCTCCGTACCCGTCGACGCCGCCCTGCGCGCCGCCGGCTGGCAGCCCGGACGCTGGGACATAAAGCAGGCCGAGTTCTGGGCCGACACCCTGCGCGAGCACACCTCGCCCGCGGGACACCGTCACGCGGTCTTCCCGGCCGCGGTCGAGGCCTGGGCCGAATTCGGCGGCCTCCGCCTCACCTCACAGGGCCCCGGCCGCCAACTCGCCCCCGTCGACCTCCACCTGGACCCCCTGCACGGCCTCCACATGGCCCGCACCCTCGGCGACCTCGGCCGCGCCCTCGACACCGAGGTCTGCCCCCTCGGCCACGAGACCGCCACCCGCGCGCTGCTCGCCATCGACACCGACGGCCGCGCCTACGCCCTCGACCACACCGGCGACTGGTACCTGGGCCCCCACATAGACGCGGCCCTCACGACCCTCCTCACAGGCACGGCCCCGACCCGCCTGACAGCCGGCTGAGCGACCCCGCGCGCACCGCACCGGCCACGCGCAGCCGTACCTGTAGGCACGCGCAGCCGCAGACGTAGGCAGGCGCAGACGTAGCGGCCGAAAGCTCGCTCAGCCATAGCCGTGGACACCAGCAGCCGTACCCGCAAGCACACGCGCGGCCGTACCCGTAGCAGCTGCCGGCCCTCACGCGGCGAGCCGCGGGCAGCCGTCGTGCCGCCGGGGCGACGCTGGCCCCCTGCACCGCGCCCCACGCGGAGCGCTACGCCGGGATGACCGCCGACACCCGGAAACCCCCCGCGTCGGTCGGCCCCGACACGAACACGCCCCCCAGCTCGGCCACCCGCTCCTTCATCCCGAGCAGCCCGTTCCCACCGCTGGGCAGCCGCGCGGCCCCCGCCGCCCCCGGCTCCGGCGGCGGCCCGTTCTCCACCTGCATCGCGATCTCCGCCGAGCGGTGCGCGAGCCGCACGTGCGTCTTCGCCCCCGCCGCGTGCTTGTGGACGTTGGTCAACGCCTCCTGCACCACCCGGTACGCCGTCTGCTCCACCTCGGCCGCATACACCCGCACCTCCCCCTCCACCGACAGCTCCACGACCATCCCCGCGGCCGCCGACTGCCCCACCAGCACCTCCAGCTCCGCGAGACAGGGCCCCTCCCCCACCTCGTCCTCCGCCCGCGAAGCAGCGGCCGCGGCGGCCGCCGCTTCGCGGGCGGAGGACGAGGTGGGGGAGGGGCCCTGTCTCGCGGAGCTGGAGGTGCTGGTGGGGCAGTCGGCGGCCGCGGGGATGGTCGTGGAGCTGTCGGGGGAGGGGGAGGTGCGGGTGTATGCGGCCGAGGTGGAGCAGACGGCGTACC
>NZ_LIRK01000659.1 GCF_001419765.1 Streptomyces torulosus
CCCGGCGGCGGCGAGCCGCACCCGGCACGGTCCGCCCCGACGCCACCGAGAGAGCGGCGCCGGAACGCTGTCGTCCGGGCGGCGGCGACCGGAGAATGGGGTGTGCCTGTGCGCGTGGTCGTGTGGTCGGTCGTGCTGACCAGTGTCATCGCGGTGGCGCTCGCCGGATGGGCGCGGGCCGCGCTGCACGCCGTCCCCGGTCAGGAGCAGCCCGTCGCCGAAGTCGTCCTGATGGGCTCGGCGTTGGTGTCCTGGGCGGCCGCCGGCGCGGTACTGACCGTGCTGCGCCCCCGTAACCCGCTCGGCTGGCTGTTCCTGCTCATCGGAGGATCCGGCGCCTGGCAGCTCGGCCTCGCCGCGTACGGCAGCCACGGTGCCACCGCCGACCGCGACTGGCCGGGCGCCGCCGCCGTGGCCGCCGTGGCGGGCGGCGCGCACGTCCCGTCCCTGTTCGCGCTCCCCACCGTCGTCCTGGCGCTGTACCCGGGCGGGCGCCTCGACGCGAGGTGGCTGCGGTGGACCGTCGCCGCCGCGGCTGTCGGCATCGGCGCGCTGACCCTCGCCGCCGTGTTCGACCCCGACGCCTACGACGACATCGTCCCCGGCCGCACGCCACCGGTGGCCCTGCCCGCCGCCGTACTCGGCCCCCTGATCGCCCTCTGCCTCCTGCTGATCGGCCTGAGCGCGCTGGCCGTCACCGCGCACGCGCTGCGCCGCCTGGTCCGCTCCGAGCCGCCCGAACGCCAGCAGTTGGCGTGGATGCTGTCCGTCCTGACCGTCGTCATGGGCACCTCGTTCTTCGCCGGCCCGCTCGTCCGGGCGGCTCTGGCCGTCCTCGTTCCCGTGGCCGTGGCCGTCGGGGTGCTCCGCTACCGCATGCTGGGCATCGAGGCCGTCCTGCGTCGCGGGCTGGTCTACGGGCTCCTGACGACCGTGGTGGCCGCCCTGTACCTCCTCACGACCGCCGTGATCGGCACGCTCTGGGAACCGAGCCCCCTGCCGGGCGTCCTGGCCGCCGCGGTGGTCGCCGTCGCCCTGACACCGGCCCGGGACCGGCTCCAGCAGGCGGTGGACTGGTGGATCTACGGCGCCCGCCGTGACCCCCTGCGGGCCCTGGCCCGCCTCGGCGACCGCGTGGCGTACGGGGACGAGGAGGAACTGCTGCCCGGCGCGCTTGACGTGGTCCGGCACGCGGTCCGGGCCCCCTCGGTCCGTCTCACCGGCCCGGACGGAGCCGTCCGCGCCACCGCCGGCCCCCCACCGCCACCGGGCCTCACCCTGCCGCTGAGGCTGGCCGGCCGGCCCCTCGGCACGCTCACCGTCGCCGACCGCGCGCCCGGCGAGCCGTACGGGCGGGACGACCTGCGGCTGCTGGAGGCCCTGGCGCAGCAGGTCGCCGTGATCGCCCGCGCCCTCGAACTCACCGATCTGGTCGCCGCCCACCGCGACCAGGTCATCGAGGCGACCCGACTCGAACGCGACCGGCTCCGGCAGGACCTCCACGACGGTCTCGGCCCGTCCCTGGCCGGCATGGGCCTCGGCCTCCAGGCCACCGCCGACAGCCTGGACCGCGGTGACATCGCCGCCGCCCGCCTCCTGCTGGACCGCATGCGCGACGAAGTGCCCGGCGCGGTGGGCGAGATCCGGCGCATCATCGACGACCTGCGCCCGGACGCCCTGGACCGCATGAGTCTCCTGGAGGCCACCCGCAGACACGCGCGCACCCTCACCCCCGCGGTCACCATCGACATCACGGCCCCCGAACTGCCGCCCCTGCCACCCGCCGTCGAGAGCTCCGCGTGCCGCATCGTCACCGAGGCACTGACCAATGTCGCCCGCCACGCGGACGCGGACCGTGCCGACGTCCACCTGACCGTCAGCGACGACACCCTGCACATCACGGTCACCGACGACGGCCGGGGCCTGCCGCCCCGGCTCGTCCCCGGAGTGGGACTGACCTCGATGCGCCGCCGCGCCGAGGCCCGGGGCGGCAGCCTGACCGTCCGGCCGGGCGCCCGCGGAACCGTGCTCACCGCCGTGCTGCCCCTGGAGGCACCATGACCACAGCGACCGCCGTCCGCGTCGTCGTCGCCGACGACCACCCCATGTACCGCTTCGGTCTCGTCGCCGCCCTCGCCGGGGAACAGGGCGTCGACATCGTCGCCGAAGCCGCCGACGGCCGCGAACTCCTGGCCGCCGTCGAACGCACCCAACCGGACGTCGTCCTCACCGACCTGGCCATGCCCCGCCTCGACGGCACCGCGGCCATCCGCGAACTCCTCACCGCACAGCCCGACCTCGCCGTCCTCGTGCTCACCATGCACGAGGACGACCAGACCCTCATGGGAGCCCTGCGCGCCGGAGCCCGCGGCTACCTCCTCAAGGGAGCCGACCGTACCGAGATCGTCCGCGCCGTACTGGCCGTCGCGTCCGGCAACGCCGTCTACGGCCGGGCCGTCGCCCAGCGCATCAGCGCCTTCTTCACCCAGTCGCAGCGCGCGTACGCCACCCAGGTCTTCCCCCAACTCACCGGCAGGGAACGGGAGATCCTCGAACTCGTGGCCCGCGGCCAGGGCAACCATCAGATCGCCCGCGCCATGTACCTCGCGGAGAAGACCGTCCGCAACCATGTGTCCGCCATCATGAACAAACTCGGCACCACCACCCGGGCGGCGACCGTGGCCAAGGCCCGCGACGCCGGACTCGGCGACTGACCCGCCGCCCGGCCGGCGTGCCCCGGCCGGCGTGTCCCGGTCGGCACGGGCAGCGGGGCCCGGCCGCCTCGGGACTCCTGCCTCACGACGGCCCCCGGCCGGTCCGCGCATGGTGAGGAGGTCAAACGACAGCCCAGCACAAGGAGCAGACATGACCTCCGGAACCTTCCAGTCCCTTCCCGTGCCGACCACCGCGCTCGACGGCCGGATCAGCGCGGTCGTTCTCGACCCGGACGGCAGCCCCGTCGACGTCGTCAAGAACGGTGCCGCGATCAAGGTGCAGACCGAGTGGCACCTGACCGGTTTCCTGGTCCCGCTGATCGGAGGCGCCTGGTCCGTGCACGTGAGTGTCGACCAGATCGGCGGCACCCACGACTTCACGACCCCGCCGCAACTGCTGCAGCACACGGGTGCCGACGGGTACTCCCAGCAGACCACGCTCACCGACCTCAAGCCCGGCAGCACCTACGCGCTGATCGCCTCCCTCGGCTACCGCACCCCGGCCGGCGGCTCGGCCGCGCTGGGCGGCTACGTCAACATCGGCACGGTCAACGTCCTGCCCTGACGCCGGCGCCCGGACCCGCGGCCGTCGACCACGGCCCGCCGGTACCGCCGGAAACCGTCGGAACCGCCACGGGGGACGGTTCCGGCGGTACCGGCGGGCC
>NZ_LIRK01000066.1 GCF_001419765.1 Streptomyces torulosus
AGGCGAAGGAGGCGGGGAAGGTATGCGGACCATGAACGCCGAACCGGCCGAGACGACCGGCGCGCCCCCGGCTGCCGCGCGCACGCCCGCCACCGCCACCCCCAGGGCCACCACGGGGAGCGCCCCCACCACCGCGCTCCCCGTGGTGGCCCTGGGGGTGGCGGTGGCGGGCGTGCGCGCGGCAGCCGGGGGCGCGCCGGTCGTCTCGGCCGGTTCGTCGTTCATGGTCCTCATACCTTCCCCGCCTCCTTCTCCTTGCGCCCACGCCCGGGCGATCACGCCGGCTACGTCCCCGCTCGTACGATCGCCGCTGCTGCCGTACGTGCCGCGGGTGACTGCGCCAGATACTCGACAGCCCTGCGCAACGAACCCTCCTGCGAGGGGTGGTAGGAACGCCGCAGATAGCGGGGGACGGCCGCGCCGAGCTCCTTCCAGGTGGGCAGCAGCCCCTTGCGCACGGCCCTGTTGTGCGCGGCGAGGGAGTAGCGCAGGCGTCCGGCGAGCTCCGGGTCGTGCCGTATCAGATAGGCGGTGCCCCACACCCACATGTAGAGCATCATCGGCGCCGTGACCGCCATGCCCGCGACCCGGCGGGCGTAGCGGGACCGGCCCCGGCCGCCGCAGTGCTGGTACATGTCGAAGGCGACCGCACGGTGTTCGACCTCCTCCGCGCCGTGCCAGCGCAGCAGGTCGAGCATGACCTCGTCGCCTCCGGCCCGGTCGAGACCCTCTGCGGCCAGGACCCAGTCACCCAGCACCGCCGTGAACTGCTCGATCGCCGCGATCAACGACAGCCGGAAGCGCAGCCACTCCCGGGGCGGGATCGGTGCCCCCAGGGGAGGTCTCTCACCGAGCAGCTTCTCGAAGAGGAAGTCGACATACCTGGTGAAGTTTGCGGTGTCGAGCCGCTGTGCCGCGAGATGGTTCAGCACATACGCGTGCTGCACGCTGTGCGTGGCCTCCTGCCCCATGAACCCCTTGACGTCCTTCAGGAGTTCTCGGTCCGTGACCAGCGGCAGGCCCTCCTTGAAGACCTTCACGAACCACCGCTCCCCCGCCGGCAGGAGCAGATGCAGCACGTTGATCACGTGGGTGGCGGTCGGCTCGTCGGGGATCCAGTGCAGCGGGGTCCTCTCCCAGTCGAAGGAGACCCTTCGTGGTGCGATCGCGTGCCGCTCCGCCCCGTCCTCGGGGTGGTCTTCGCGCGGGCTCACAGCCGGGGCTCCAGTCGGGCGAAGGCGCGCAGCGCCCTGGGAGTGAAGCGCGACATGAGGTGGCCGCCGCGGGCCTCCGGGGTGACCGGCACAACGGCCTGGTTGCGCACCACCGCCCGCAGAATGGCGTCCGCGACCTTCTCCGGAGGGTAGTTCCGCAGACCGTACAGCCGGGCAGCGTTCCGCTGCCGGCGCTTCTCCTCCGCGGCGTCGACGCCGGTGAAGCGGGCGGTCGAGGTGATGTTGGTGTTGACGATGCCGGGGCAGATCGCCGAGACCCCGATGCCCTTACCGGCCAGCTCCGCTCGGAGGCATTCGCTGAGCATGAGCACGGCCGCCTTGGAGGTGCTGTAGGCGGGCAGCGTCCGTGAGGGCAGATAGGCCGCGGCCGAGGCGGTGTTGACGATGTGGCCGCCCTGCCCGCGCTCGGCCATCTGCCTGCCAAAGAGGCGGCAGCCGTGAATCACGCCCCACAGATTGGCGTCGAGAACCTTCCGCCAGTCCTCGGGGGTGGTCTCGAGGAAGGAGCCCGAGAGGCCGATCCCGGCGTTGTTCACAAGCACGTCCACCACCCCGTACTCGGCGGCGACCTTCTCGGAGAGTTTCTCCATGGCCTGCTCGTCGGAGACGTCGACCGTCTCGGCCCAGGCCTCGGGGGCGCCGATCAGCCGGGACAGTTCCGCGGTGCGGGCCGCGCCCTCCGCGTCCCGGTCGACGGCGATGACGCGCGCACCGGCTTCGGCGAACGCGAAGGCCGTGGCCCGGCCGATCCCGCCCGCGGCGCCGGTGACCAGCACCAACTGCCCGCCGAACCGGTCGGCGTACTTGCCGGTGGCTGCTGTGGGCGCTGGGCGTCCGCCATCGGTGGACGTGACGAATTCGGTGATCCAGGCGGCCAGTTGGTGAGGGCGTGTGCGCGGGATCCAGTGCTTGGCGGGAAGAGTGCGGCGGATCAGCCGCGGAGCCCACTGCTCCAGTTCGTCGTAGAGCCGCTCGGACAGGAACGCGTCTCCGAGGGGAGTGATGAGCTGCACGGGCGCGTGCGCGTACGCGTCGTCCCGCGGCTCGGCGAGGCGGGGCCGTACGTTGTCCCGGTACAGCCACACGCCGTGCGCGGCGTCCTCGGGCAGGGACCTGGACGGATAGCCCCCGCTCGGCGACAGCTTTTCGGCCCGCTGGACGATGCCGGGCCACCGCTTGCCGAGCGGACCGCGCCAGGCGAACTCGGGCAGTCCGGGTGTGTGGAGCGCATAGATGTACCAGGACCTGACGCCCTGGTTGAGAAGCTGGCCGAGCCGGCGCGGGGTAGGGAACTTCGTGCGCCGCTTGATCCAGTGGCCGAGATGGTCGAGCGAGGGTCCGGACATCGACGTGAAGGACGCGATGCGGCCCTCGGTGCGCTCGACCGTCACGAACTCCCAGCCCTGCACCGAGCCCCAGTCGTGTCCCACGAGATGAACGGGCCGGTCGGGGCTGACCGCGTCCACGACCGCGAGGAAGTCGTCCGTCAGCTTCTCCAGGGTGAACCCGCCGCGCAACGGTCGCGGCGCCGTCGACCCGCCGTGGCCGCGCACGTCGTACAACACCACGTGGAAGCGCTCGGCGAGGTGCGCGGCCACCTCGGACCAGACCTCCTTGGAGTCGGGATAGCCGTGCACGAGCAGCACCGTCGGCTGCTGTGGGTCGCCCAGCTCGGCCACGCACAGCTCGACCCCGTCCGCGCGCACCCGGCGCTCCCGCGCAACCGCCGGCCCCACCGAAGCCTTCACCTCTTCCCCCTCGCTCATCGGCACTTCTCCTCCGCCCACCGCCGTACGTGCGGCAGGTCGTCGTCCAGCCAGAAGGCGCTCTCCTCCGGGTCCCGGGAGTCGGTGACGACCAGGATCTCCTCGAACTTGGCGCCGGTGCCGCGGAAGCCGAGGTGCGGCTCGACCGCCCACAGCCCCGGCTGCGGCGGATGGTCCGAGAACCGGTACGGGGACCACAAGGGCGACCAGCCGTCCCGGTGCCCGTGCAACGCGTCCGCCGCCAGGCCTTTCAGCGCCTGTGTGCCGAACCCGAAGACATGGGGTGACCAGCGACGTTCCTTGACTCGGTCGACCTTGTGCGCGATGACACCGAAGGGATACGCGCGATGGCGGTTGGCGTACCCCTGCCGGACCATGAGCCGGTCCACGTCCTCGTATATCTCCCGCAGTGAACGCCGCTCGCGTACCTCGCGCAGGATCAGCTCCCGGTGCGCTTCGAGGTCCGCCATCAGTTTGTCGTACAGGGGACTGGGGCCGAGGCAGCCCGAGTAGCCGATGTCCGCGGTGTAGCCCTTGTGGACGGGGGCCATGTCGAGGATGAACGGCATGCCCGGCTCGAGACGGCGGTCGGTGGGGAAGAACTGCAGCGGTATGCGGAAGTTCACGAACGCCGTGCGGTCACCGAACCAGGCGAAGGGCAGATGGAACCAGTCCCGCACCCCACGCTCCCGCAGCCAGCGACGCTGCATCCGTGCCGCCTCGCGCTCGGTCACGCCCGGCTTCAACTGGGCCGCGACCGCTTCCGCACACTCGTACGCGAGGGTCTGCACCTCACGGAACCCCCGCAGGTCCGCCGCGCGTTCCCCTGTCACCGAGCTCATGTCACCGCCCCACCTGTCTCCGTCGGCTACGGTCCGTGTTCGCAATGTGACATCGATGAATGTGACAGTGATTGGCGGCTGCGTCAATAGGGGGTGTCCGAGGCTGTGGAAGAACCGGCGGGCACCAAATCGAGGAGCCAGTCGTTCTCCCATCGCGGCGACCACTCCCGCCGGCCCTGGCCTGCCGGTTGTTCGACCTCAGGGTGACCCCTAGGGGGACTGACGGCTGATGCCCCCTACGGGCCCGTACGACTCGAGGGTGACGTCGAGACAGCTCTGCGGGGTGACGACCACGAAGGCTCCCCGGCCCTAATGTCGAAATCGTGACTGTGATCGCGACCGAAAGCCTGAGCAAGCGGTTCCCGAGGGTGACCGCTCTTGACCGGCTCTCCGTGGACATCGGACCCGGTGTGACGGGACTCGTCGGTGCCAATGGCGCCGGCAAGTCCACGCTGATCAAGATCCTCCTGGGTCTGTCCCCCGCCACGGAAGGCCGTGCCGAGGTGCTCGGACTGGACGTCGCCAGCAAGGGCGGCGCCATCCGCGAGCGCGTCGGATACATGCCGGAGCACGACTGCCTGCCGCCCGACGTGTCGGCGACCGAGTTCGTCGTGCACATGGCCCGAATGTCGGGGCTCCCCCCGACCGCCGCGCGCGAACGGACCGCTGACACCCTGCGCCATGTCGGCCTCTACGAGGAGCGGTACCGCCCGATGGGCGGCTACTCGACCGGCATGAAGCAGCGCGTGAAGCTGGCCCAGGCCCTGGTGCACGACCCGCAACTGGTCTTCCTGGACGAGCCGACGAACGGCCTCGACCCGGTCGGGCGGGACGAGATGCTCGGCCTCATCCGCCGCATCCACACCGACTTCGGCATCTCGGTCCTGGTCACATCGCACCTGCTGGGCGAGCTGGAGCGCACCTGCGACCACGTCGTGGTGATCGACGGCGGCAAGCTCCTGCGATCCAGCTCCACGCGGGACTTCACCCAGAGCACGGCCACCCTCGCGATCGAGGTCACGGACACCGACGAGCACCCCGACGGCACCCGCGCGCTGCGCGAGGCGCTCCAAGCGCGCGGTGTGACCGTCTCCGACGGCAGTGGCCTCCCCGGCGCCGGGCACATCCTCCTGCTCACCGCGCAGGGCGAGGAGACCTACGACCTGATCCGTGACGTCGTCGCCGATCTGGGCCTCGGCCTGGTCCGCATGGAGCAGCGCAGGCACCACATCGCCGAGGTGTTCCAGGACAGCGACGAGCAGGCGATTTCCGAGCGCACGCAGGATGCCTGGAAGGAGGCGGTCGGCCATGGCGGTTGAGCAGACCCGGGCCCAGGCCCCGGCCCGAGCCGGTGCACAGCCCACACGCACCGGCGAACAGAGCCGAATCCACAACATCGGCTACCGCAGCTACGACGGACCCCGTCTGGGCCGCGCCTACGCCCGCCGCTCGCTGTACTCGCAGTCCCTGCGCGGTGCGTACGGGCTCGGCCGTTCGGCCAAGTCCAAGGTGCTGCCGATGATGCTCTTCGCAGTGATGTGCGTGCCGGCGGCCATCATGGTGGCGGTCGCGGTCGCTACCAAGGCCAACGACCTGCCCATCAAGTACACCGACTACGCGATCATCATGCAGGCCGTCATCGGGCTGTACGTCGCCTCCCAGGCGCCCCAGTCGGTCTCCCTCGATCTGCGCTTCAAGACGGTGCCGCTGTACTTCTCGCGCCCGATCGAGACCTCGGACTACGTGCGCTCCAAGTACGCCGCGCTGACCTCGGCGCTCTTCATCATCACCGCCGTCCCCCTCGTCGTGCTCTACGTGGGAGCCCTGCTGGCCAAGCTGGACTTCACCGACCAGACCAAGGGCTTCGCACAAGGACTGGTGTCCGTGGCGCTGCTGTCACTCCTCTTCGCCGGCATCGGTCTGGTGATCTCCGCGGTCACGCCTCGCCGAGGGTTCGGCATCGCTGCCGTCATCGCGGTCTTCACCATCTCCTACGGAGCCGTGTCCGTCGTCCAGGCGATCGCCGACGCGCAGTCCAGCAGTGGCGTGATCCCCTGGCTCGGCCTCTTCTCGCCGATCACGCTGATAGACGGCGTGCAGACCGCCTTCCTGGGCGCCACCTCCGCCTTCCCCGGCGGGCACGGGCCGTCCGGCGGACAGGGGGTCGTCTACCTCCTCGTCGTCCTGGGTCTCATCGCGGGCTCCTACGGTCTGCTGATGCGCCGCTACCGAAAGGCCGGGCTGTGACCACGCTCAACATCGACCACGTCTCACGCTGGTTCGGCAACGTGGTGGCGGTCAACGACATCACGATGACCATCGGCCCCGGCGTCACCGGCCTCCTCGGCCCGAACGGCGCCGGGAAGTCCACCCTCATCAATATGATGGGCGGCTTCCTCGCCCCCTCCACGGGCACGGTCACTCTCGACGGCCGGCCGGTCTGGCGCAACGAGAAGATCTACAAGGACATCGGCATCGTCCCCGAGCGGGAGGCGATGTACGACTTCCTCACGGGCCGCGAGTTCGTCGTCGCCAACGCCGAGTTGCAGGGCCTGGGGGCGACGGCGGCCCAACGGGCACTCGCCACGGTGGAGATGGAGTACGCGCAGGACCGCAAGATCTCGACGTACTCCAAGGGCATGCGGCAGCGCGTGAAGATGGCGTCCGCCCTGGTCCACGACCCGTCCCTGCTGCTGCTCGACGAGCCGTTCAACGGTATGGACCCGCGCCAGCGCATGCAGCTCATGGATCTGCTGCGGCGCATGGGCGACGAGGGCCGATCGGTGCTGTTCTCCTCACACATCCTCGAAGAGGTGGAGCAGTTGGCCTCCCACATCGAGGTGATAGTCGCCGGGCGGCACGCGGCGAGCGGCGACTTCCGGCGCATCCGGCGTCTGATGACGGACCGGCCGCACGTCTATCTGGTGCGTTCCAGTGACGACCGGGCACTGGCCGCCGCGCTGATCGCCGACCCGTCGACCGCCGGCATCGAAGTGGACCTGACCGAGGGCGCGCTGCGCATCCAGGCCGTCGACTTCGGGCGGTTCACCGCTCTGTTGCCGAGGGTCGCCCGGGACCAGGGCATCCGTCTGCTCACGGTCTCGCCGTCGGACGAGTCCCTCGAGTCCGTGTTCTCGTATCTGGTCGCGGCGTAGGAGGCCAAAGATGTACGACCCCACAGTCGCCCGGCTCACCTACCGGGCCCTGCTCGGCCGCCGTCGGGCTCTCATTCTCGCCGCGCTGCCGGTGCTGCTGCTCGTGATCTCCGCGGCCGTACGCGGTCTGAGCGGAGCCGACGACCAGGTCGCGGCCGACCTGCTCGGTGGGTTCGCCCTCGCCACCATGGTGCCGATCATCGGTGTCATCGCGGGGACGGGCGCGATCGGGCCTGAGATCGACGACGGTTCGGTGGTGTACCTGCTGGCGAAGCCGGTGAAGAGGTCGACGATCATCTTCACGAAGCTGATCGTGGCGATCGCCGTGACCATGGCCTTCTCGGCGATACCGACGTTCGTCGCGGGCCTGATCCTGAATGGCAACGGGCAGCAGATCGCGGTCGCCTACACGGTGGCGGCGCTGGTCGCCTCCATCGCGTACGCGGCGATGTTCCTGCTCCTGGGCACGGTGACCCGGCACGCGGTCGTCTTCGGGCTGGTCTACGCGCTCGTCTGGGAGGCCCTGTTCGGGTCGCTGGTGCAGGGAGCGCGCACGCTCAGCGTCCAGCAGTGGTCCCTCGCCGTGGCCCAGAAGGTCACCGACGGAGACCTCGTGACCTCCGAAGTCGGACTGTCCACGGCGGTGATCCTGCTGACGGTCGTCACGGCCGGGGCCACCTGGTACGCGGGACAGAAGCTGCGGACGCTGAAGCTGGCCGGCGAGGAGTGACGCAACCCTCCGGGGAGGCGGCCGTGGACGCCCTTTCGGGCACGCAGCCGCCTCGGCGGGCCTCCCCGTGGGCTTGACGGAGGCTTCACACACGTCCAGGCACACTGAGCAAGGGATGCGAAGCGGTAGGAGACGGCCAGGAAGGGCGGCCAGGAGGCGGGAGGGCACGGGGATGGCAGCTGAGGTCACACCCGACGGGGGCGAGGGGCAGGACATGGCGTCCGGGGGCGGTTCCGAGGCGGCGTCAGGGGCCGGGGTCCCCAGCCGCGACGAGTCGGCGGGCTGGGACGACCTCGTTCTGGATGAGGACTTCATACGGTCCGCGGAGACCGCCGAGCCGTCGGCGAGGGCTCGGATGCTCGCGGCGCGTTGGCGGGAGCAGGCGCCCGATCCCCAGCCGTGGCGGTCGGACGAACCGCCTGCCGGGTGGTTCTTCAGCAAGGCGCGCCGGCGCAAGTGGCGTCGCCGCTGACCGTTCTCCACGACGGGACGGGCGCGGTCGATATTCGGTGGCGGACAACTCGGGCGCCAGGCAGAGTGGTTGGTGTTCAGGCCGCCGGATCGAGGCGGCCCCACCTTCTGGGAGAGGAGCCCGGCGATGCTGTTCATCAGGCGCAGTACGTCGAGTTCCCGACAGGGCAGTCCGCGGCGGAGTCCGGAGTAGTTACCCCTCCGTCGAGTTCGCGCCGCAAGGGAACTGCCCGGGGCGGCCGCTTCGAGCACGCGAATCGCTTCGCGTGGGCCGCCCACCCGGAGGATTGGCCGAGTGGTAAGGCACCGGCTTGCTAAGCCGTGGTCGGGTTCTGCCCGCGCACGTTCGAATCGTGCATCCTCCGCCGGGTCGCTGTCGCTGTGACTTGGCCGAGTGCTGGGGTTGGGGGCGCGTGTGAGGGCCCTCGGTGTCGGTGCCGAGCCACCGACCCGCGCCGGGGCCGCGCCCACCAGCTGATCCAGACCGCGCTGTCCGGCGAGGAGGCCGACCCCAAGCGACGGCTCAGCCGGGACGACGCCCGCTCACGACCGCCCCAAGGGCCGTCGATCCCCAACCCACAGACAGCGGATCCGTCGACCCCAGGCCATCGCTCCGCAACCGGCAGGCTCCGGACCCACAGGCCCCAGACCCTGGCTATCGCCTCCGAAGCCTCAGCCCCACCGAGCCCCAGACCGAGCCTCAGCCCCAGACCCAGACCTACTGACCTCGGTCCCACAGACCTCAGATCCGCCCGCCCTCGGCCATCGCTCGGCAACCCGCAGACCCCGGCCCCGCCGACCCCGGGCCATCGCCCCCGACCCGTAGACCTCAGACTCACCGGCCCGAAGCCCGACCACCTCGAAGTCCTCGACCCCGAGGTCGGCGTGACTCGACGGCGGCCGGTCCTCGCGTCGTGAGCAGGCTCAGGTGGGCAGGAGGCGTTCCAGGACCTCGGCGATGCCGTCGGCCTCGTTGGAGGAGGTCACCTCGTCGGCGATGGTCTTGAGCGTGGGGTGGGCGTTGGCCATGGCGACGCCGTGGGCGGCCCAGGTGAGCAGGGGGATGTCATTCGGCATGTCGCCGAAGGCGATCGTGTCGGCGGCCTTGGCCCCGAGGCGGCGCGCGGCGAGGGAGAGCCCGGTGGCCTTGGTGAGGCCGAGGGGGAGGAGTTCGACGATGCCCTCGCCGGCCATGGCCACCGTGACGAAGCCGCCGGCCGCCCGCTGGGCGGCTTCGGTGAGTTCGTCGGTGGTCAAGGTGGGGTGCTGTAGGTAGATCTTGTTGAGCGGCGCCGACCAGAGGTCGGACACCTCCGTGAACGGGACCGTGGGCAGGGAGCTGCGGAAGGCGTAGCCCGGGCCCTCCAGCAGCTCGCCGTCCAGGCCCGCGCGGCTGGCGGCCAGGTACAGCGGGCCGACCTCCGCCTCGATCTTGGCGAGGGCCACCGCGGCGAGCTTCCGGTCCAGGGTGACCGCCGTGAGGAGGCGGTGCTCCCCGGCGTCGTACACCTGGGCGCCCTGGCCGCATACGGCCAGGCCGCGGTAGCCGAGGTCGTCGAGGATGTGGCGGGTCGAGGGGACGGCCCGGCCGGTGACGACGATGTGGGCGGCGCCCGCCGCGGTGGCCGCGGCGAGCGCCTCACGGGTGCGCTCCGAGACCGAGTCGTCGGAGCGCAGGAGCGTTCCGTCGAGGTCGGTCGCGATCAGCTTGTAAGGGAAGCCCGAGGGCGCGGAGACAGCCCCTGCGGGCGCTTCCCCGGTGGCAGCCGCGTCGCTCACTTGGTGACCGGCTCCAGGACCTCGCGGCCGCCCAGGTACGGGCGCAGGACCTCGGGGACACGGACGGAGCCGTCGGCCTGCTGGTGGTTCTCCAGGATCGCGACGATCGTGCGCGGGACGGCGCAGAGCGTGCCGTTGAGCGTGGCCAGCGGGCGGACCTGCTTGCCGTCACGGACGCGGATCGACAGCCGGCGGGACTGGAACTCGGTGCAGTCCGACGTCGAGGTCAGCTCGCGGTACTTGCCCTGGGTGGGGATCCACGCCTCGCAGTCGAACTTGCGCGAGGCCGAGGAACCGAGGTCGGCGGAGGCGACGTCGATGACGCGGAACGGCAGTTCCAGCGACGTCAGCCACTGCTTCTCCCACTCCAGCAGGCGCTGGTGCTCGGCCTGGGAGTCCTCCGGGGTGACGTACGAGAACATCTCCACCTTGTCGAACTGGTGGACGCGGAAGATGCCGCGGGTGTCCTTGCCGTGCGAACCGGCCTCGCGGCGGAAGCACGGCGAGAAGCCGGCGTAGCGCAGCGGGAGGCGGTCGGCGTCGATGATCTCGTCCATGTGGTACGCGGCGAGCGCCACCTCGGAGGTGCCGACCAGGTAGAGGTCGTCCTTGTCCAGGTGGTAGACGTCCTGCGCGGCCTGGCCGAGGAAGCCGGTGCCGGCCATCGACTGCGGGCGGACCAGCGCCGGGGTCAGCATCGGGGTGAAGCCGCCCGCAGTGGCCTGTGCCATCGCCGCGTTGACGAGGGCGAGCTCCAGGAGGGCGCCGACGCCCGTCAGGAAGTAGAAGCGCGAGCCCGAGACCTTGGCGCCGCGCTCGGTGTCGATGGCGCCGAGGAGCGTGCCCAGCTCCAGGTGGTCCTTGGGCTCGAAGCCCTCGGCCGTGAAGTCGCGGATCTCGCCGTGCGTCTCCAGCGTGACGAAGTCCTCCTCGCCGCCGACGGGGACGTCGGGGTGGACGAGGTTGCCGAGCTGGAGGAGGAGTTCCTGGGTCTCGGTGTCGGCCGTGTCGCGTTCGGCGTCGGCGGCCTTGACGTCGGCCTTGAGCTGCTCCGCGCGCTTCAGCAGCTCGGCCTTCTCGTCGGCGGTGGCCTTGGGGATCAGCTTGCCGAGCGACTTCTGTTCGGCGCGGAGCTCGTCGAAGCGGACGCCGGAGGACCTGCGCCGCTCGTCGGCAGACAGGAGAGCGTCGACGAGCGCGACGTCCTCTCCACGGGCACGCTGGGACGCGCGCACACGGTCGGGGTCCTCACGGAGCAGGCGAAGGTCAATCACCCCTCAAGGCTACCGGGGAGTGCTTCCGCCCCACGACTCGGAATTGCGGTACGCCGCCGCAGTAGCGATTTGCGTGAAATGTCCACCGGGTTCATGAGGTTGGTGGGCGTCAACGAATTGTGGGTCGATTCCCTGAAAGGAGGCGGGAAGATGGCCTTCGGTTGACTCGAATCCCTTGTGGTGTACGGGACTTGAGGCCCGATCGTCCACAGGATCCACAGTGCAGAAAAGTTATCCACAGGCTGTGCGAAAGATCTGTGGACTGTCGGGAAGATCGTTTCGAAAGGCGAGTCTCGGCTCCAGGATGCCCGGTTCAAACCACCCTCACGCCCACGTTCGAGTGGATTCATGTGGGATTGGGTCGCTCTAAAGGATTGACTCGGGGAAACGCGTGGACGAAGGGTGATCTACGAGGGTGTGGACAGAGCAAGGCTTTGTAAGGGGATTTGTCGACTGCATGGCACTGCGCTGTCGACTTATCCCCAGATCGAGAAGCCTGCCTGTGGATAACTTCTGTGGACAAAGAAAATAGGCAGGTAGGACCGGCCGTGTGGCCTAGAACCGACCGTCCTGGCAGCGCGCCACCCAGTCGGCGGCGGTCACGAACTCGGCGTCCGAGGTCCCCGGCAGCGTGGGCCGCATCTCCGCCACGGCGGCGTCCGCACGCGGGTACGAGCCGAGGAAGCGCACCTGGAGGCAGACCCGCTTGAGGCCCATCAGCGCCTCGGCCACCCGGCGGTCGGAGATATGGCCCTCGGCGTCGATGGCGAAGCAGTAGTTGCCGATGCCCTCACCGGTCGGGCGGGACTGGAGCAGCATGAGGTTGACGCCGCGGACGGCGAACTCGCCGAGCAGATCGCGCAGACCACCGGGGTGGTCGTCACGCTGCCAGATGACGACGGAGGTCTTGTCGGCGCCGGTCGGGGCGGCGGGCCGGGCGGGGCGGCCGACCAGGACGAACCGGGTCTGCGCGTTCTCCGCGTCGTGGATCTCCGTCTCCAGGGCCTCCAGGCCGTACCGCGAGGCCGCGAACTCGCCGGCGAAGGCGGCGTCGTAGCGGCCCTCCTGGACGAGCCGGGCGCCGTCGGCGTTCGAGGCGGCGGACTCCCAGACGACGTCGGGGGGCAGGTTGGCCTTCATCCAGTTGCGGACCTGCGGCTGGGCGGCCGGGTGCGCGGTGACCGTCTTGATCTCGGAGAGCTTCGTGCCCGGGCGGACCAGCAGCGCGAAGGTGATCGAGAGGAGCACCTCGCGGTAGATCATCAGCGGGGCGCCGGCGACCAGCTCGTCGAGGGTGGTGGTGATACCGCCCTCGACGGAGTTCTCGATCGGGACGAAGGCGGCCTCGGCCTCGCCGGTACGGACGGCGTCGAGGGCGGCGGGGACGGACACCATCGGGACGAGCTCGCGGGTCGCGGACTCCGGCAGCGTGCGCAGGGCGACCTCGGTGAAGGTGCCCTCGGGGCCGAGGTACACGTAGCTGGCTGGCATGACCTCACCCTAATGGGCCTACACGGGGACGGCGCACGACTATCGTCCACACCACCCCCGCGGGCGACGCCGACCCGCAGCGCCCCCACGCGGGCCCCGCACCGGACCTCGGCAGCACCTCAGCCCCGCACCCCGGCGCCGCACCCGCTACCCCTCCAGCAGCCGCTGGCCCACGTACTCGCCCTTCGCCGCGCCGCCCGGCACCGCGAAGAGGCCGCTGGACTCGTGGCGGATGAACTTGGAGAGGGCGTCGCCGCGGTCGAGTTTGCGCTGGACGGTGACGAAGCCGCGGAGCGGGTCGGCCTGCCAGCAGACGAAGAGGAGACCCGCGTCGGGGACGCCCTTCGCGTCGAAGCCGTCGTGGAAGGAGAACGGCCGGCGCAGCATGGCCGCGCCACCGTTCTGGTCGGGGCGGCTGATCCGGGCGTGCGCGTTGATCGGGACGAGCAGATCGCCCCGGGAGTCGGTCTTCTCCAGGTCCATCTCCGTCGTCTCCGTCGCCTTCGCTCCCCCGCTCAGGGGGGCGCCGTCCGACTTCCGGCGCCCGATGACGTTCTCCTGCTCCTTCAGCGACAGCTGTTCCCAGTCGTCGAGGAGCATGCGGATACGGCGTACGACGGCGTACGAACCGTTCGCCATCCACGCCGGCTCGCCGGACGCCCCTGACGCGGGTACGAAGATCCGCTCATCGAAGTCGGGCTCGGTCGGCTTGGGATTGCGCGTGCCGTCGATCTGCCCCATCAGATTGCGGGCCGTCATGGGATGCGCCGTGGCCCCCGGCGAACGGTTGAAGCCGTTCATCTGCCAGCGCACCCGAGCCGCGCCGCCCGCGTCCTTCTGGATCGTGCGCAGGGCGTGGAAGGCGACGAGGGCGTCGTCGGCTCCGATCTGCACCCATAGATCGCCGTTGCTGCGCGCCTTGTCCAGCTGGTCGGAGGAGAAGTCCGGCAACGGGTCCAGCGAGTCGGGGCGCTGCTTCTCCAGCCCCGTCCGGGCGAAGAAGCTGTGCCCGAAGCCGAAGGTGACCGTCAACGAGGAGGGCCCGGCGTCGCGCGCCACCCCCGTGTCGTCCTGGGCCGCGGCCTCGCCCGCCATCAGCCGCCGGGCCGTCTCCGACCAGCGGCGCAGCAGCGCGGTGGCCTCCTTGCGACCCGCCCCGGCGGCCAGGTCGAACGCGACGAGGTGGCCGCGGGCCTGGAGCGGCGTCGTGATCCCCGGCTGATGTTTCCCGTGAAACATCACCTCTCCCGCCCCGAGGGAGGAGAGCGGGGCGATCTCGTCCCCGGAGGTGGACGAGGACGACGCGTCGGACGCGAACGAGGACCCGGCCGCGTATCCGACGGCTCCCCCGGCCGCGCCCAGGGCGAGACCGGTGGCACCGGCGGTACCGAGCAGACGGCGTCGCGAGATCGCTCCCTCGGAAAGGGCGCCCTCGGAAACCTTGGAGGGCCCGCCCTTGGCGGAGGTGCCCTTGGCGGGGACGCCTTCGGACGGGGCGTCGGACGGGACGGTGGTGGACTGGTCGGTCATGGTGCGGTTCAGCCGATCTTCGCGTTCTTGCTCACGGTCACCTGGTCGATGTCGGACGTGCGCACGGTGACCTCGATGTTCCAGTCGCCCGCCATGGGGATCTGCACACCGTCGGCCGTCCAGTGCCCGGTGGCGATGTGGTCGGGCACTACGGGCAGGGGGCCGATGTCCTTGGCCTCCAGGGTGAAGGCGACCTTCACCTCGGGGATGTCATGGGCCTTGCCGTCGGGGCCCTGGACGTAGACGTGCATCTCGTTGGCGCCGACGCGCGCCGGGTCGATCTCCAGCCGGACGACACCCTTGCCCTTTGTGCCCCCGGTGTCGAACGACATGTCGAGCGCCAGCGCCCCCGACTGGGTGTCCGGCGCGACGGCCGCGTTGGCCGCCTTGGCCTCCTCCACGGTGCGGCCGGGCTCGGTGGAGGTCAGGGCCGTGGTGACGGCGAGGAGGACGACGGCGACTCCCGCCTCCGCGAGCACCGACCGGCGCAGGCCCCGCCGACCCGGATCGGCGTCCCGCAGTCGCTTCTCGCGCGCGGTGGCCATCGCGACCCGCTGCCGGGCGAGCTGGGCGGTCCGCTCGGGGTCGTCGCGACCGTCATCGGCGACGGCGCCCGCGCTTGCGCCCGCGCCATCGTCGGCGGCACCCGCGCCATCGTCAGCGGCACCCGCGCCTGCGCCATCGTCGGCGCCATCGCCCGTGGCCTTCTCCCGGTCCTCCTCCGTCGCCGCCGGTGTCTCCACCAGCTGGGTGGTCCACCGGCGGGAGATCCACGCGATGCCGACCAGCACGGCGACCAGGCCGATCTTCACGAGCAGCAACTGCCCGTACGACGTGCCGGTCAGCGCGGACCAGGTGCCGACCTGCCGCCAGGACTGGTAGATCCCGGTGGCCGTCAGCACCAGTACGCTGCCGAACGCGACCCGCGAGAACCGGCGTACGGCCGCGGTCTCGATCTGCGCGTCGGCGGGCGCCCGGAACAGCGCGACGAGCAGGGTCGCCAGACCGCCCAGCCAGGCGGCGACCGCCAGCAGGTGCAGGATGTCGAGTGGCATCGCAAGGCCCGCCTGGAGACCGGTCGAGGCGTGCTCGGCCATCGCCCAGCTCGCGGCGAGCCCGGCGGCGACGACGCCACCACCGATGGCCAGGCCGAAGGTGAGGTCGCGCTGGTAGGAGCCGTCGTCGTCGGCGTCGGAGGGCTCGCCGTCGTCGTCGGCACCCGCCCCCTCCGTGCGGTCCGTCTCCGTACCGCCTGTTTCCGTGCCGTCCGCCTCCCGGGCACCCTCTTCGACACCTTCCTCGCCCCCTTCTTCTCCCTCGCTCTCCTCGACGCCCTCGTCGTCGTCCTCCTCCTCGTCCCGCCGGGCGTACGCGCCGAAGAGGACCGCGATGAAGAGGGCCGCCGCGGCGAGCAGCAGCAGACGGGAGATGAGGGCGGCGCCCGTCTTCGTCTGGAGGACATCGCTGAGCAGGTCCAGGTCGAAGACGTCGCCGAGCTTGCCGGAGCCGGTGTACGAGCCGCGCAGGAGCAGCATGGCGAGGGTGGCCACAGCGAGCGTGAGCCACCCGGAGACCACGAGCCGCTGCACGGGTCGTACCCCGGCGCCGCGCTGCCAGCAGGCCAGGACGAACGCGGCGCCGCCGACCAGCAGGATGAAACCGGCGTACGACAGATAGCGGGCGAACCCGTAGAGCCCGCCGACCACCCCGCCACCGGCCTCCTGGCCCGGCACGGGGACCGTCGTCTTCGAGGGTGCCCCCACGGAGAAGGTGAAGGCGCCGGAGACGGGGTGGCTGTCCGCCGAGACCACCTGGTAGGTGACGGTGAAGGTGCCGTCGGGCTGTCCGGGGCGCAGCTTCACCCCGTAGCTGTTGCCGCCCAGGTCGGCGACGTCACCGGTGTCGACCTGCTTGCCCTTGGGGTCGTACACGCGCACCGAGCCGTCGGACGTCGCGACCTTCTCGGAGAAGGTGAGCGAGATCTGGGACGGCGCCTCCTGGACCACCGACCCCTGCTGCGGGTCGCTGCCGGTGAGCGCGGCGTGCGCGGAGACCGGCACGGCACCGGCGAGCACCGCCGCGACCGTGGCGAGCAGCAGCAGAAGCAACGTCCTCAGCCGGTTCGACGACGGCGAAGCACCACCGGCCGACCGCCTCGCGACACCGGACTGCCGCACGCCCCGCGACCGCCAGGCCGCGCTGGACCGCCGCACGCCCTCCGACCGCCTCGCCGCCCTGGACCGCCGTACCTCACTGGACGGTCTCGGCCGGCGCGACGGCCGCAACCCGTTCAAGGGCCTCAACGGGGTTCCCTCCCTCAGTGACCGGTCGTCGGCTGGTACGTCGCCGACTTCACGGGCATCTCGACCGTGATGGCCTTGGACTTGGTGAAGTTCAACCGCAGGGACACCGTCTCGCCTTCCTTAGGCTTGCGCTTCAGGTTCTCGAACATCAGGTGGTTTCCGCCGCTCCGGAGGACGAGTTCACCACCGGCGGGGACCTTCAGCGCCGAGACCTGCTTCATCGCCTGCCCGGCCGTCTCGTGGACGGTGACGTCCTGAGCGAGGTCGCTGGTCACGGAGGTGAGCTCGTCCGCCGCGCCGCCCTTGTTCTCGATGACGAGGTATCCGGCCGCCATGGAGTCGGTGACCGGCTGCGGCATGTACGCCGCCTTCACGGACAGCTCGGCCGCGGAGGAGACGGAGGAGCCCGGCGAGCCGCACCCGGTCAACGCGAGCCCACCGGCCACGATTCCACCGGCCAGGAGCACAGCGACTCCCGCCGCACGCACCCTCACGGCTTCGCGCCCTTGAGCAGCTTCGGCAGGTCCTTCTCGTAGTCCTGCACGGTCGCGCTCTTGTCGTACAGCACATAGCCGGCGTCGGTCTTCGGTGAGAACGCGATGACCTGGGTGCCGTGCTCCGAGACGGTCTTGCCGTTCTTGTCCTTGGTCGGCGGGGCGATGGAGATGCCGAGCTTGAGCGCGCCGGCCTGGATCTTGTCGAAGTCGCCGGTCAGGCCGACGATCTCGGGGTCGATGCCCTTGAGCCACTTGCCGAGCTCGGCGGGGGTGTCCCGCTCCGGGTCGGTGGTGACGAAGACGATCCGGAGGTTCGCCAGCTCCGACTTCGGCAGCTTCTTCGAGACCTCCTTCTTCGCGACCGCGATGTTGTTCATGGTCAGCGGGCACACGTCGGGGCAGTTGGTGTAGCCGAAGTAGATCAGCGTCGGCTTGCCCTTGGTCTCCTCGCGGAGGTCGTACGACTTGCCCTCGGTGTCGGTGAGCACCAGGTCCGGCTTGACGAACGGCCGGTCGAGAACCGTGGACGCCTTGGTCGGCCCGGTCTCGGAGACCTCGGCGACGGCCGTCGTGGACGCGTCCTCGCTGCCGCAGGCGGAGAGTCCGAGGACGGCCGCGACGAGCAGGGCACCCACCGCGTACGTCTTCCTCGTGCTCTTCGTGTTCTTCGTCATCTTCGTGTTCGTGTGCATATGGAAATGTCCCAGGTGGTTCGAGCCCCGGCGCGCACCGGGCGTGCGCCGCGACGGCGGACACACACGCCGTACGACGACCGCGTGCGCGCCGGGGAGGGGGAGGGGAAGGGAGTCGGGAGTCCGGGCCTCAGGCCTCGGTGCGCCGACGGCCGGCGAGGACGCCGTACGCCACGCCCGCGGCGCCGACGACGATGCCGACGATGGCGAGCACGCGGGCCGTGGTGTCACTGCTGTCGGCGGGCTCGGCGGCGGTCTCCTTCGAGGCGGCCTCGGCGTCCTTCGCGTCCTCCGACTCGTCCGAGGCGGCGGTGGACGAGCCGTGGTGGTCGCCGGACGCGGCGGACAGCGCGAGCACCGGCGCCGGGTGCTCGGGCTCCTCCTGCCCCTTCTGCGGGACCTCGATCCAGCGGACGACCTCCTTGTTGGAGTACGTCTGCAGCGCCTTGAAGACCAGTTCGTCGGTGTCCTCGGGGAGCTGGCCCAGGGAGAGCGGGAACTTCTGGAAGTAGCCCGGCTCGATGCCCTTGCCGGTGGCGGTCCAGGTGACCTTGGACACGGCCTCGTCGATCTGCTCGCCGTGCAGTTCGATCGGCTTGTCGAGCTTGGCGCGGGTGACCTTGATCTTCCAGCCCGGGACGGCCTCCGGCTGGGCCGAGGCGAGCGGGTGGTCGGTCGGGAAGTTCACCTCGACCTTGGTGGTGGAGGCGTTGTCGCGCTCGTTCGGGACCTTGAAGTTGACGGTCGCGTACCCGCCCTTCGCCGCCATGCCCTCCGCCGCGACGCTGACGTGCGCGAACGCGGGACCGGACAGGACGAGGACGGCGGAACCGGCAAGGGCGCCGACGGCGGCGATACGAGAAGCCTTCATGACTGGTGACACTCCACGGTGAGTGAGTAGAGGGAAGGACGGAAGGGGAACGCGTGTCATGACCAGTTGAGGGGAGGCGAGAGGAGCTCGGATCGAGCCACGCTCGCACCGCACCCACACCCACGCCTGCACCCACAACCGCGACCGCACGCGCGCGTGCGCCGCACGCCGACGTCCCCGACTCCCCCCCCCGTGCGATGCGCGGCGAGGCGACGCGAGGCGGTGAAGCCCCGCGCTGCCGAGCCGTGTGCAGGCAGTACGTGGAGTGTGAGTGCGACTGGGCCGTCGTCGTGTCAGGCGGCGAGGGTGAGCGCGGCGGTCGGAGGGCCGCGTCGGATCACCGTGTGCTGGAGCGCGGTCGTACACGGGGCCGGCGGCGTCGCGTACGTGGGGCGGGGGGCGCGCGATACGGCGTCCGGCGCGCACGGGAGCCCGGACCGCAGGGCCCGCGCCAGCGCGAGCGCCCCCCGCAGCGACCGTACGAGCGGCTCGTGGGCCGACAGCCGGGCGAGGCGCAGCAGCGCGAGGTCGCCGTGGCGGAGCAACCACCCGGCGGCGACGGCCGCGAGGACGTGGCCGAGCAGCATGGGCAGTGAGGGCAGGACGGCCGCCGAGGAGTCCGGCGCGGTCGTCATGGCGTCCGCGGGGTGGTGCGTGGCGTACGTACCGCCCAGCCCCGCGTCGACGAGGATCCGTCGGGCCTCGGCGGGGCTCATGGCCGCCGCGGTGGCCCCGCAGACGAATCGTGCGGCGCGCTCGACGAGGGCCGCGTCCATGGCGGCGGTGGCCTTCGACGTGGTCCCCGCGCCGTGCTGGCCGAGCCCGAAGAGGGTGTGCAGCACGGTCTGGCCCACGGCGAGCAGGGCCGCGATCCCCGGCAGTGAGCGTTCCCTGCCGGCCAGGGCGGCGGCGACGGCGAAGACACCGACGAATCCGACACCGAGGCTCCACAGCGGAATGGCCGCGCACGAGGCGAGCGCGTGGCCCGCGCCGGCCAGCACGACGCAGACCGCGGCGAACACCGCGGCCCGTAGAACCCGGAGATCACCTCCGGTGCGTGTGCGGGCTTTCATGGCGGGGTCATCATCCCATCGAGGTCCGGTCGGGGGAGCGCCGGGTTCCCACGCTGAGGTACGGGGCGGGAGGGACCGGTGTTCATACGGCGGTACGGCACCGGAGGGAGGGTATGAGCCCCCGGCCCGGGGTCGTCGCGCACCAAGTGACACAAATGCCCTTGCCGCGCATTTCGCCCCGTTCCTCATGTTCCTGCCCCCCTCCCCCCTGCATTCCCGCGACCCTGCACCTGGCCAGCTCCGCATCACGGCATCCCGGCGACACGGCATCCCGGCATCCCAGCCCCCGCGGGCCGAATTCCTGGGTCCCGAGGTGTGGAAGTGGTGGGGGATTCGGAAGGGTTTCGTCCGCATACACCGAATGTGACGAGGCCGCATCCGCCGTATGGGCGGCGGGACCGGTTCCGGGCGATTGCGCGCCCGTCTCGGTGGCAATACGTAACGGTATGTCGAGCCGCGGCCGGGAGGCTGGAGCATGAGCATCTGGTGGTCACTCCATTTGCGGCGTGATGCTGCGAGCGTGCCGCTCGCCCGGCGGCTGCTGCTCGGCACGATGGAGACGGCGGGCGTCGACCCGGACGTCTCGTACGACCTCTCCGTCGCCCTCAGCGAAGCCTGCGCCAACGCCGTGGAGCACGGTGGCGCCGTCCCGTCGGGCAGCACGTCCGAGGCGTACCGGGTCACCGCGTACCTCGACGGCGAGAAGTGCCGTATCGAGGTCGCCGACTCGGGCCCCGGCTTCCCGCACCGCCAGCCGCCCCGCCAGGCCCACGCCGACGACGAGAACGGCCGCGGTCTCTGCCTGATCCGCGAACTCGCCGACCACGTCCACATCGGCAACAAACCCGGCCGCGGCGGCGCCGTCGTGAGCTTCGACAAGATCCTCAAATGGCGAGAGGGCGCACCGCTCGTGGCGGTGTAGCGCGTGCGCGGTCTGGGCCGCGTGGCCGTCCGGTTGCATACTGGCAGGATGGGGGAGTTGGCGACCAGCACGGGCGTCCACCGGTGAGGGGGACGCAGCCGCGGGCCGACAGAACGTCACCGGACACGGCAGCTGAGGCCTGTGCGCAGACACCCGCGCCGACGGCGCGCGTGACCGAACAGCATGTGATCAAAGAGCATGTGACCGAAGAGCACGTGGAAGACCAGCACGTGATCCCGCCGTGCCCGTTCCCACGCCGTACGACGACGCCGCCGAGCCGTACGCCGGCACGCCTCGACCGGCCGTGTCATTCCGTACGACACGGTCGGCCAGGACGACCGCACCCAGCCGTACGACACCTGCCTGCCTCGCGGCGCACGCGTGCCGCACGCCACTCCGCGCCGGGCGTCCGCCTCATGGGGTGTTCACGGGCATGGGCTCCCCCGAAGATGTCCACCGCCGACGTCGGGCACGTCCCGAAGACCTTGCCCGCCGTGGTGGTTGACGACCGGCGCGGAGTGGCGTGCGGCACGCGTGCGCCGCGAGGCAGGCAGGTGTCGTACGGCTGGGTG
>NZ_LIRK01000660.1 GCF_001419765.1 Streptomyces torulosus
CGGGGACGGCCCCGTCCCCGGCGGAATCGTCGGCCTCGCCCTTCACCGGCTTGCCGTTCACGGACTCCCCGTTCACCCGCTCCGCGTCCGCCCCGTCCCGGGCCGACGTCGCCGAGCCCCGTACGACCGATTGCCGCGTCCCGGAGCCATGTCCCTCAGAGCCTCCCACACCGTCCGACGCCCTCCGGGCCGTATCGGCCAGCAGGTCGCGGAACGCCGCGGCGACCGCCTCCGGGTACTCCATCATGGCGACGTGCCCGGCGTCCGGCAGGGAGACGAGGCGCGAGTCGCGGAAGGCGCGGGCGGCGCGCTGGGCCATGCGGTACCCGACGAGCTGGTCGCGGCGGCCGTAGACGAGGAGCGTCGGGGCGAGGACCCGCTCGGCCTGGCGCCACAGCGAGTGCTGCCCGCCCAGGGTGTACGCGTCGACGATGCCGCGGGCGGACCTCGTCATCGCGTCCCACATATAGGGCAGCCTCAGGCGCCGCTCCATCTCCTCCACCGCGTTGCGGAAGCCCTCCTCCGTGACGCGGCCGGGGTCGCCGTAGCAGAGCGCCATGACTCCCCGGACGCGCTGCTCGGCGGTCCAGCCCTTGGTGAAGCGGGTGAAGAGCGCCGCGACACCCGGGACCGCGAGCATCCCGGTCGGCACCGCGGTGCGCTGCACACGCAGTTCGGGCAGCGCCGGCGACACCAGCGTCAGGGTCCGGACGAGGTCGGGGCGCAGGGCCGCGACGCGGGTGGTGACCGCGCCGCCGAGGGAGTTGCCGAAGAGGTGCACCGGGCCGCGCCCGGACGCGTCCAGATAGCGGATGACGGCACGCGCGTGTGCCGTCACCGAGTAGTTGCCGTCGTCCGGCGGCGGCGAGTCGCCGAAACCGGGCAGGTCGACGGCCTCGCTGGCCACCGACCCGTCGAGCAGCGGCATCAGCGCCGACCAGTTCTGCGAGGAGCCGCCCAGGCCGTGTACGTACAGGGCGGGCGGCAGATCGTCACGGGCCGGGGTTCTCGACCGAACCGCCAGAGTGATCCCCGGCAGGCGCACTGACCTGAGCCGCTCCCCCGGCGCCACGCGCACGGAACTCGCCTTCGGCGACGCGGTGGCGGTCATCAGGGACGGCAGCTCGGGCGAAGACATGCGGCAATGTTACGAGACGATCACGTAGTGGTTCATGTGTTCGCCGTCACAGATCGAGCCACGCACGGCGGGGTACCGGACCACGACGTGGTCACCGCGACCACGACGGAACCCGAAGCGACTCCCGCGACGGCGAGCGGCCACGTCACCCGACGCACCGCCACCGGCCGCCCCGTAGAACAACTCGTGGAAGAAGTAGAAGAACTCGTAGAACAGACCGTCCCGTCACCACCGGACCGCATAGCGCCACGTTCGGCTGTCTCCTAGGCTCGTAGACGACAAGGCACACCCGTACGTGGCCCCTGCCGCTTCACAAGGGTTCCGGCAGCACCGAGGCAGGAGCAGGAAGGGGAAACCACGATGGCCGTTGACCCCACCGATCCCGAGACGTTCACGGAGACGGAGGCCGATTCCGTGGAGATCGACGACGTCGAGGCCCCCGAGGCCGATGCCGCCGAGCAGCACACGTACGTCACCCCGGACCGGGACGACCCGTTGACCGACGTCGATCCTGGCGTCGCCAACCCGGCCGACCTCGCCGAACAGGCCCGGGTGGTCGACCTCGACGAGGACGACTACCGCTAGAGCGGACCCCTCGCCCGGGGACCGCCGGCGATCCGACCACGCCCGCGTGCCCGCAGGCGCCCCGACCCCGAGGACGACCGCCGGTGACGCGAAAGACGACGATCGGTGACGGGAAAGGGCTTCCTTCTGTCCGCCCTGCCCGCGTTTGACGTGGTCCGCGGCACTTTCCCAGGCGTCCGGTCCGTGAAATTCTGCGCTCGCACCGCGCGCGCCAGGGTTACCGAAAAGTACGATGGCGGCGCGGCGCACACCGCACATGGACGATTTGGGAGGCGGCGTGACAGCCATCGAGCAGACAGAGGCGGCACGCCCGCGGGGCACACGCCTTCCGCGCCGAGCCCGACGGAACCAGCTGCTGGGCGCCGCCCAGGAAGTCTTCGTGGCCCAGGGCTATCACGCGGCCGCGATGGACGACATCGCCGAGCGCGCCGGTGTCAGCAAGCCGGTCCTCTACCAGCACTTCCCGGGCAAGCTCGACCTCTACCTGGCCCTGCTGGACCAGCACTGCGAGTCCCTCATCCAGGCCGTGCGCGGCGCGCTCGCGTCGACGACCGACAACAAGCAGCGCGTACGGGCCACGATGGACGCGTACTTCGCGTACGTCGAGGACGAGGGCGGCGCCTTCCGGCTGGTCTTCGAGTCGGACCTGACGAACGAGCCCGCCGTGCGCGAGCGCGTCGACAAGGTCACGAACGAGTGCGCGGAGGCCATCTGCGACGTCATCGCCGAGGACACCGGTCTGTCGCGCGCGGAGTCGATGCTCCTCGCCTCGGGTCTGGGCGGGCTCGCCCAGGTCGTGGCGCGGTCCTGGCTGCACAGCGACCGCAGCGTCCCGCGCGAGCAGGCGGTCCAGCTGCTGGCGTCGCTGGCGTGGCGCGGCATCGCCGGCTTCCCGCTGCACGGCATCGAGCACCACTGACCGTCGCCCCGCGGCCCCGGACCGGTGCTCGGCACACCCCTGGTCCGGGGTTTTGTTCCCGCACCCTGTTCGCTCCTGGCGTTGCCGAGCGGAGGGTGGACGTCCCCTCACCGGGCTAATGTGTGCTGGGTACGGCGCGGACGCCCGCGCACTTCACTGACCGTCGGAGGGACATAGCCGTGGAGGTCAAGATCGGCGTGCAGCACGCGCCCCGCGAGATCGTTCTGGAGAGCGGTCAGAGTGCCGAGGAGGTCGAGCGTGCCGTGTCCGAGGCGCTGGCCGGCAAGTCGGCGCTGCTGAGCCTCACGGACGAGCACGGTCGCAAGGTGCTGATCCCTGCCGACCGTCTCGCCTACATCGACATCGGCGAGCCGACCGTCCGCAAGGTCGGTTTCAGCGCGCTGTAGCCGAGAGGCGCACGAGGCATACGGAGGGGCCCGGTGGTGTGAAACCACCGGGCCCCTCCGCATGCGTCCCTCTGCACCCCAGCGCGTTCCCATGCGCCCCAGCCCGTCCGCACGCGCCCTTCTCCCGGCTCATGCCCGTCCGCACGGCGCGCGCGTCTCCGGCTCCTCCACCCCCCGAAGCGCACATCGGAGCCACAACTCGTCCACAGAGGAGGATTGCGTTCCGTGACTCGCGGGTAGGACCGGCTACGACCGATTTGCCCAGGCCAGGCCGTGTGGGAGGGAACCCGATCATGTTCTTGGAAGCGCTCGGATCCGCACTCGTCGGACTCGCCCTCGCCTGGGCCGCCGTCGCCCGCCTGTCGCACCGTCTGCCGCCCCGCACGCTCGTCCTGCCGACCGGCGTGGCGGGCGCCCTCTTCGGCGCGTTCCTCACCCACACCGCCCTGGGCTCCACGAACTTCCTGGTGCTCCTGAGCGGCGGGGCGATCGTCGCCGCGGCATCGTTGTCGCTCCTGCTGCGGCCGACGGAGCGTTTTCGACGCAGCTCGGCCACCGCGTAGCCCGCGCAACGGCGAGCCCTCCGAAGAGACGCGGAGCCGCAGCGACCGCAGCGACATCCGCGGCGCCACCGAGCGGGCGCGACCGACCGCGCATGCCCCGCGGCCACCCACGGACACGCCGGGCGCCGCGTCCGACGGCGACTAGCCAGTCACGGAGTCAGCGGCTCACGGCGGCCGGGCGCCCAAAGCAACCAGTGGCTCACGCGGCCAGGCCGAGCGCCGCCATCCGCTTCGTGTGCGCCTCGGTGATCCGGGAGAACATCCGCCCCACCTCGGCCAGGTCGAACCCGTCGGCCACGCCGCCCACGAGCATCGTGGACAGCGCGTCCCGGTCGGCCACGACCCGCTGCGACTGCGACAGCGCCTCACCCATCAGCCGCCGCGCCCACAGCGCGAGCCGCCCGCCGACCCGCGGGTCCTCGTCGATCGCGGCCCGCACCTTCTCCACCGCGAACTCGGCGTGCCCGGTGTCGTCGAGGACGGCGAGCACCAGCCCGCGTGTGTCCGCGTCGAGGTGCGCCGCGACCTCCCGATAGAAGTCACTGGCGATCGAGTCGCCGACGTACGCCTTGACCAGGCCCTCCAGCCAGTCCGACGGCGCCGTCTGCTTGTGGAAGCCGTCGAGCGCGTCCACGAACGGCTCCATGGCGCGCGTCGGCTCCTCGCCGATCTCCGTGAGCCGGTCCCGCAGCCTCTCGAAGTGGTGGAACTCGGCGGCGGCCATCTTCGCCAGCTCCGCCTTGTCGACGAGCGTCGGCGCCAGCTTCGCGTCCTCCGCGAGCCGTTCGAACGCCGCGAGCTCCCCGTACGCCAGCGCTCCGAGCAGATCCACGACGGCGGCGCGGTACTGCGGATCGGCCGAGGCTTGGGCCCAGTCCTGGGCGGCGATGCCGGTGACCTCGGCGGTCTCGGCCGTCTCAGCGGTACCGGCGGCGTTCTCAGGCTTGTCAGACGTGGTCATGAAGCGCACAATAGCCCGCTCTGCGCAGGGCGGAAGGGCCCGGTCGATCGGTGTGACAACGACTACGTGACCAAATCGGCCATCGCATGTGCGCGTTTCCGGGGTATGGTGGTAATGCGCCTGCTGAGTACGTCGACGTACCACCGCGGTATCTCGACCGCCTCTCGACAGGCCGCACGCATGAGGATGCCCGGTCGGTGGCCCGATCGGCTCCGACCCGACAGCCCTCCTGTTCCGTACGGCACTCTGCGTACGGCGTCCGGAGGGAACCCCTCAGCGGTATGAGCGCTAGAGCGTCGGCAGTGGTCCCGTGCCACACGGCCAGCCCGTGAGGGCGGCCGATGTCCCCCAGGCACGGTCAGACGACACGACCCCCGCGCTCGCGCCACGCCGCGTACACAGAAGAGGCAGCACCCTGACTACGACTTTTCGAGATCTCGGAATCCTTCCCGAGACGGCCGAGGCCCTGGAAGCCGTCGGCATCATCACTCCCTTCCCCATCCAGGAGATGACGCTCCCGGTCGCCCTCTCCGGCACCGACGTCATCGGCCAGGCCAAGACCGGCACCGGCAAGACGCTCGGCTTCGGCCTGCCGCTCCTGGAGCGCGTCACCGTCCCCGCCGACGTCGAGGCCGGCCGCGCCAAGCCCGAGGACCTCACCGACGCCCCGCAGGCGCTCGTCGTCGTCCCCACCCGCGAGCTGTGCACCCAGGTCACCAACGACCTGCTGACGGCCGGCAAGGTGCGCAACGTCCGCGTCACCGCGATCTACGGCGGCCGCGCCTACGAGCCGCAGGTCGAGGCCCTGAAGAAGGGCGTCGACGTCGTCATCGGCACCCCCGGACGACTCCTCGACCTGGCCGGCCAGAAGAAGCTGAACCTGAAGCACGTCAAGTGCCTGGTCCTCGACGAGGCCGACGAGATGCTCGACCTGGGCTTCCTGCCCGACGTCGAGAAGATCATCAACATGCTTCCGCCCCGGCGCCAGACGATGCTGTTCTCGGCGACCATGCCGGGCGCGGTCATCGGTCTGGCCCGCCGTTACATGTCCCAGCCGACGCACATCCGTGCCACGGCCCCGGACGACGAGGGCGCGACGGTCCGCAACACCTCGCAGCACATCTACCGCGCGCACAACATGGACAAGCCGGAGATGGTCGCGCGCATACTGCAGGCCGAGGGCCGGGGACTGGCCATGGTCTTCTGCCGCACCAAGCGCACGGCCGCCGACCTCGCCGACCAGCTCAAGCAGCGCGGTTTCGCCTCCGGCGCGGTCCACGGCGACCTCGGCCAGGGCGCCCGTGAGCAGGCGCTGCGTGCCTTCCGCAACGGCAAGGTCGACGTCCTCGTCTGCACCGACGTCGCCGCGCGCGGCATCGACGTCGAGGGCGTCACCCACGTCATCAACTACCAGTCCCCCGAGGACGAGAAGACGTACCTGCACCGCATCGGCCGTACGGGCCGCGCGGGCGCCAAGGGCATCGCGATCACCCTCGTCGACTGGGACGACATCCCGCGCTGGCAGCTCATCAACAAGGCGCTGGACCTCGGGTTCAACGACCCGCCGGAGACGTACTCCACGTCCCCGCACCTCTTCGAGGAACTGAGCATCCCGGCGGGCACCAAGGGTGTCCTGCCGCGCTCGGAGCGCACGCGGGCCGGCCTCGACGCCGAGGAGCTGGAAGACCTCGGTGAGCCGGGTGGTCGCGGCGCCCGCGGGCGCGGCGGCCGTTCCTCCGGCCCGGCCCCCTCCGCGGAGCGTGAGCGCCCGGCGCGTACGCCGCGCCGTCGCCGCCGGACGCGCGGTGGCGCCACCGTGGACGCGACGGCCCCCGAGGCGACGGCGGTCACCGAGCCGACGCGGCCCACGGAGACGCCGGGCGCGTCCACCGAGGCCGACGCCGGCCCCCGTACGCCCCGTCGCCGACGCCGCACCCGCAGTGGCGCGACGCCGACGGCCCAGACGGTGACGTCGGCGGTGGAGGCGGAGGGGTCCGAGAAGGCCCTGGACGTCACCACCACTGACGCTGCGGACGCTGTGAAGGCTTCGGCCGTGAGCACGGTCGAGGATGTCCCGGACACCGCGGACACCGCTGGCGCCCTGCCTGCCGCCGACGAGGCGAAGCCGCGCCGCCGCCGCACGCGCAAGACGGCGTCGGCGGAGCCGGTCGAGGCTCCGGCCGCCGAGGTGACGGTCGACACGGCCGAGGGCACGGTCGCCGAGGAGGCCGCCCCGAAGACGCGTCGCCGGACGCGGAAGGCCACGGAGGCCCCTGCGGCTGCCGAGGCGCCCGCCGCCGAAGCCGCGCTCGACACGGCCGAGGGCACGCCCGCCGCCGAGGAGGCCGCGCCCAAGACCCGCCGCCGGACCACCCGCAAGACCGCGGAGGCACCGGTCGACGCAGCCGAGGCCGTGACCGAAGAGGCCGCGCCCAAGACGCGCCGCCGGACGCGGAAGGTTGCCGAGGCACCGGTTGACACGGTCGACGCGGTCGAGACCACGGTCGCCGAGGAGGCCGCGCCGAAGGCGCGTCGTCGTACGCGGAAGGCCGCAGAGGCCCCCGCGGCTGCCGAGGCGCCCGCCGCCGAAGCCGCGCTCGACACGGCCGAGGGCACGCCCGCCACCGAGGAGGCCGCGCCCAAGACCCGCCGCCGGACCACCCGCAAGACCGCGGCGACGGCCGAGGTCACGGGCGACGCCACGGCCGCCACCGAGGAGAGCGCGCCCAAGACGCGCCGCCGGACCACCCGCAAGACCGCGGAGGCACCGGTCGACGCGGCCGAGGCCGTGACCGAGGAGGCCGCGCCCAAGACGCGCCGCCGGACGCGGAAGGCCACGGAGGC
>NZ_LIRK01000661.1 GCF_001419765.1 Streptomyces torulosus
CCCGGCCGGCCGGGCGAGGTGGGCGTCGGAGGGCTGCCGGCGGGGTGCGGGAGGGGCGTAAGCGGTGCTCGGGCGGGCACTCGGACGCGGTTCGCTCGAGGAGGAGGGAGCCGCACACATGGCCCTGACCGAACGGAAGTCGCCGCAGGGGAGCGGTACGGTCACCACCGCCGTACCCGCGCGCCTGGACCGTCTGCCCTGGTCGCGCTGGCACTGGATGGTGGTGATCGGACTAGGCACGGTGTGGATCCTCGACGGCCTGGAGGTCACCGTCGTCGGGAACATCGCCGGGCGGCTCTCCGAGCAGGGCAGCGGTCTGCCGATCAGCTCCGCGCAGGTCACGGGCACCGCGGCGGCCCTGTACGTGGCGGGCGCCTGTGCGGGCGCCCTCTTCTTCGGCCGTCTCACCGACCGCTTCGGACGCAAGAAGCTGTTCATGGTGACGCTGGCGGTCTATCTCGGCGCCACCGCGCTGACGGCCGTCTCCTTCTCCTCCTGGTGGTTCTTCCTCTTCCGCTTCCTCACCGGCTTCGGCATCGGCGGTGAGTACGCGGCCATCAACTCCGCGATCGACGAACTGATCCCGTCCAAGTACCGGGGCCGCGTCGACATCGTCATCAACGGCAGCTTCTGGCTCGGCGCGATCGGGGGCTCGCTGCTGTCGATCGTCGCCCTGGACACGGACCTCTTCGCGGCGAACGTCGGCTGGCGGCTGACGTTCGCGCTCGGTGTGGTGCTCGGCCTGGTGATCCTGCTGGTCCGCCGGAACGTCCCGGAGAGCCCCCGCTGGCTGCTGATCCACGGCAGGGAGCAGGAAGCGGAACAACTGGTGGCGGACATCGAGGGGCAGGTCGAGGCCGAGAAGGGCCGCCGACTGCCCCCGGCCACCCAGGAGATGACGATCCACCAGCGCAAGAGCATCGGCTTCGGCACCATCGCCCGCACCGTCTTCTCCCGCTACCGCCGCCGCGCCGTCCTCGGCTTCTCCCTCTTCATCGGGCAGGCGTTCCTCTACAACGCGATCACCTTCGGCTTCGGCGCGATCCTCACCACGTTCTACGACGTCCCCACCTCCGACACCGGCTACTACTTCGCGTTCATCGCCGCCGGCAACTTCCTCGGCCCACTGCTCCTCGGCAAGCTGTTCGACACGGTCGGCCGCCGGGTGATGATCTCGTCGACGTATCTGCTGTCGGGTGTCCTTCTCTTCGGCACGGCCTGGCTGTTCGACCGGGGCGCGCTGGACGCGGTCACGCTCACCGTGTGCTGGTGCGTGGTGCTGTTCTTCGCGTCGGCCGGGGCGAGCAGCGCGTACCTCACGGTCTCCGAGGTCTTCCCCATGGAGACCCGGGCCATGGCCATCGCGTTCTTCTACGCGATCGGCACGGCAGCCGGCGGCATCAGCGGCCCGCTGGTCTTCGCGGACCTGACGGAGTCCGGCGCCGTCGGCGACACGGTGCTGGCGTTCCAGATCGGCGCGGGGCTGATGTGCGCGGCGGGGCTGGTCGCGGCGTTCCTCGCGGTGCGGGCGGAACGGAGGTCGTTGGAGGAGATTGCGAGGCCGCTGTCCGCGGCGGGGTGAGGGCCGGGCGCCTCATATCTCGGGGGTGCGCGGTTCGTTGGCGGGTGCGGGTGGTGTGTGGTTTCTCGCGCAGTTCCCCGCGCCCCTGGAGGGACGGGCCTGCGGCCCGCCCTCCCCATGAAAAGCACGGGGCCCAGCCCCCGGTCGCTTTTCAGGGGCGCGGGGCGGTGACACATGCGGCTCCGCCGCGTGGGCGCGAACAACCCCCACTCACCCGCACCCGCCAGAACCACACGCACCCCCGAGCTACAAGGCGCCCCCAACTCACCCGTAGAAGTACTGCGCAGCCTTGCGCTCGAAGTACGACGAGTACACCAGCCCGATCGCCGGCGTCCCCCGATACGTGCCGACGTACTGCTGCGCACTGTCCACCACGACCGGCCGCGCCATACACGCCCACTTGTTGCGCTGCTCGGCCTCCGCCCACCGCACGGCCGCCGGATCGACCCGGTCGCTGACCAGCACGGGAAAGGCCGCGACCCCGTTCTGTAGCCCCGCCGGCAACCCACCCTTCGTCTTCTTCGCGTACGCCAGCACCTGATCCGTGAACGTCGCGATCGTCGGGATGGTTATCTCCGGGACGGCCGCCGCCACGGTGAACAGGTGGAGCTTCGTCCCCATCCAGCGCCACTTGAAGTCGGCCCGCCGCCCGACGAGTACGGGCACTCCGGCCCAGTCCTCCCACCAGGTACGGCATTCATCGGCGGCGAGACGGGCCCCCAGGGAGGCGACGTAGGACTGCGAGGCGGACTGCTGTGGATGCATGGCCGGATCATGCCCCGCCCTGGCCGGATCGCGAAAGGCGGGGTGAGGCCAAGGTTGTGCTAAGCCCCGGTCGTGGACCCGGGCCGCACGATCATCAGCACCGTCACGGTCGCCCACAGCAGGTTGAACACACCGGTGAACATGGCGAGTTGCGCCGTGGTCTGCGCGCTCACCGCCGACCCGACGGTGACCGCACCCTCGCCCTCGCCTCTGGCGACGGGCCCGGCCGCCGCCATCCCTTCCAGGATCTCCTCCTGCCGAGGCAGCACCAGCGCCAGCAGCACCATCGCCGCGAGTGCCGTCAGCAGCATCGACGCGATCAGCCAGGCGTCGCCGAGCACCCCCATGCTCATCGCCGTGACGAAACCGAGTGCGGGCACCGCGATACCGACGCCGCCGTACACCCGGCAGATCCGGTGCAGCAGCCGCAGCGACGACACGGCCTGTTCGCTGCCGGGCTCGGCCAGCGCCTTGCGGGCGCTCGGCGGGAACATGCTGGCCGCGACGGTGATCGGCCCCACGGCGACGATCGCGGCGAGGACGTGGAGGGAGAGCAGCAACTTGGTCACGCTGGGACGCTAGGGCGCGCGACGAGGCGGTAGTAGTGGCGGGATTGTCAGGGCGCAACGGATTCTCGCCAGGGACGGCCGTAGTCGGCAGCGGCAGTGGGACTCCGGTTGGCGAGAACCCGGCGGAGCCCTACGCTCCCGCCATGCACACCGTGGCCGTACTGGCGCTCGACCAGGTCATCCCGTTCGATCTCTCCGCCCCGATCGACACCTTCGGCTGGGCCCGGCTGCCGGACGGCCGGGAGGCGTACCGGGTGCGGGTGTGCTCGCCGACGGGGGACGCGGAGGTGCCGGCGGGGCCGTTCACCGTGCGGGCGCCGTATGGGCTGGACGCGCTGGCGGAGGCCGACACGATCATCCTGCCGGGGACGGCGGACCCGACCGCCCCGCTCCCGCCGGGCGTGGCGGAGGCGCTGCGCGCCGCGGCGGCCGACGGGACGCGTATCGCGTCGGTGTGCGTCGGCGCGTTCCTCTTCGCGGCGACGGGGCTGCTGGACGGGCTGCGCGCCACCACCCACTGGATCGCGGCCCCGGACCTGGCCGCCCGGCACCCACAGGTGACCGTCGACCCGAACGTCCTCTACGTCGACAACGGCCAGTTCCTGACCTCGGCGGGCGCCGCCGCGGCGCTGGACATGTGTCTGCACATGATCAGAAAGGACTACGGTTCGGCGGTCGCCGCGTTCACCGCGCGGATGTGCGTCATGCCCCTGGAACGCGAGGGCGGCCAGGCCCAGTTCATCGTCCAGGACCAGCCCCCTGCCCCGGCCGGCGCGACCCTGGAGCCCCTGCTGCGCTGGCTGGAGGCGAACGTGGAGCGGGATCTCACGCTGGACGACATCGCCGCCCACGCCGGCACCAGCGCCCGTACGCTGAACCGCCGCTTCCGGGAGCAGACCGGCACGACACCGCTGCAGTGGCTGCACCGGGCGCGGGTCCGCCGGGCCCAGTACCTCCTGGAGTCCACCGACCACACGGTCGACCGCATCGCCGGCCAGGCGGGCTTCGGCTCCTCGACGGCCTTCCGCGACCGTTTCAAGAAGGTGGTCGGGACCAGCCCGTACGCGTACCGGCGCGCGTTCCGGGGGGAGTAGCCTCAGCGGGCTCGGGCGGGCGTGTCAGGGGCTCAGACGCTTCGCGTCATGCCCGGCGGTCGGCCACCACCCAGGACGCCAGGGCCACCGCTCCGGCCACGCCGAACACCGCAGGCCAGGCGCCCACCTTCTTCGCCAGGGGATGCGACCCGGCGAACGCGGCGACGTACCCGGCGGTCAGGGCGCCCGCGGCCCTGCCTCCGGCCGCCCGCTGCCACTGCTGGGCCGCGGCGGCGCCGGCGACGGCCAGCACGGCCCCGCCCAGCTGCCGCTTCTTCGTCCAGCGGGCCACCCCGTACCCGCCGATGAGCCCGCTCGCGGCCACCGCCGCCGCAGGAATCCTCGCCATCGTCCGCCTCCTGGTCGTCGCAGCGCCGGCTGTCGCGCGCTGTCGCCCCGAGGCTAACCCTTCTAGCACTCCACTCGCCGAAGCTGAGTCGAGGCTTGTCAACTTTTCTCCTCGGAGCTATATAAGAAGACGTAGGAAATCACCGGGCATCGCATCCAGTGCCTGATGAGAGGAGTGACCCGTGATGCTCATGCGTACCGACCCGTTCCGTGAGTTCGACCGGCTCGCGCAGCAGGTGTTCGGCACCGAGAACCGGCCGGCCGTCATGCCGATGGACGCCTACCGGGCCGGCGACGACTTCATCGTCCACTTCGACCTGCCGGGCGTGGACCCGGAGACCATCGACCTGGACATCGAGCGCAACGTCCTGAACGTCCGCGCCGAGCGCCGCTCACCGGCCCCCGAGGGAGCCGAGCTGGTCGCCGCCGAGCGTCCGACGGGTACGTTCACCCGTCAGCTCTTCCTTGGTGACACCCTCGACGCCGAGCGCGTCGACGCCTCCTACGAGGCCGGCGTCCTCACGCTGCGCATCCCGATCGCGGAGAAGGCCAAGCCGCGCAAGATCCAGATCAGCGGCGGCAGCGAACGGCGCCAGATCGACCGCTGACCGGCCCGGCCGGCCACGAGGGGGCACCGGCCCGCGCCGTCGGACGCCGCGATCGTCCGGTGCCTCCCGCTTTCCGTCGGCGAGCCGGCGTCGCCCGATACGGGCCGACGTCCGGCTCGCCTTCTCATTACCTCTTACCGCCGGTGGGACACGCCGGTGCCCGCCTTCCTGGCGGCCGTACCAGCACCCACCTTTCCCAACACCGCACGCTTGGCCGCGAGATGGCGCTGGACCACCTTGCGGTCGTCGGCCCCAGGAGGCGGTGAGGTGGGGAACGGGACATAGACGCTTCACGGCCGATTTCGAGGCATCCGGCAAGGTGCGGGCCACCCTGCACGGTGAGTGTGACTCACGTCACTACATGGAGCCGCCGGAAGTGGATGGCGGCGTTCGCCCTGGCTGGCATGCTCATGCTTAGCTACTGGACGGTAACCGTCGGTCATCTGCCGCCGCCGTGTCATGCGCGCGGCCCTGCCGTCATGCCGCCCCCCGTGTAAGCGCACCCCCCACCACACCCCTCCCGAGGATCACGCGTGCACAAGCTCAGACGACATGCCCTGCTCTCGGCCCTCTCGGCGATCACCGTCGTCACCCTGGTCGCCACCGGCTGCTCCCACGACTCGTCCTCCACCGCCGACAAGGCGCGCGCGGCGGCTGTCGAGACCCCCGAGCCCGCGGCGGCGGAGGAGCAACTCGCCGTCGTCTCCGCCCCGACCGACGGGGCCACCCCCACGGCCGTGGCCGACGGGAACGCCGTCGACCAGGGCAAGGCGAAGAAGTCCACGCTCAAGGTCGCGTCGTACGACAGGAAGACCGGCCGCGCGGTCATCGCGGCACCGCCCGCGCGGGACACGGAGCCGACGGCGGACCCGTCGCCGTCGAAGTCTGCCGCCACGGAGCCGGGGGCGGGGTCCGAGAAGGAGGGCTCGGCGTCGGAGCGGGACGCGGAGGCCGAGAGCGACTCGGGGTCGGCGGCGGAGGACTCTGGGTCTGAGCGGGGCTCCGCGTCAGGTTCGGCCCCTACGTCCGCCCCGGCGGCCGGCTCGCGCCCCGTCGCCGTCGGCGATGTCATCGCCAGCGCCCCCGCCCCCGGCGCCCCCGACGGCCTGCTCGCCAAGGTGACGGACATCGTCGGCACGACGAAGGACGGCAGCGGTACGACCGTCCAGACCGAGCCGGCCGAACTCAACTCCGTCCTGGGCGAGAGCAAGGCGGACGGCACGGTCCCCGTCGACCCCTCCACCATGGACATCGACCCGCTCGTCCAGGGCGTGAAGGTCTCCTGGGCGAAGACCGGTGACCTCACCTTCGGCCCGCAGGGCGCGAAACTCCCGCTCGGCAGCCTCCGTATCGACGTGGGCGCCGCCGTGGAGACCGCGGCCGGCGCCCCCGCCTCGGCCGCCGCGTCCGTCCACGGCTTCGTCCAACTCGCCCCCGAGGTCGCCTTCTCGTACGACGGCTCCGGAGCCGGTACGGGGGCCGCGCCCGGCGGAGCGTTCCTGGGGCTGACCGGCGACTGGGCGTCGAAGTGGTCGCTCAAGGGCCGCGCGGCCGGCACGACCGACGGCAAGCCGGTACGCGTCCCGTTCGCCGAACTCCACGCCGACCCCGTCATCCAGGTCGGCCCGGTCCCGGTCGTCGTCAACCTGGACCTCGTCTGCTACTTCCAGGTGGACGCCGACGGCCGCGTCACCGTCGACGTCGAACAGGACCTGAAGGGGGACTTCCGCGTCGGCGGCAACTTCACCTGGGCCAAGGGCTGGACGGGTGTGAGCGAGTCCGACATGACCGGCGAGCCCCTGAAGGCGACCGTCACCGCCACCGGCAAGGTCAAGGCCGCGCTGGGCGCCGAGGCCACCATCGGCCTCTACGGCACGGTGGGCGTCACCGCCGACCTCGCCCCGTACCTGCGCGCCGAGGCCGACGCCACGGCCGAGGGCTCCGCGAACGGCACCGGCGCGGCGAAGGGCGCCTGGGCCCTCTACGGCGGTGTGGACCTCACCGGCACGCTCAACATCCAGCTCTCCATCTTCGGCACCCCGATCTTCCAGAAGAGGATCCCGCTGGGCGCCCTCCAGAAGGAGTGGCTGCTGACGAAGGGCGAGGTGGCCACGGCGTAACCCGTCGCCCCGCTGCCTGAGAAGGGGGCTCCTGGCCGTGGTGCGTGCCGACCGGATGGTGGGGGACATCCGTCGGGCGCCGGCCAAGAGCCCCCACGCGCTGCCGACTTCGGGTCGGCCGTTGAGTGGGCTCGGTCCCTGCGGACCGCCGACGACTCACCGCGTCCTGACTGCTTAACTACCTTTGATCTTGCGCAGTGTTCCCCCGTTTACGGGGGAGGTGAAGCGCATCTCAATGCTGCTCTGACCTCGGCTTCAGGCACGGAACTGCACTATTGGCCTCGGCCAGGTCACGCGGGGCGCTGCTGGTTTTCGATGTACTGGCGTACGACGGTCAGCGGTGCCCCGCCGCAGCTTCCGGCGAAGTAGGAGCCGGACCAGAAGTGGCCGCCCCACAGGTAGCGGCGGACGTGAACGTCGTACTCCTTGCGCAGGTAGCGGGAGGAGACGCCCTTGAGGGAGTTGACCAGCTTGGAGAGCTGGACTTTGGGCGGGTAGTGCACGAGCAGATGGACGTGGTCCTCTTCGCCGTTGAACTGCTTCAGTTCGGACTCGAAGTCCTCGCAGACCTCTCGCATGATCTCTTCGCAGCGCGTCAGCATCTCGCCTGTCATGGCCCTGTGCCGGTACTTGGTGACAAAGACCAAATGGACATGAAGGTTGTAGATAACGTGCCGGCCCATACGTACGTCGGGATTCGGATTCCAGCGCGGTGACATAGACCGAATGGTATCGTGATCGCGTGAGTACGGAACGTGCACAGGAGAAGCGGCAGTTCGGGCACCGCGCCCGACTGGCGCTGACCCCTGCGCAGGTCCGGCTCGTCGATGCCCAGGCGCACGCCGCCCGTACGACGTGGAACCTCCTGCACGACTGGTGGACGATGCTGCCGAAGGACAAGCGCACGCTTGCTGCGGCGGACGCCGCGATCCGCCAGGCCCGCAAGGACATCGACTGGCTTGCGGCCCTTCCCGCCCAGGCCGCCCAGGCGGTGTTGAAGACATACTTCCAGGCATGGAAGAACTGCTGGGACGGCCGGGCCGAAGCGCCGAACTTCAAGGCCCGCTTCCGCACGGTGATGAGCGTGGACGTTCCTCAGGGCCGCGACCTGCAGATCAAGCGCGTGCACCGCCGCTGGGGCATGGCCAGCATCCCCAAGGTCGGCCGTGTCCGCTTCCGCTGGACCAAAGACCTCCCCATCGGCAAGGCCGCCGGCACCGACAACAAGATCACTGGCGCCCGGCTGGTCAAGGACGCACTCGGCTGGCACATCGCCTTCCGTATCCAAACCCTCGTCACTGCGCCCGGGCCGCACACCGGTCCCGAGGTCGGCATCGACGCCGGAGTCACCATCCCGCTTGCCCTGTCCGACGGACACCACCAGGACCACGGCCGCCCCGCCCGCCTCCCGGACGGCACAGCCGACCGGGACAAGTGGCTCAACCCCGACGAGAAGGCCAAGCTGCTCCGCCTGGAACAGCGGGCCGCGCACCGCAAGAGCTTCCGCAAGCCGGGCCAGAAGACCTCCAACCGGCTGAAGCGGACCTATGACCAGATCGCAAGCCTCCGCGCGACAGCCAAGCGCAGGGCGAGTGACTGGCAGCACCAGACCACCACCCACCTCGCCCGCACCTACAGCGTGATCGTGGTGGAAAAACTGGACATCCCGAACATGGTCAAAAGTGCCAGAGGCACCATCGAGAACCCGGGGAAGAACGTCGCCCAGAAGTCCGGCCTCAACCGCTCCATCAGCCAAGAGGCATGGGGACGCACTGTGACGATGCTGACGTACAAGGCCGCCCGCCACGGCGGCACCCTGCACAAGGTTCCCGCCCCCGGCACCTCCCGGCGCTGCTCGATGTGCGGCTTCACCACACCGGGCAGCCGGGAGTCCCAGGCCGTGTTCGTATGCAAGAACGAAGGCTGCGGCTGGTCCGACAACGCCGACCACAACGCCGCCCGGAACGTCTTGCACCTTTACCGGATGGGCCACGCGCTCGTCCCGGCTGCCGGAAGGGCAGTCGTCAGGCGCCCCCGCGGCGTCAAGCCCGCCACCGCAAGGCAGGCAGGAATCTCCCGGCTTCAGCCGGGAGAGCACTTCAATGTGACGCCATGCGCCAGTACGCCCGCCCGGACGAAACGGTGACCCGCCCCACCCCCGAGACGGTGGAGGACCAGGCCTCCACGG
>NZ_LIRK01000662.1:0-513 GCF_001419765.1 Streptomyces torulosus
CGCTGCGGCCCGGGGAGCACTGCCTCGACCTGCACATACCCGACTACGCCGGCCCTCTGACACCGGAGGCGTGCGACCGGTCGCTCGCGCTCGCCCGGGAGTTCTTCCCGAAACACTTCCCGGCGGAGCGCTACACCGCCGCCTGCTGCCACTCGTGGCTGCTCGACCCGCAGCTGAAGCGGTATCTGCCGGCGGACTCCCACATCGTCCGCTTCCAGGAGCGGTTCCACATCACCTGCGGGAACAGCGAACCGGGGGACGATCTGCCTCTTCGTTTCGTGTTCGGCGACCCGGACCTGCCGGTGGAGACACTCCCGCGCCGGACACGTCTCGAACGAGCCGTCGGAGACCATCTGCGGGCCGGAGGGCACTGGTACAGCGGGCACGGCTGGTTCAGGTTCACCCCATCGGGTGAGGGGTGAGCGGAACGGCCCACGTCCGCCCGGCCGTTGAACGGATATGAGCATCCAGACGCGTGAGGGATTTCAGGGGACGGGGCCGGGGGCGATCACC
>NZ_LIRK01000662.1:529-7465 GCF_001419765.1 Streptomyces torulosus
CGCGCCCGCGGGCGCGAGCATTCTCGAACTGGGCAGCGGCGTGGGACGCATGACCCACCCGCTGATCGAACGGGGCTTCACGGTCACGGCCGTGGACGAGTCGGCGGAGATGCTGGAGCGGGTGCGCGGGGCACGGACGATATGCAGCCCCATCGAGGAACTGGACCTGGGTGAGAAGTTCGACGTGGTACTGCTCGCGTCGTTCCTCGTCCACACCGGGGATCCCGAGTTGCGGCGCGGACTGCTCGCCACCTGCCTGCGGCACGTCGCGGCCGACGGCGTCGTGCTGATCCAGCGCGAGGGGGAGAACTACCACACCGATGTGCCCCGGGAGCGGGTCGACCCCCGTGGTTTCACGGTCCGTATCGCGTCGAGCGAGCCGGTGGGGGACGGGGTCCGCTCCGTGCACGCGGAGTACCACTTCCCGGACGGCGAGTGGACCCAGACGTTCCGGGTGCGGCCGATGACGAAGGAGCAGTTCGAGGAGGCGCTGGGAGAGTCGGGGCTGAGGGTGGACCGGTATCTGACCGAGGACCGGACGTGGGTGCGGGCGGTGCCGGTGGGGTGAGAGGGCATGTGCGGATGAGACGGCTGAGAGGGCACGTGGGGTCTGAGTGGTTTCGCGCGAAAGTCCGCTCAGGACCGATGAGTTCGGGGGAGGACGCCGGTCTGTCTCTGTGACAGGCACGACGCACCGCTTCCCACAGGAGACCTCATGTCCGAGACCACCGCTCCCACCACCCGAGTCGCCACCTCTACTGCCAACGCCACTGCCGCGGTCACGGTCCCGGCTTCCGGCGCCGGCCCGAAGGGCAGAGCGCGCAGCCGGCGTGCCCGGATCTCGCTGGGCGCGCTGCAGATCGTGCTCGCGCTGGTCTTCGCGGTCGCGAGCGCGCTGCCCAAGCTGATCGCGCACCCGTCGGCCGCCGAGTCCTTCGAGACGCTCGGCTGGGGCAGCGCGGGCATGTACACCATCGGCGCGCTCGAACTGGCGGGCGGGATCGGGCTGGTGATCCCCGCGCTGGCCTCGGTCGCGGGGGTGTCGTTGAGCGCGCTGATGGTGGGGGCGTTCATCACCCAGGTCGCCGTCTTCGACGGGGAGTACGCGGCGACCCCGCTGATCCTGATGGTGCCGCTGCTCGTCATCGCCTGGGCGCGACGGGAGGACGTGGCCGGACTGACGCGGCTGCTGCGACGGACGGCGTGATCCCCGGGGCGTGGGGCAGGGAGTGCGGCGCGCTGCGGTGGAGCCGGGTTCCGCTCGGCCGCCGTCAGTCGTCGCGGCGGGCGCGGGCGGCGTTCGCGGAGTCGGTGAGGCCGCGGAGGCGTTCGAGGTCCCGGCGGTCGCGCTTGGTGGGGCGACCGGCTCCCCGGTCGCGGATACCGGCGGGGGCGATGGCCTCGCGAGGCGGGGGCGGCGGAGAGTTGTCCACGTAGCACTCGGCGGCGACAGGCGCGCCGACCCGCTTGCGGATCAGACGCTTGACCACGACGATCCGCTCATGCCCACCGGCCTGGCGCAGCCGTACCTCGTCGCCGACGCGCACCGCGTACGCCGGCTTGACCCGCTCGCCGTTGACGCGGACGTGCCCACCCCGGCAGGCCGTCGCCCCCATGGAGCGGGTCTTGACCAGGCGGACGGACCAGATCCAGCTGTCGATGCGCACGGTCTCGCCACTCGTGGGCCGCGCGGCCTCGGCGGCGGCCGCCGCGGCGCCGGGATCCCGGTGCGTGGTGCCAGGGCCGTCCGTCCGCTCGCCCGTACCTTCAGAAGCCATGCATCGACCTTAGCTCCCCGGTGCCGACGGGGGAGGAGATCACCGGCCGTACCGTGGAGACATGCGCAGCGGTGATGGCGGCGGCGACGGTGGCCGGGATGGTGGCGGCATGGGCGGAGGGCACTGCGGGTTCGGCGGTGGGAGCGGGCTGGACGCGCTCGACGCCCGGATCACCGGATGCCGGGCCTGCCCCCGGCTGGTCGCCTGGCGGGAGGAGGTGGCGCGGACCAAGCGGGCCGCGTTCGCCGACCAGGAGTACTGGGGGCGTCCGGTGCCCGGTTTCGGACCGTCCGACGCGGCGCTGCTGATCGTCGGGCTGGCCCCCGCCGCGCACGGCGCGAACCGTACCGGGCGGATGTTCACCGGCGACCGCTCGGGCGACGTGCTGTACGCGGCGCTGCACGACGTGGGCCTCGCCTCGCGCGGCACCGCGGTCGGCGTCGACGACGGCCTGGAACTCCACGGCGTACGGATCACCTCACCCGTGCACTGCGCGCCGCCCGCCAACAAGCCGACCCCCGAGGAACGCGATACATGCCGACCATGGCTGGTCAGCGAGCTGGAGCTGCTGCGGCCCTCGTTGCGGGCCGTGCTCGTCCTCGGTGCGTTCGGCTGGCAGGCCGCGCTGCCCGCGCTCGCCGAGGCGGGCTGGCGGGTACCCCGGCCCCGACCGGTCTTCGGCCACGGCACCCGCGTACCGCTCGACGGACTCGATCTCTTCGGCTGCTTCCACGTCAGCCAGCGCAACACGTTCACCGGCCGACTGACCCCGGACATGCTCCGGGACGTCCTGCGCACGGCTGCCGGAGCGGCCGGGCTGAGCGTCACCTCGTAGGGGCGCGAACGGGCCGCCGGGCCTGACCGGCCCCCTCTCCGGGGCGGCGGAAAAGCGGCTACCGATGGTGTCGTACGCCGTCTAGGGTCGCGCAATGCCTCTCTATCCCGAGATCGAACCGTACGACCACGGCATGCTCGACGTCGGTGACGGCAACCACGTGTACTGGGAGGTCTGCGGGAACCCGCGGGGCAAGCCCGCGCTGGTGCTGCACGGCGGGCCCGGATCCCAGGCGGGCCCCTGGTTCCGGCGCCTGTTCGACCCCGGCGCGTACCGGATCGTGCTGCTGGACCAGCGCGGCTGCGGGCGTTCGACGCCGCCGGCGAGCGCGTACGAGACGGACATGAGCGTCAACACGACGCCGCGTCTCCTCGCCGATCTGGAGCTGCTGCGACGGCACCTCGGGATCGAGCGCTGGCTGGTGTGGGGTGTGTCGTGGGGCTCGGTGCTGGGGCTGCGGTACGCGCAGACGCATCCGGGTGCCGTCTCCGAGCTGGTGCTGACGGGGGTCGCGTCGGGCTCCGACGCCGAGGTCGCCCTGCTGACCCGGGGGCTCGGTCAGTTCTTCCCGGAGGCGTTCGAGCGGTTCCTCGCGGAGCTTCCCGAGGGCGAGCGGGACGGCAACCTCGCCGCCGCCTACAACCGGCTGCTCGAATCGCCCGACGCGGAGGTACGGGCACGGGCGGCGAGGGCCTGGACGGACTGGGAGACGGCCATCGCGGCACAGCCGCCCCGCTCCGTGCCGCGCTACGAGGACCCCGTGTTCCGCTACGGCTTCGCCCGTACCGTCACCCACTACTGGGGCAACGGCCACTTCCTCGATGAGGGCAGCGAGGGTGGTGCGGTGGGCGAAGGCGGTGCGGGAGACGACGGTGTCGTTCTGCGGGACGTGCGACTGCTCAAGGGCGTCCCCGGCACCCTCGTGCAGGGCAGCCTCGACCCCGGCAACCTCCTCGGCATCGTCTGGCGCCTCCACCACGCCTGGCCCGGCAGCGAGTTGGTCCTCATCGACGACGTGGGCCACAACGCGGGCGCGCCGGACACGGCACAGGCCCTGGTGGACGCGACGGACAAGTACGCCAAGGGATGACACGGCGGGGGCGGGGCGGGGGCCGGGGTTCGCGCACCTGGCGTTCTTGCTCCAAGGCGGCCCCGTTCCAAGGCGCGCCCCCGTTGTGAGTTGCGCCCTTCGCTCAGGGGCCGCGCCCCCTCGGTTCCGAGTTGCGCCCTCGCTCCGAGGTGCGCCCCGGGGTACAAGGCGCGCCCTTCACTCCGAGGCGCGGCCCTAGGCCACGCACTCTCGCCCAGACCTTTCTGCCTTCTGCCACCAAGTCGGTCGCCCTAGCCTCCCTCTCCGCCTCCGCCTCCGCCCCCGCCCTCACCCCCCATCTCGTCCTCCTCGAAGAGGTGTCGCACGGTGGAGCGGTAGTTGGTCTGGACGTGGGTGAGGGCGTGGGTCCGGGCGCGGTCGGGGTCGCCGGAGGCGATCGCCTCGTACAGCTCGCGGTGTTCGGTGAGGAGCTGCGGCCACTCGGTGTTCTGGCGGGTCAGCCAGCGCAGACGGCCGTCGACCGGCTCCATGACGGAGATGAGCAGGCTGTTGCCGGCCATGGCGAGGACACGGTCGTGGAAGCGGGTGTTGATGTCGGTGATCGCCTCGGCGTCCCCGGCGCGGGTGGCGGCCGCCGCCTGGTCGAGCAGGGCCGACAGCTCGGTCAGGCTCTCCGTGGTGGCGCGGGTGGCGGCGAGCCCGGCGGCGTACACCTCCAACGCCTCGCGCAGTTCGAAGAGTTCCGCGACGTCCGCCCTGGTGAGGCGGCGGACCACGGTGCGGCGCGGGGTCTCGAAGAGGACGAAGCCCTCGGCGACCAGCGCGCGGATCGCCTCGCGGACCGGGACCCGTGAGACCCCGAAACGATCGGCCAGTTCGCGCTCGACCAGCCGGTCGCCCGGACGGAGCCGGCCCGCGATGATGTCCTGCCGCAGGGTCCCCAGCACACGCTCGCGCACCGCGCCGAGAGGACCGAGGGTTTCGATCTTCGCTCCGTCAGGAGCCAGGGAGCTCATGAGGCCATCCTCGCCGACACCGGAGGTGTTTTACGGGTCCTTAACGACAGCGACATCGGTCCGGACGGTTGACGGGAGGACCATGACAGGAGTTTGGTATACCAAATGCCCCACGCGCGGTCCGCTCCCTCCCCGTCTCCTCCTCTCGCTCCCGGAGGCCCCGTGTCCCTCGCCGATCCCGCCGAAGCAACCGGCACCACCGCGTTCGTGCCCGACCCCCGCCTCACCAACGAAGACCTCGCCCCCGCCGACAAGCGCACCTGGAAGGTCTTCGACCTCTTCGCCCTGTGGATGTCCGACGTCCACAACCTCGGCAACTACACCTTCGCCGCCGGACTGCTCGTCCTCGGCATGAACGTCTGGCAGGTCTTCACGTCGCTGCTCGTCGGCTTCGTGATCATCTACATCGGCATGAACTGGATGGGGAAGATCGGCCAGCGCCACGGTGTGCCGTTCCCCGTCGTCAGCCGCATCAGCTTCGGTGTCTGGGGCGCCAACATCCCCGCCGTCATCCGGGCCGTGATCGCCATCATGTGGTACGGCATCCAGACCTATCTCGCGTCCGTCGCCGTCAACATCATGCTGCTGGCCGCCTGGCCGGGCCTGGAGTCCTGGACCCATGGCTCATTCCTCGGTCTGCACCAGCTCGGCTGGATCACCTTCGTCGCCCTCTGGCTCATCCAGGCGGTGATCATCAGCCAGGGCATGGAGTCGGTGCGGAAGTTCCAGGACTTCTGCGGCCCGGCGATCTGGCTGGTCATGATCGCGCTCGCGGTGTGGATCCTCGCCAAGGCCGGCTGGACCATCTCCCTCACCTCCACCCCGCACCCGGTCTCCGTCGGTGAGCAGTGGCGGCAGTGGTTCGGCGCGATCGGCCTGGTCCTCGCCACGTACGGCACGCTGATGCTCAACTTCTGCGACTTCTCCCGCTTCGCCCCCGACTACCGGACCGTCAAGCGCGGCAACTTCTGGGGACTGCCGATCAACTCCACCGCCTTCGTGGTGGTGTCGGTCATCGTCACCGCCGGCTCCATCGAGGTGTTCGGCAAGGCGATCACCGACCCCGCGTACCTCGTCGCGGAGATCGGCAACACCTGGATCCTCGTGCTGGGCGCCCTGACCTTCGCCATCGCCACCATGGGCGTCAATATCGTCGCGAACTTCGTCTCTCCCGCGTACGACCTCGCCAACGTCTGGCCGCAGAAGATCAGCTTCAAGGTCGGCGGCATGATCAGCACGGTCGCGGCGCTCGTCGTGACCCCGTGGAACCTCTTCTCCAACCCGACCGTCGTCAACTACTTCCTCGGCGGTCTCGGCGCGTTCCTCGGCCCACTGTTCGGTGTGATCATGCTCGACTACTTCTGGGTCAAGCGGGGACGCATCGACATCGACGAACTGTTCAACGCGCAGCCCGGCTCCCGGTACTACTACCGCAGGGGCGTCAACCCCAAGGCACTCTGGGCGTTCCTCCCCGCGGCCGCCGTCTCCGCCGTCCTCGCCCTGGTGAAGGACTTCAGCGCGGTCGCCCCGTACTCGTGGTTCATCGGAACGGCGCTGGCCGCCGGGCTGTACGCGGTGCTGTGCCGTGACGAGCGTGCCGCGAAGGGGGCCGCCGCGGCCGAGCCGACCGTCGCCGTGGAGGCCTGAGAAACGTGCGGATCGTCGTCACCAACTGCAACACCACGCAGGAGATGACCGAGGAGATCGTGCGAGGTGCCCGGGCCGCGGCTGGCCCGGGCACCACCGTGACCGGGCTGACCCCGGCGTGGGGGCCCGAGTCCGCGGAGGGCTGGCTCGACAGCTATCTGTCGGCCGCGGCCGTGCTCGACACCCTGCGCACATACGACGAGCCCTACGACGCCGTGGTCATGGCCGGGTTCGGTGAACACGGGCGGGAAGGGGCGCGGGAACTGCTGGACGTGCCCGTCGTCGACATCACCGAGGCCGCCGCGCACCTCGCGTGTCTGCTCGGGCGGCGGTACGGGGTGGTCACCACGCTGGAACGGTCGTGCGGGCAGATCGAGGACAGCCTGGAGACGGCCGGGGTGGGGCGGAACTGCGCGGGTGTGGTCGGGACCGGGCTGGGCGTCCTCGACCTGCACGACACCGACCGCACGGTGCGGGCCTTCGTCGACGCGGCACGGCGGGTTCGGGACGCCGGTGCGGAGGTGCTGGTCCTGGGGTGCGCCGGGATGACCGGCTTGCAGCAGGTGGTGGCGGAGAAGGTGGGCGTCCCCGTGGTGGACGGGGTGGGGG
>NZ_LIRK01000663.1 GCF_001419765.1 Streptomyces torulosus
CGCGTCCCCCTCCTCCCCCGCCGCACGCTCCTTCTCGCGCCAGGCGCGTGCCGCCCTGTCGAAGGAGGTGTTCACGGCCAGCAGGCCGCCGTCGACGCGGAGGGTGGTGCCGGTGATCCAGGCGGCGTCCCGCGACGCCAGGAACGCGACGGCGGCCGCGATGTCCTCCGGTTCGCCGACCCGGCCCAGCGGATAGATCTCGCCGAGGGCGTCGAGGTGAGCCTCACGGCCCGCCCAGCCCGAGGTGCGGACCGTGCCGGGGGCCACGAGGTTGACGCGGACACCGCGCGGGGCGGCGTCCCCGGCGAGGGTACGGGTCAGCGAGGCGAGACCCGCCTTGGCGGCGCTGTAGGCGTGGTTGCCGAAGTCCTGGAGGCCGTTGACGGAACCGATGTTGACGATCGCCCCGCGCCCGGAGGCCACCAGGTGCGGCAGCGCGGCGCGCGAGCAGCGGAACGCACTGGTGAGGGTCAGGTCGAGGTCACGCTCCCAGGTCTCGTCCGGGGTCTCCTCGAACAGGGGTGTGTCCGGGGTGCAGCCGAAGGCGTTGTTCACGAGCACGTCGAGGGAGCCGAAGAGGTCCACGGCGTGCGCGACGGCCGCCTCGACGGAGGCCCGGTCGCCGACGTCGCAGGGGAAGGCGTGCGCCGCGGACCCCCGGCGGCGCAGGTCCGCGGCGGTCCGTTCAGCCGCCGGCAGGTCCACGTCGGTGACGAGGACCCGAGCGCCCTCCCCGGCCAGCCGCCGAGCGGTGGCCGCTCCGATCCCCCGCGCCGCACCCGTGATGAGCACGCCGTACCCCTCGAAGCGTCCCGTCGCATACATACGCCAGAACGTACTGCGCACCCGATCACCAGGACAGGTGCGACGCGATCCTGGGGTCAGCGGTAGCCGGTGGTGTCGGCCGGCTTGTCTGCGTCCTGGACCTCTACGAGGTAGCGCCAGGCGTCCGGGCGGCTGCCGTCCAGGTCCGTGAAGCCGTACACCTGGGCGAGGCCGCCGCTGGAGAGGGAGGTGCCGTTGTGGCGGGCGACGTCGGGGTCGGCGGCGAGGGCGGCGACCGCCCGGCCGACGTAGCGCGGGGTCTCGGAGATGGCGAAGTGGGGGACGGTGTCCAGGGCGTCGCGCCAGTTGTCCTCGGTCACGCCGTAGCCGTCGAGCATCATCTCCGAGCGGAGCCAGCCCGGGGTGAGGGCGACGGCCGTGGCACCGCGGGGGCCCAGTTCATGACCCAGGGCGAACGCCATGCGCAGCACTGCGGCCTTGGCGAGGTCGTAGAAGAAGGAGACGCGGTAGGTGGCGCGGTTGTAGTCGGCGGTGCCGTCGGTCATCTCGACGACCAGGCCGCCAGGGTGGCGCAGCAGCAGGGGCAGCGCGTGGTGGCTGGTGATCGCGTGGGTGTCCACGGCGAGCCGCAGCAGCCGCAGCCCGTTGTCGAGGTCGTGCTCCCAGACCGGGGCATCCCAGTCGAACAGTTTCTCGCCGCCCCAGATGTCGTTGACCAGGACGTCGAGCCTGCC
>NZ_LIRK01000664.1 GCF_001419765.1 Streptomyces torulosus
GCACGGGCGCGGCGCCGCGCCAGGCGGGCAGCAGCGAGAAGTGCAGGTTGACCCAGCCGTGCGCGGGGACGTCGAGGGCGACGCGCGGCAGCAGGGCTCCGTAGGCCACCACCGGGCAGCAGTCCGGCGCGATCTCCCGCAGCCGGGCGAGGAAGTCCTCGTCCCGCGGCCGGTGCGGCTTCAGCACCTCGATGCCGGCCTCCTCGGCCCGCTGCGCCACGGGGCTCGCGACGAGCCGCCGTCCCCGTCCCGCCGGCGCGTCGGGCCGCGTCACCACCGCGGCCACCTCATGCCGCCCCGACGCGATCAGCGCGTCCAGGGCGGGAACCGCGACCTCGGGGGTACCAGCGAAGACAAGCCTCATGGGTGACTGTCGGCCTCTCGGACGGAACTTCAACAACCCCTGCACACAAGACACAGGACAACGCACCAGTCTATGCCCCGGCTCCCCGCCTACCGCTCGCACCCCGCAGCTCGCACCTCGCACCTCGCACCTCGCCAGCCGCCAACGGGGTGTCCTGCCGACGGTCGGTGCCCTCCTGGGAAAACCTCGCGTGCCGGCCGCCCCCCACGGACGGTGCGCGGGCGGGAGATCACGTCGCACAACCACCCCCACGCGCCCTGCGCATATGTCCCCACGCCCCCACCCCGTTACCAGCGGAGCGAATCCGCGTTGGTCAAGAAAGAGTTGACCACTACCGACCGCAATCGCGGTACTTCCTTTTCAACGCCGGTTCGAGAGGCTTGTTCATGGCCGACCACGCAACCCACGACGCCCAGGCTCGGGCCAGCCTGCACTTGCTGGTGCGGGACATCGAGCGGGTCCGCCGGCAGGTGGACGCACTACGCACCCTCACCGCCCAACTGGGCAACGTCTACCGCCCGCGCCGCTCCGGCCCCTCCACGGGCTTCGTCGTCTACGGACGCGCCCCCGCCCCGACCGTCCGCCTCGCCCAGGAGCTGCGGGACAGTGTCGAGACCCTGGTCACGGCCGCCGTGGACTTCGACCGCTCACTCGGTTTCTCGTGGGACGCGGTGGGCTCGGCCCTCGGGGTGACCAAACAAGCGGTGCACCGCCGCTACGGCGCCCGCCGCGCCGCCGCCCAGGCAGCGGCCGAGGCGGAGCGCACGGGAGAGCCGCAGGGCACCCGCACCGTCAACGTGGGCTCCGGCCTGCCGACGGTCCCCGCGGCCCGCTCCATGCCGGGCCAGCTGCCCGGACAGATGACGGGCCCGATGACGGGCCCGATGCAGAGTCAGATGCCCACGCAGCCGACAGCCGGCAGCCCCACCCTCCGGGACGAGGCAAGACCCACGGCTTTCCCCGGGCCGCGCAACGGCTGACGACACCCAGACTGCCTCCCGGCCCCCACCGGGAGGCAACGCCGTACGCCGGGCGACAGCCCCGCAACGGGGCCCCGCACTCACCTGCTCCCCGCTCCTCCGTACAGCGACGCCCCAGCACCACCCGACCAGCGAATCCTCAGATCCTCTGATCGTCTGATAGTCAGCTGCTCTGATCCTCGGCTCCCCTGATCCTGGCCCCCTGATCCTCCTCACCCGATGTCGAGGGGATCCACCCGGATCCGAACCCCCTCGCCGCCCCCACGCGCCATCCGCGCGGCCTGCGCGGTCTTCAGCGCGGCGGCCAGGGCCGCACCGCTCCCCGGCGGCACCCGGATCAACGCACGCTCCCACGCCTCTCCCGGCGGCGGTGCCCCCACCCGCCGTGCCCGCCCCGTCTCCACGACGGGCAACGGCACGGGACCCAACACCTCCGCGTCCGGCGGCAGTTCCACGCCGCCCAGGAAGTCGGCCACCGCCTGGGCCGTGCCCGACACGGCCGCCATCCGGGACACCGGCGGAAACCCCAGCTCGGCACGGTCCGCGAGCTCCCGTACCGCATGCCCCACCGGGTCCCACCGCACGAGCGCCTGCACGGGCCGCAGCGTCGGCTCGGCGACCACGACGACCGTGCCGCCCGCCCCCTGGTTCCGTACGAGCGAGGCCGCACCGATCCACCGGCGCAGCGCCTCCTCCCCGGCGCGCAGATCGGGGCGCCCGAGCATGGCCCAGCCGTCGAGCAGCAGAGCGGCCGCGTACCCCCCCTCGGCGACCGGTTCGGCGCCGGGTGTGCTCACGACCAGCGCGGGCGTCCCCGGCACGGTGTCGAGCACATGTTCCCGCCCGGAGGTCCGCACCGGCACGGCGGGAAAGGCCCGCCCCAGTTCCTCGGCGGTACGCCGGGCGCCCACGACCTGGGCCCTGAGCCGACGGCTCCCGCACTCCGGGCAGTGCCAGCCCTCCTCCTCACGCCCGCACCATCCGCACACCAGGGCACCGGCGCCCTCCCGCGCCTCCAACGGCCCCGCGCAGTGCCGGCACCGGGCGGGCTCCCGGCACTGCGCACAGGCCATCCTCGGCACGTATCCACGCCGGGGCACCTGGACGAGGACGGGCCCGTCCCGCAGTCCGTCCCTGGCGACCTGCCAGGCGAGGCTGGGCAGACGCGCGGCCCGGGCCGCCTCGTCGCGCGCCAACTCCCCGTCCCCGACGGTCCGCACCAGCGGCGCGACGGCCCGCACCTGCTCCCTGGTGGCGACGATCGGCGCGGCCCACCCGCTCTCGACGAGCTGGGCGGCCTCCACGGTGCAGCTCCAACTCCCCAGCAGGAAAGCACCCTTGTCCCGAGTCGCCCGCAGCTCCAGCACCTCCCGCACATGCGGGAAGGGGGCGTTGTCATCGCTGTGACTGGCGTCGCCGTCGTCCCAGACGACGACCAGTCCCAGGTTCCGCACGGGGGCGAACATGGCGGCCCGGGTCCCTACGACGGCCCGTACCGCACCCCGCCGCACCGCCAGCCACTCCCGGTACCGCCGCTCCTGCCCCGCGTCGGCGGTCAGCAGCGCGTGCTGCCCCTCCCCCAGCAGCTCCCGGAGAGCCTCGTCCACCCGCGCGGCGGGCCGCCCCGCCGCGCGGGTGGACGAG
>NZ_LIRK01000665.1 GCF_001419765.1 Streptomyces torulosus
CGGGACCCGGCGCGGGCCGCCGCCGAGATGCGTGAGGTACGGCAGCTGTCCGCCGACGCACTCCGCGACACCCGGGCCGTGGTGCGGGGCTACCGCAGGACCACCCTCGACGACGAGATCGCCAACGCCGGGAAGGTGCTGGCCGCGGCCGGCATCGACACCCGCACATCCCTCGAACCCGCCGCCCCCGCCCACGACATGGCCGACACCACCCGCCATCTGCTCGGCCTGGTCATGCGGGAGACCACCACCAACGTCCTGCGCCACAGCCGCGCCCGGTACGCCGAGATCGACCACCGGTTCACCGGCGACCGCGCCCGGCTGCGCGTGGCCAACGACGGCGCCGACGAGCGTCCCGGCACCGGGGACGGCACCGGCCTGACCGGCCTCGCCGAGCGACTGCGGGCCGCCGGCGGCGAGTTGACGTGGCACCGCGACGGCGACCGCTTCGAGGTCACGGCCACCCTGCCGCTCGGCCGGGCCGACGCGACCCCCGAACCCCTGAAGGAAGTGGCCCGATGATCCGGCTCCTCATCGCCGACGACGAGGACCTCCTGCGCGGCGCCCTCGCCGCGCTGCTCGCCCTGGAGGACGACCTGCGGGTGGTCGCGGAGGCCGCCACCTCCACCGACGCGGTACGGCTCGCCCGCGAACACCGCCCAGACATCGCCGTGCTGGACCTGGAGATGCCGCCGACCGACGGGCTGCGCGCCGCCGAGGAGATCGGCGCCGAACTGCCCACCCGCACCGTCATCGTCACCCGGCACGCCCGGCCCGCCGTGCTGCGCCGGGCCCTCGCGGCGGGTGTGCGGGGCTTCGTCCCCAAGACGACCCCGGCCGCCCGGCTGGCGGAGATCCTCCGCGAGGTCGCCGCCGGACGCCGCTATGTGGACCCCGACATCGCCGCGTCCGCGCTCACCGAGGACGACTGCCCCCTCAGCGACCGCGAACTCCAGGTCCTGCGCGCCGCCCGCACCGGAGCCTCCGTCGCCGAGATCGCCACCGAGGTCCACCTGGCCCAGGGCACCGTCCGCAACTACCTTTCCGCCGCGATGTCCAAACTGGGCGCCCCCACCCGCCACGCGGCGGCCCACCACGCGTGGCAGCAGGGCTGGATCTGATCCGGGGCCCCGGGCACGTTCCGTCAGTACACGTCCCGCACGTACCGCTTCTCGTTCGCCAGCTGCTTCACGTACGCGGCGGCCTCCGTCTCGCTCAGCCCGCCGTGGGCGACCGCGACGTCCCGCAGCGCCCGGTCGACGTCCTTCGCCATGCGGGAGGCGTCGCCGCAGACGTAGAATCGGGCGCCGTCCTGCAGCCAGTGCCACAGCTCGGGGCCGTGCTCTCGCATCCGGTCCTGCACGTACACCTTCGCCCGCTGGTCCCGCGAGAACGCGGTGTCCAGCCGGTCCAGCACCCCCGCCCGCCGCAGCTCCGTCAGCTCGTCCTCGTAGTAGAAGTCCGTGGCCCGGTGCTGCTCGCCGAAGAACAGCCAGTTGGGCGCCCGGTGTCCGAGGGCCTGCCGCTCCTGGAGGAAGCCGATGAAGGGGGCGACGCCGGTACCGGGGCCGACCATGACCATCGGGGTCGTGGCGTCCGCCGGCGGCCGGAAGTGCGGTGACCGCTGCACGAACACCGGCACCTCCAGGCCCGCCTCGCCGTCCGCGAGGAACGGCGAGCAGACCCCGCCGCGCGGCTGCCCGCGCAGGTTCTCGTACCGCACGACCGACACGGTCAGCGACACCTCGTGCGGGTCGACGAGCGGGCTCGACGAGATGGAGTACAGCCGGGGCTGGAGCCGCTTGAACACCCCGGCCCACTCGGCCGCGGAGGCCCGCACCGCGAACTCGGTGACCACGTCCACGGCCTGCCTGCCCCACGACCACTGGGCGAGCCCGTCCTTGTTGTCGGGCCGCATCAGCTTCTTCAACTCCCGGTTGTCCCGAGTCCGTTCGGAGACGAAGCGAAGCAGGTCCGGGGTGATCCGGGTGATGTCGAGATGCCGGTGCAGCGCCTCGGCGAAGGGCGCCTCGCCGACACCGGCGACCTCCACGGCGGCCGACCCGTCCAGACCGGTCACCGCCAGCCATTCCGCGACCAGATCGGGGGAGTTGACCGGCCGCACCCCGAGCGCGTCACCGGCCTCGTACGCGAGCCCGGTGCCCTTCGTGTCGAAGGTGAACCGGCGCACTTCCTTGCCCGCCCCCGGCAGGCTGAGCAGCCGGTTGCCGACCAGCCGGGCGTGCGCGGTCGCGGGCCGGGCGGACCAGGGGGCGACGGGCGCGGTGAGGGGTGCCGTGCCGGGAGCTGTGACGGGGGCTGTTCCGGGCGCGGTCTGCGGGCCCGCCTCCGTGAGCCCCTGCGGAGCAGACGCCTCCGTCCCGGTGCCGAGCGCGGTGAGCACCTGGCCGAGCCAGGCGTCCGCCGACGGCTCGTAGTCCGGCTCGCAGTCCGTACGGGGCGCCAGCCGCACCGCGCCCAGCTCGTCGAGCCGGGCGTCCAGCCGCCGGCCGTGCCCGCAGAAGTCGTCGTACGACGAGTCCCCGAACGCCAGCACCGCGTACCGCACACCGTCCAGCCGCGGCGCCTCCCGGTCCGTGAGCGCTTCCCAGAAACCGGAGCCGTTGTCGGGCGCGTCCCCGTCGCCGAAGGTGCTGGTGATGAGCAACAGGTCCGCGCCGCGCGGCAGTTCGGCCGGGGCGGCCTCGTCCATGCCGACCAGCGTCGCCCGGTGCCCCGCCGCGCCCAGATGCTCGGCGGCGGCCATGGCGAACTCCTCCGCGGTGCCGGTCTGGGAGGCCCACAGCACCACGACGTCCCGCCCCGCCGCCCCGGCCGCGGGGACGGCCACGGGCGCCGCGGACCGCGAGTACATCCCGGCGAGCACCCCGTTCACCCACAGCGCGTGCTCGGGGCTGAACGGCGCGTCCGGCGGCAGCACGGGCACCCCGGTGACCCCGGACCCGAGCCCGGCGAGGAAACCGGTGAGGTACTGGCGCTCCTGGGCGGAGAGCCCGGGCGGGGGAGCGGGCGCGAGCCCGAAGGGGTTGGCGCCGGGCGCGACCGCGGTAGGGATGAGCGCCTCGACCGCTCCGGCCGCGACCGGCTGGGTCCCGGCCGGCGCCGACGCGGGCGCCGCCACCTTCGTCAGCCCCACCGCGCACACCTTCAACTCCGGCTGGAACGACAGCGGGTCCACCGCGTCGCTGGTCACCGCGTTGATGCTCAGGTACTCCCCGAACAGGTCGTTCCAGTGGAACGGCGCGAACAGGCACCCCGGCCGCACCCGGTCCGTCACGACCACCGGCAGCACGGCCCGCCCCCGCCGCGAGGCGACCTCGACGAAGTCGCCGTCGGCGAGGTGCAGCACCTCCGCGTCCTGCGGGTGCACCTCCACGAACGGCCCGGGGTTCAGCCGGTTGAGCTTGGCGACCTTGCCCGTCTTCGTCAGCGTGTGCCACTGGTGCTGCAGCCGCCCGGTGTTGAGCACGAACGGGAAGTCGTCGTCCGGGAGTTCGGCGGGCTCCATGTGCGGCCGTGCGTGGAACACGGCACGCCCGCTCGCGGTGGGGAACGTCAGCCCGCCGTCCGCGTCCACGTACCGGATCGGGTTCCGCGCGGGTCCGGTCTCCTCCGCGGCCGGCCACTGCACCGTCGTCGACCGCAGCCGCTCGTACGTCACTCCCCGCAGATCCCACCCGGTCTTCGGGTTCCACGCCTGCTTGATCTCCTCGAAGACCTCCTCGGCGCTGTCGTACGAGAAGCCCTTCTCGAAGCCCATCCCCCGCGCGACGGCGGCGATGATCCGCCAGTCCGCCATCGCCTCGCCCGGCGGGTCGGCGGCCGCGGCGGCCAGCGTCAGATTCCGCTCGCTGTTGACGAGGACGCCCTCGGACTCGGTCCACAGGGCCCCGGGCAGCACGACATCGGCGTACGCGTTGGTCTCGGTGTCGGCGAACACGTCCTGCGTGACGACGAACTCCGCGGCCTCCAGCCCCTCGATCACGGTCTTCCGGTTGGCCACGGAGGCGACGGGGTTGGTGCAGATGATCCAGCACGCCTTGATCTCGCCGTCGGCCATCCTCCGGAACAGCTCGACGGTGCCCTTGCCGAAACCGTCCGGGCGCAGCGTGTCCGGCGCCAGCCCCCACAGTTCCTCGACGAACGCCCGCTCCTCGTCCACGAGCACCGACCGCTGGCCCGGCAGCCCCGGCCCCATGTAGCCCATCTCGCGCCCGCCCATGGCGTTGGGCTGCCCCGTCAGCGAGAACGGCCCGCTGCCCGGCCGGCAGATGGCGCCGGTCGCCAGATGCAGATTGACGAGGGCGTTGGTGTTCCAGGTGCCGTGCGTGGACTGGTTGAGCCCCATGGTCCAGCAGCTCGTCCACTCGGCCGCCTCGCCGATCAGCCGCGCGGCCTGCCGTATGTCGTCCGCCGCGAGTCCGGTGACGGAGGCGACGGCGTCCGGCGCGTAGTCGGCGAGGAAGCCGGGCATCGCCTCCCAGCCCTCGGTATGGGCGGCGATGAACTCCGGGTCGGTCTGCCCGTTCTCGTGCAGCAGGTGCAGCAGCCCGTTGAGCAGGGCGAGGTCCGTACCGGGACGGATCTGGAGGAACAGGTCGGCCTTCTCGGCGGTCGCCGTCCGCCGGGGATCGACCACGATCAGCTTCGCGCCCGCCTTGACCCGGTCCATCATCCGCAGGAAGAGGATGGGATGGCAGTCGGCCATGTTCGAGCCGATCACGAGGAAGACGTCCGCCTTGTCGAGGTCCTCGTACGAGCCGGGCGGCCCGTCGGCGCCCAGCGACAGCTTGTAGCCGGTGCCGGCGCTCGCCATGCACAGCCGGGAGTTCGACTCGATCTGATTGGTGCGGATGAAGCCCTTGGCCAGCTTGTTGGCCAGGTACTGCGCCTCCAGGCTCATCTGGCCGGAGACATAGAACGCGAACGCGTCGGGCCCGTGCTCGTCGATGATCGCGCGCAGCCGCCGGGCCGTCTCGGAGAGGGCGTCCGCGACCGGCACGGGCACCGGCTCGTCACCCCGGTCGTCCCGCACGAGGGCCGTGGTGAGCCGGCCGGGCGCGGCCAGCATGTCGGCGGTCGTCGCGCCCTTGGTGCAGAGTCGGCCGAAGTTCGCCGGGTGGGACTTGTCGCCGGTCGCCCTCAGGACCGTGCGCCGCCCGTCGGGACCCATCCCGACGTCCAGGAGCATGCCGCAGCCGACACCGCAGTACGAGCACACGGTCCGCACCTGGGTGGTGGTGCTCTGCGGGCCCTGCGCGACCACGGGCGGCCCCTCTCTGTCGGCGTGCGGGGTGTCCGGTCCCCGTCCGGTACGGCGGCCGGACTGCTTCCGCTCAGCGTCCTGGTGGCCGCCGGGCTGGCTCGATCGTACGAATTGCCCGTTACGCCGATGTCACATGACCTGATCATGAGGGGTTACGCCCACCACACACCGTCCGGCGCGGCACTGTGAGGCCACGATCCAGCCGATACGCCGGAGGGACGTTTTGCGGCCTGCCTCGCGGTCCGTGTCGCTGTTGGGCCGAACGGGTGACCATGCGTAAGAATTGGTCGATGCAGTCAATCAGTGTGAGCCAGGGGGAAGGCCGGTGAACAGGGTGAACAGCCACGATGTCACCGACGAACAGTGGGAGGGGCTCGCACAGGTCGTGCCGCTGCGGGGCCGGGACGCCTGGCCGTCCGCGGTCGACCACCGGACCATACCGGAGGCCGAGACGGAGGCCCGGCGCCGTTTCGTCGTCCTCCGCGTCAATGTCTTCGCCGACGCCCGCGACGTCGCCGAGACGCTGATGGCGGGCATTCCGGTCCTCCTCGACCTCTCCGGCGCGGAGACCGAGGTGGCCAAACGCGTCCTCGACTTCAGCACCGGCGTCGTCTTCGGCCTGGCCAGCGGAATGCACCGAGTCGACCGCAACGTGTTCCTCCTCACACCCCACGGCACGGAGGTCCGAGGCCTGATGGAGAACGCGGGCGTCCCCGGAGTCTGAACGTTCACCGGGGGTTGCTCGGAGCGCCCACCACACGCGCGGCGCTCCGAGCGGTGCCGGGCCCTGCGAGCGGCCCGTCGGGGGTGGCGGCACCGATGGCGGTGCCCCTCCGACCAGCGTCCCGCCCCTCCGCCGAGTTCCGCGCCGCCCCCGGCCGCAGCGAGGCCGCACGCCGCGCGGCGGCACATCCCGACGGCGGTGACCCGCCAGCCGGGGGCGGCGCGGAACTC
>NZ_LIRK01000666.1 GCF_001419765.1 Streptomyces torulosus
GTATCGGCTGGGCCCCTGCGGTCGGGGGCTCGTGGGGTGTGTCGGACGCGGGGGTCCGGAAACGGTCCCAGTCGGGGACGAAGGAGTCGGCGGCGCTCTGGCGTACGGCCACGGCGGGCGCCGGCTGCTCCGGGGCCGTGATCGTCGGGGGGACTACAGGCGTGAAGGCCGTGTTCACCGGAGCCGGGGTCGTGGGAACCGCGGTCATCCGAGACTGGGCCGGCGGGACCTCGGTCGCCGACGGCGGGGCGGAAGGTTGCAGGTGGTTCACCAGCGCGCCGACCGTGCTGTGTTCGAAGAAGACCATCGGGTCGACCTCGAAGCCGTCTGCGGACAGGGACGCCGCCAGTTCGACCGCCATCATGGAGTCGAGGCCCAGTTCCAGCAGATCGTCCTCGGGCGCCACGGCGTCGACGTGCAGCACGTTCTTCAGAGCCGTGGTCAGCGACAGCCACAGTCCGCTTTCCGGCGTCACAACGGTCATGGGTTCTTCCTTCGCGTGGGCGGCGGCGCACAGGACGTAGTGCGCGGGAGGACGGCCGAGGACGGTGCGCAGCAGGGCGACACCGCTGTCCGCCGTGAGGACCGGTACGCCGTGCGCGGCGGCCTTCGGGGCGATGCCCTCGCCCATGCCGACGCTCCACAGGCCCCAGCCGAGGCTGAACCACGGGGCCCCGTCGGCGCGTCGGCGGGCGGCGTAGCCGTCGAGGTAGGCGTTGGCCGTGGCGTAGGCGCTCTGTCCGAGGTTGGCGCGGACGGAGGCGACGGACGAGAAGAGGGCGACGAAGTCGGGGGTGCCGCTCGCGGCGATCAGGTCGTCGATCGCGTGCACCCCGCCGACCTTGGGGCCGAGGACGTCCGTGACCTGCTCGGGTGTCAGGGTGCGGGCCAGGCCGTCGCGCAGCACTCCCGCCGCGTGGAACACCCCGTCGAAGCGTTCGGCGCCGTCGAGTGCCTTCGGCAGCGTACGGACGTCGGCGGCGAGGGTGTGCAGGTCGCAGCGGGTGCCCAGCCGGTCGAGCCGTGTCCGTGTCTCCCCCGTGTCCGGGACCGTGCGGCCCACGAGGGTCAGATGGGCGCAGCCCTCGGCCGCGAGGGACTCCGCGATCCGCAGACCGATGCCGCCCATTCCCCCGGTGATGAGGAAGCGCCCGTCGCGGAAGCGGGGAGCGGGCGCCGGCGCGTCGGCGCCGCTCGGCGGCAGCGGGGCGGGCCCGGCCGGTTCCAGCGTCGGCCGGTACCAGCCGGAGGGGCGGCGGGCGAGTTCCGGCTCGGCGTACCCGAGGAGGTCCGTCGGCATGTTCGTCGTCGTGAGGTCGGCGCCGGGTTCCAGGTCCACCAGGCGCACCTCGGTGCGGGGGTGTTCCACGCACAGGGTGCGGCCGAGGCCCCACAGGGAGGTCATGAAGGGGTCGACGGTCTCCTCCCCCGTCACCCGGTGGGCGCCGCTGGTGACGATGAGCAGGTCCGGCATCGGCGGACGGGCCGCCAGCCGCCGTACCAGGGCGAAGACCCCCCGCAGGGCTTCGCCCACCCGGTCCTCGTCCGTCGGTCCGCGCGGCGCCTCGTAGACCACCGCGCCCACGGGCGTCCCGTCGAGCACCTCGTCCAAGCGCTCCGGCGTCAACTCCTGGGGCGTCAAGTGGATGACGGGTGGTCCGTCCGACGCCGACGGCCGCCGCTGCGAGACCAGCAGCAGGGGGCCTTGGCGCTCCCGTGGCGTGCGGGTGGGTCGGACCTCCCGCCAGACCGGGGTCTCGATCGAACCGCCGGCGGAGGGGTTCCGCTCGTCCGCCGCCGCGCCGGTCGGGGCTCCCGCCGTGGGCGACTTGAGCGTGATGCGCTCCAGTTCGAGCAGCACCTCGCCCTGCTGGCTGCAGACGGTGGCCCGCCCCCGTACGGCACCGGCGCGGGCCCCGGCCGTCGCGTCCCGTTCGACGAGGGCGAGGACCGTGCCCGAGATGGGCCGGCGGGCCACGAGCCGGCCCACGTACCACGGCAGGCACGCCCCGGCCGTTCCGTCGTCGAGCATGCCGAGGGCCTGGAAGACACTGTCGAGCAGCGGCGGCGGCACGAACCGGGCCGTGTGCAGGTCGTCGTCGGCGCGCAGGACCACCAGCATGCGGTCCGCTCCCCGGTACGCGGAACGGATCGCCCGGTAGGCGGGCCCGTACGTGATGCCGCTGGCCTGCCGCCACGCCTCGATGTCCGTCAGCGGGACGGGCCGGGTGCAGCCGGCCCACAGTCCGCCCACGTCGACGTAGCGGGGCGGCGGCATCGGCACGCCGCGGGCGCGCGCCGAGCTGTGCTCGACCGGCGCGCCGCCCGCGTCGTCACCGGCGGAGAGGACCGAGCACCGCCCGTCGTCGGCCGTGGTCACCCGCAGATCGACGCCGGGCCCGGTCACCCGCAGCGGCGCGCGGAAGGTGACGTTGTCCAGCGTCCACACGCGGTCGGGCCGTCGGGTGTCGCAGGCGGTCAGGACGGCGTCCGTCTGGAGGGCGGCCGGCACGACCGGTGTGTCACCGATGCGGTGGTCGCGGACCAGCGGATCGGTGACGCCGAGGTGGACCCGGAAGCCACTCATGTGCGGAGGTCGAACCGCTCGGTGGCCTTGACCAGGCCGTTCACCTGAATGTCCACGGTGTGCTCCCCGGCGTAGTAGCGGCGGGTCTGGACCTCCTTGACGGGGTGGGACTTCCGCACGGTCCGCCGCTCCCCCGCGGCGAGTTGGAGCGTCGTCAGTTTGAAGACCTTGGGGATGCTGCGGCCGTTCTTGCGCACGTGGTGGACCACGTAGTCGACGGTCACGCTGTGCGGCCGGTCGTCGCCGTTCTCCACGGTGAAGTCGATGAGCAGGGTGTCCCCGACGGTGACCGCGCCGGGCGTGACGCGCAGGGCGGACACCTGGACGAGTTCGCCGCCCGTCGCCCCGAGGATGGCCAGGGCCTGCTGGTCCCCCTTCTTCACCAGGGTGCGCAGGGCGTGCTTCACGATCCAGTCGGTCTCGGGGGTGGGGCTCTCCTCCAGCCAGCGCAGCGCGGTGGCGAGCGCGAGGTCGGGGGTGTCCTTGGAGATGTCGTTGAGGTTGTTGGCGACGGACTTGCGGACGTACTCGGAGGGGTCGCTGCGCAGGGGTTCGAGGATCTCCAGGACGGGCCGCGGGTCCTTCACGAAGACGTCGAGGGTGCGGGCCCACGGCAGGCGCGGTCGGATGCCCTCGCTGGCGAGGCGCCGTACGTTGTGGCTGGGGCTGTGGGCCCACTCGGCGACCCGCTTCATGGTCAGCTCGTAGTGGTCCTCGACGAAGGGCCTGATGGCGTACTCGCCGGTGTGGCACCGGGTGATCTCCTCGATGGCGTCCAGGGACACCTCGGGGTGGTCCCGGCCGTACTCCTCCACGAACCTCGCCACCGGCATCAGGAACCAGCTGGTGTTGAACATGCCCTCGCCCTCGGCGAGTTCGTCACCGAGGATCGACAGGAGCGCGGCCACGGCCGTGGGGTAGTCCTCGGGGAGCCGGCTGCGCAGGCCCTCGGTCAGGACGAGGACGCGGTCCTTCAGTTCCTTGCCGGGGATGCGCTGTTCGACCTCGGCGGCGTACCCCTCGACGTCGAAGTCGGGGTGTACGGCGTGGACCTTGCCGCCGATGAGGCGTGCGGCCTCGCCGTTGAAGTGTCGCTTCAGTCCGTATTCGCTAGCCATGGTGCTCGGGCCTCTTCGTCTCGTGCGTGTGATCGCTTTGGGGGGTGGTCGTGGGTGCGGGGCCCTGGGCATCGGGCGCGCCGGGGGTGATCCAGAACCGGCGCCGCCTGAACGGGTAGCCGGGGGCGGTGGTGACGCTCTGGCGTTTGCCGTGGTGGAGGCCGGTCCAGTGCAGGTCGGTGCCGGTGTGGTTGTGGTGGGAGGTCAGCGCGGCGTGCAGCTGCGGCTGGTCGGCGCGGCCCCGTTGGAGGGTGGGGATCCACAGGGGGGTGAGGTCGGGGCGCGCCTCGGCGAGCGTGGCGCGGGCGAGGGGGATCAGCTGCGGGTGCGGGCCGATCTCCCAGACGGTGTGGGGGCCGGTCTCGGCGAGCGTGGTGACGGCCTGGCCGAAGCGGACGGTGCGGCGGATGGCCTGGGCCCAGTGCCCGGGATCGGTGGCGGTGACGTCGCTGTGCCAGGTGCCGGTGAGGGCGCTGGCGAAGGGGATCGTGGGCGGCGCGAGCGGGGTGGCGGCCACGGCGTCCGCGAAGGGGGCGAGGGCCGGTTCCATCACTGCGGAGTGGAAGGCGTGACTGACCGTCAGGGGCTGTACGCGTGAGGAGGTCTGCTCGCGGAAGCGGGCCATCACCTCCGCCGGGCCGCTGACGGTGTGGACGCGGGGCGCGTTGTGGGCGGCTATCTCGATGCCGGGGTAGGCCCGGAGTTCGGCCGTCAGCGCGTCGGCGTCGGTGTGGACGACGGCCATCGTTCCCGTGGCGGGCTGGGCCTGCATCAGCTCGCCGCGGAGCGCCGTCAGCCGCAGCAGGTCGGGCAGGGCGAGGACGCCGGCCGCCCAGGCCGCGGTCAGTTCGCCCAGGCTGTGCCCGGCGACCACGTCGGGGCGGATGCCGACGGCCCGCAGGAACGTCACCAGGGCGACCTGGACGCCGACGATGCCGATCTGCGCGTACCGCGTCTGGTCCAGGAGGTGCCGCGCTTCGCCGTACAGCAGGTCGAGCAGGGGTACGTCGGTCCAGGGGCGGAGCAGGTCGGCGCACTCGTCGAGGGCTTCCCGGAAGTGCGGTTCGGTCGCCCTGAGGCCCTCGCCCATGCGGGCGTACTGGGAGCCCTGCCCGGTGAAGAGGAAGGCGGTGGTCGTCGCCGTCCGGGTGTGGCGGGTCGTCGGGGTCGCCCCGGAGGCGACCTCGGCGAGCCGGGCGGCCAGTTCCGCGGCGGTGGTGCCGTGGACGGCGGTGCGGTACGGGTGGGCGGTGCGTGCGGTGTTGACGGTCCGGGCGAAGTCGCCGAGCGGGTCTTCGGTGAGGCGGCTCTCGGTGAAGCGGTCCTCGGTGAGCTGGTTCTCGGTGAGGTGGTCCTCGGAGAGGTGGTCCTCGGAGAGCCGGTGCTCGGTGAGGTGGTCCTGAGAGAGCCGGTTCTCGGTGAGGGCGGTCAGGTGGTCGGCGTACGTGCCGGCGAGGGCGCGCAGGGTGGTCTCGTCGGCCGCGCTGACGCGGACGATGTGGCTGTCCTGCGGCACCGGGGTGTCCCTGGTGGGCCGCGGCGGCTCCTCGACGATGACGTGGGCGTTGACGCCGCCCATGCCGAACGCGCTGACCGCGGCCCGCCTCGGGTGCCCCTCGCGCGGCCAGGGCCGCGCCCGGTCGGCGAGGTAGAAGGGGGTGTCCTCGAAGCGGATCCGGTCGTTGGGGTGCGTGACGTGCAGGGTCGGCGGGATCACCTCGTGCTCCATCGCGAGCAGTGCCTTCACCAGGCCCGCGAGGCCCGCCGCCGGCTCCAGGTGACCGACGTTGGACTTGAGCGAGCCGATCGCGCAGAACTGGGCGCGGTCGGTGTGTTCACGCCAGGCCCGGGTCAGCCCGTCGATCTCGATCGGGTCGCCGAGGCTCGTCCCCGTGCCGTGCGCCTCAAGGAGGCCGATCGTGTCCGGGGCGACACCCGCGTCCCGCAGGGCCTCCGCGATGACGTCGCGTTGCCCTCGGGGGCTCGGCGCCGAGTAACGGGTGGTGCGGCCGCCGTGGTTCACGGCCGCGCCCTTGACGAGGCCCCGGACCGGGTCGCCGTCCCGTCGGGCGTCGTCGTGGCGGCGCAGGACGACCGCGACGGCGCCCTCCCCCGGGACGAAGCCGTCGGCGGTGCTGTCGAAGGCCCGGCAGCGGTGCCTCGGTGACAGGGCCATCAGATCGCCCATCGAGCGGAAGTACTCGGGGCTGAGGCCGGCGTGCACCGCGCCGATCACGGCCGTGTCGATGTCACCGGCGCGCAGATGCTGCAGGGCGGTGTGCAGGGCCACCAGCGAC
>NZ_LIRK01000667.1 GCF_001419765.1 Streptomyces torulosus
CGGGCGTCGAAGTCCTCGACGACGTCGAGGACTTCGACGCCCGCTTCTTCGACTTCTTCCCCAAGCAGGCCGAGGTGCTCGACCCCCAGGCCCGCTGGCTGCTGCGGACGACCTGGGAGGCGCTGGAGTCGGCCGGTCTGCCGCCGCGCCGACTACCGCCGTCCACGGGGGTGTTCGTGGGCGCCAGCTACCAGCACTACCGCGACTACAACATCCCGCAGGAACTGGACGCCCACAGCGGCCTCGGCAACCACAACGCCTTCCTCGCGAACCGACTCAGCCACTTCCTGGACCTGCGCGGCCCGAGCATGACGGTCGACACGCTGTGCTCGTCGTCGCTCGTGGCCCTGCACACCGCGGTGCGCAGCATCGGCAACGGCGAGTGCGAGCAGGCGATCGTCGCCGGTGTCCGCATCGCCATGTCGCCGTTGCACTACGTGGCCATGAGGAATCTGCGGGCCCTGTCCGCCACCGGCGCGTCGCGTGCCTTCGACGCGGCGGCCGACGGGTTCGTACCGGGTGAGGGCGTGGTGTCGGTGGTGGTCAAGCCGTTGGCGGCGGCCCTGCGGGACGGGGACCGGGTACGCGGGGTGATCCGGGGGAGCGCGGTCAACCACGGGGGCCGCACCAGCGGACTGACGGTGCCGAGCGCTCGCGGCCAGGGGGAAGTGGTGGCCGAGGCCCTGCGGGACGCCGGTGTGTCACCGGACACGATCGGGCTCCTTGAGGCGCACGGCACGGGGACGAGTCTCGGTGATCCGATCGAGGTCGAGGGGCTGACCCGGGCCTGGCGTGAACACACCGATCGCGCCCAGTTCTGCGCGATCGGCTCGCTGAAGTCGAACGTGGGCCATCTGGAGCCGGCGGCTGGCCTCGCGGGCCTGGTCAAGGCGCTGCTGGCGATGGAGCACGGCGTGATCCCGCCGACCCTGCACGTGACGCGCCCCAACGACCACATCCGCTTCGAGGACACCCCGTTCTACCTGGCCGATCGCCCCCGGCCCTGGCCGCGAGGCGGAGAGCCGCGGCGGGCCGCGGTGAGCGCGTTCGGCATGGGCGGAGTCAACGCCCACGTCGTCGTCGAGGAGCCACCGCCCGCACCCGCCCGTACGGGGACCGTTCACGGCCCCCACCTGGTGCGCGTCACCGCGGCGGACGAGCCCACCGTGCGCACCCTCGCCGCCGCCTACGCCGACCGCTTCGACGCGGCACACGACGACCGGGAGACCGCCGACCTCTGCCACACGGCCAACGTGGGACGCTCACCGCTGGAGTTCCAGACGGCCGTCAGCGGGCGCGACGCCGCCGAACTCGCCGCGGCACTGCGTTCCGTCGCCGCCGGCGAGCTGCCGATCGCCCGCGTCGACAGCGCGCTCACAGCCGAACAGGCCCTCGGCGGCACGGTCGCGTCGGGGGAACCGCACCGCCACACCGCCGCCGTCGCCATGGTGAGAGCCGGATACGCGCACGTCGAATGGGCCCGGCTCACCGCGCCCGGCGCACGCGTCACCGACCTTCCGACCTACCCGTTCGCCGCGCGGAAGCACTGGCACACCCGCGAGGCCACGGCACCGTCATCCCCTGACGGAACGGCCTCTGCCGCGGCCACGGCGGGGATCGCCGAAACGGCCCACGGCACGGCGGCCGCAGCGGACGGCGGCCCCGAGGCGCTCCGCGTCGAATGGCACCCTCGGGAGTTGCCGCTTGCCGGGGCCCGGCCGCCGCGTGGCTCGGTGCGCCTCGTCACCGCCGACACCGCCCTGCGGGCCGCCCTCACGGCCCTGCTCCGCGAGGAGGGCGCGATCGTCGAGGAGACCGGTCTGGGCGCCGACACCGTCGTCGTGGTGAACCCCCCGGACGGTCAGGCCGCAGAACCGGCCGACCTCAGCGCGTTCTGGTCCGAACTGGGCTCCCTCGTCAAGGCGTTGCCCGCGCACGGGCGGCTGCTCTGGGCAGGACACCACGGCGCGGCCGTGCACGATCCGGTCGTACATGGGGCCGAGCGCGCACGGTTGGAACCCGAACGATGGGAACACGAGCGGTCGGAGCCCGACCGGTTGGAACATGGACGGTCGGAACCCGGACGGTCAGCATCCGCCAGGTCGGAACGCACACAGCTGAGGCCGGAGGCCGCCGCCATGGCCGTGGCCGTACGGGCGGCCTGTGCCGAGAGCCGGAAGCGGTGCGCCGTCGTCGACCTGGACCCGGCGGACTCGGCCGACGTCCGGGCCCGGCAGATCGCCGCCGAGTACGCGGCCCTGCTCCGAGGCCCCGACGCCGATCCGGGCACGGACCTTCTCCCCGGCACGACCGCGGCCTACCGCCGAGGCGTCCGGTACACGCCGCGAACGGCCGCGGCCCGGCCCGGATCCTCGTACCGGCCCTCCGGTGACGGCTATTACCTGGTGACCGGGGGACTCGGCGCGGTCGGACGCCATCTCATCCGGCGGCTCGTCGACGGCGGGGCCCGTCACATCGGCGTCATCGGGCGGTCCGTCCTCGACGAGGCCCGCGCCGCACGGCTGCGGGAGTTGGCGAAGGGGGCCGATGCGGCGTACCTGCCCTGTGACGTCGCCGACGCCTCCGCCCTGGCCGCCGCGGCGCACGAGTTCGGGGCGCGTTGGGGCCGCCTGCTCGGTGTCGTGCACTGCTCCGGCGGGGTCAACCCGTTCGGCGCGATGCACCGCCGGCCCTGGAGCGACGCCGCGCGAGCGGTCGCCCCGAAGGTCCCCGGCTCGCTGAACGCCGTACGCCTGGCCCAGGAGGAGGGCGCCGACTTCGCGGTCCTGGTGTCCTCGATCGCGGGCACCCAGCCCCGGGCCGGGCGCGGCCTGGTCGACTACAGCCTGGCCAACGCCTACCAACTCGCCCTGGCCGAGCGCGAGAACGGCCCCGTCACCGCGGTCACCGCCCACGCGTGGCCCAACTGGACCGGCACGGGCATGGAGGCGGACGCGTCGTACTCCGCCGCGCACTCCCTCGCAGCGGACGAGGCGGCCGACGCGTTCCTCGCCCACATCAGGTCGGGAGGCGCGGTCGTCTTCCCCGGCACGGCCTCCACAGCCGCGCCGCCGCACGCTCCCGCACCGGCCGACCCTCCCGCGACGCGAGGGGCGGCTCGGTCCGGGGCGTACGACGAGGTGACGCAGATCCGTACCGTGATCGCCGCACGGCCGGCCGGCGGACGGAACCACGAGCTGATGCGGGGTCATGTGCGGGACGCGTTCGTGCATGTGCTGGGCGAGGACCCGGGCGACCGTCCGCTCCAGGCGCTGGGACTGGACTCCCTGGTCATCGCCGAGCTGACCGCCGCCCTGGAGCGGTGCAGCGGCCTCACCGTCGATCCGTCCCTGTTGATGCGGGCCCCCACGGCCGCCGAGGTCGCCGCCGGTCTTGCCGCGGTCGCCCCGGAGGGGTCCCCGGCACCCGCCGAGGACACGCAGTCGAGGGGAACCGCGGCCGTGGACGGCCGGCGAGTCTCCGCCTTGAGCGCTCTGCTGCACCCCCTCGTCACCCGCGACCGGAACCGGTGACGCCATGACGACCGAGCCGAATGAGAGGACCGCTGTGAGCGAGCTCGATGGCCGCATCGCCGTGATCGGCATGGCGGTGCGGCTCCCGGGGGCCGAGGACGTCACGGACTTCGCGACCCTGCTGAGGCGGGACGGCGTCGAGGTCGACGAGGTCCCACCGAGCCGTTGGGCGCGCGAGCTGTACCTCGGTGACGGCGCCCATCAGGGCACGCACCACCGGGGCGCCTTCCTTCCGGACCCGTTCTCCTTCGACCACGAGGCGTTCGGCCTGACCGCCGAGGACGCCGTACTCCTCGACCCGCAGCAGCGGGTGATGCTGGAGGTCGGAGCCCGGGCGCTGGAGGACTCCGGCTATCTGAGGACCCGTCGGCGCCTCGACGCGGGCGTGTTCGTCGGCGCCCGCATGAACGCGTACGGCTTCGACCACGGTCGCGGCCTCGGCGCCGACGGCACACGAGGACCGTCCGACGGCCCGATGGCCGGCCCCGGCGACGGGCCGCGCCCCGCCTCCCTCTGGGGGCGGTCGCAGAACTTCATGGCGGCCTGGCTGTCCGACCGGTTCGACCTCGCAGGTCCCGGCCTCGTCGTCGACACCGCCTGCTCCTCCTCCCTGACGGCCGTGTGGCTGGCCTGTCAGAGCCTCACGGCGGGGGCCTGCGAGCTGGCCGTCGTCGGCGCCGTCGACCTGCTGATCGACCCGCTCACCTTCGTCCTGCTCTCCCGCACCGGCGCCCTGTCCCCGGCGGGCCTGTGCCGGACCTTCGACCGCAGGGCCGACGGCTATGTGCCCGGCGAGGGCGCCGTCGCCCTCGTCCTGAAGCCGATGAGAGCGGCACGGGCCGACGGCGACCTGATCCTCGGCGCGATCGCCGCGAGCGCGGTCAACAACGACGGCCGCACCATGGGCGTCACCTCGCCGAACCTGGAGGCCCAGGTCGAACTGCTGGGCAAGGTGTACGAGCGCATCGACCCGCTGTCCGTGCAGTACGTCGAGGCCCACGGCACCGGCACCGCCATCGGCGACCCCATCGAGGCGCGGGCCCTCACCGAGGTGTTCGGCCGGCACGGCGTACCCCGCAACTCCGTGGCGCTCGGCTCCCTCAAGCGCCGTATCGGCCATCTGCACTCGGCGGCGGGTCTGGCGGGCCTCGCGAAGCTGATCGTCATGCTCCGCGACGGCATCGTCCCCGCGCTCACCGTGGAGGACCCCAACCCCCGCCTCAACCTGGCCGACAGCCCCTTCCACCTGCCCGCCACGCCCGGCGCCTGGCCCGAGGCCCCCGTGCGGCGCGCCGCGGTGAGCGGCTTCGGTTTCGGCGGGACGAACGCGCACGTCGTCGCCGAAGCCGTACCCCCGGCCTCCCACGAGGAGGACCACGCGTCCGTGCCGTCCCGTACGACGGCGGCGCGGGTGGCACCTCAAGTGCTGCCCCTCTCCGCCGACACCCCGTACGCGCTGCGGGAACTGGTCGCGCAGTGGATCGAGTTCCTGCCCACCGTGACCGGTGACCTGGACGACGTGTGCGCCACCGCGAGGCTGGCCCGTCCGCACCGTGCCACGCGGGTCGCCGTCACCGGGGCCGACGCGACGGAGCTGGCGTCCGCCCTGCGCGCCTGGCTCCTCCGCCCCGAGGCCCCGGACGCCGCCCCGCCCGGGGAAACCGCCGTACGGACCGCCGGACGAACCGCCACACGGACCACCGTACGGGTCCGCCCCTCGTCGGACGAGGCAACCCCCGGCTGGCTGGGGGTGCTCGACCGCTCGGTGCCGGCCGTGCACGAGATCATGGGCCTCTTCGAGACGGCGACCGGGGTGCGCCTGGCCGACTTCTCCGGTGAACTCCTCCGGATCAGCGAGGGGATCGCCCTCACCGTGGCGTTGCGGGACGCGGGAGTGCCGGAGGCCGCGGTCGACCTGCCCGCGGGCTGGGAGGCGCTCCGCGACTTCGCCTGGGGCCGCGTTCCCCTGGAGGAGGCACTCGCCGACGTCCTCCGCCGCGACGGCGACCCGGCCCCCGGAGCCGAGTACGAACCGGCAGCCGACGACGAGTTGATCGCACGCCTGGCCCGCGCCCACGACGACCGGGAGGTCGCCGCGGAACTCGCCGCGATCACCGCCGGCCTCTTCACGGCGGGCCAGGACATCGACTGGGCCGCGTACCAGGGGGACACCGCGTGGCGCACCCGCCTGCTGCCGTCGGCCCAGCCGCGCGGCCGGGCCCTGGACCTGCGCGAGCCGCTGCGCTCACCCGAACCCGGCGCGCCCGCCGAACTCGTGCGGGACGAGGGCCCCGGCGGTTACGTCTTCGCGCGGGTCTTCGGACCGGGCGAGGCGCCCCTCGCACAGCACGCCGTCTACCGCCGGATCATGCTGCCCGGGGTGGCGTGGCTGGAGTTCCTGCGCGAAGGGGCAGCGCTGCGCGGCGAACCCTTCCACGGAGTACGGGACCTGCTGTTCCACCGCCCGCTGATCCCCTCCGGCGCGTCCCGCGTGGTGTGCCGCGTCGACGGTCAGGGGCGGTTCACGGTGGAGGACGACCACGACGGGGGCCCCTTCGTCGCCGGCCGGCTGCTGGGCGA
>NZ_LIRK01000668.1 GCF_001419765.1 Streptomyces torulosus
GATCGCCGCCCGCGACGACCCGGAGGCCACGGCCATCGGCACCCCCTCTGCCGCCAGCAGTTCCACGAACGTCCGCATCTCCGGAAACACCGGGGTGGAGACACGGGCCCGCTCCAGATAGCGGCGGTCCAGCTCGTCGACGAGTTCGGCGCGCGGCGCGGCGATGCCGTACCGCTCCTTCCACAGACCCAGCGTCTCCCACGTGCTGATGCCCACGTACGCCTCGTTGTCCTCCCAGGTGAAGCCGGGAGCCCCGTGCGCGGCCAGCAACTCCCGCGCGGCCTCGTAGTAGTTCGGCTCGCTGTCCACGAGCGTTCCGTCGAGATCGAAGACGACCGCCGTGCCGCCGAGAGTGCCCATGCGTCCAGGATGTCAGCGGCCGGCCGGGCGGCGGCCACCGGCCGCTCCGCGCTCAGTTCCCGGCGGCCCGGCCGACCGACTCCACCAGCGGCAGCAACCGGTACGGCACCCGCTCCCGCAGCGCGACCTCCGTACGGGTGCGTACCACGCCGGGCAGGCTGATCAGCGACTGGATCACGTCCTCCAGGTGCGCGTTGTCGCGGGCCACGACCCGGGTCAGCAGATCGCCGCCGCCCGTGATGGAGAACGCCTCGATGATCTCCGGCACTGCCGCCAGCGCGTCCCCCACGTCGTCGAGGTGCCCCTGCGTCACCTCGATGTGCACGAAGGCCAGCACCGGATGGCCGAGCGCGGCGGGGGAGAGCGACGGCGCCGTCCCGGTGATCACACCGTCCCGCTCCAGCCGGTCGAGCCGCGCCTGCAGCGTCCCCCGCGCGACACCGAGCACCCGGGCGTACTCCCGCACACTCGTCCGCGGCTGCTCCAGGAGCAACCGCAGGATCCGGGTGTCGAGCTCGTCCACAGCCATGATCCGTCGACCTCCCTGCGCCATTCGACGATCATGGAAACGGTATCAACGGCCCTCTCGCCCCTCCCCGTGGCGCGGCCTCGCGCCAAGCCGGACGCGCCGAGAAGGCCGTTCGCCCGACGCCTGATCCGATGGCCCACCAGGGGCCCGCCGCGCCCCTGGTTGTCTGGGCCAATGGCTCAGCCCCGGACCTCCGTGTTGAGCCATTGGGGTCAAAGGTGCTTATCTCTTCCCATCCACTTAGTTTCGGCGCCGCGCAGTGCCGGACGGCGACGAGGCCGGACCGGAGCGCGGCGCCTTCGCTGTGCCCGCCGCCCGCTGAGACCCAGCACCCCGCGGACGCGGCACGCACCAGTGCAAGGGGGCGGTACACGGCCATGAAGAGGATGTTCACAGCGCCCGATCCGGGACGTCTGCGGCTGCGGAACTCAGTCCGCGCCGTCATCGGCGTGGGCGCCGCGGTGGCCGTCTCCGAGCTGAGCGGCTTCCCCCTCCCCGCGTCGATCACGGGGGGCCTCGCCGCGCTCCTCGCCCTCTTCACCGTCACCGACGGCACGGTCCGCGCCCAGCGGATCACCACCGCCCTGCTGCCCCTGGCCGGATTCCCGGTCCTGGCGTTCGCCACCACGCTGCACGACCTCACCGCCGCCCGCGACATGGCGTTCGTCGCCACCGTCTTCTGCGGGGTCTACGCCCGCCGCTGGGGAGCACGCGGTCAGGCGCTCGGCATCTTCGCCTTCATGAGCTTCTTCGTCACGCAGTTCCTGCACGCCGTCCCCGCGCAACTGCCCGGGCTCTACGCCGCCATGACCCTCGCCCTGCTGGTCGCCGGGGCCGTGCGCTTCGTCCTGTGGCCCATCGAACGCGGCGCCCCGCCGGTCGCGCCCCCCGCCGAGGCGCCCCGCACGGGCCTGGACCGCCCCACCACCCGGCAGGCGTTCCAGGCGGCGGCCGCCTGCGCGGTCGCGCTGATCGTCGGCCAGGGCTTCTCCGAGGACCGCTGGTACTGGGCCGTCGGCACCGCCTGGTGGATCTTCGTCAACACGACGTCCCGGGGCGAGACCCTGGTCCGTGGTTTCCGCCGCGTCCTCGGGACCGTGATCGGCGTCGCCGTCGGCCTCCTCGTGGCCGTTCCGCTCGACGGGGCGCCCGTGGCGTCGGCCGCGCTCGTCGCGCTCTGCGTCTTCGGGATCTTCTACACGGCGGCCGTGTCGTACTCCTGGATGATGCTGGCGGTCACCGTCATGGCCAGCCTCCTCTACGGCCTGCTGGGTGTCCTGGACGCCCAGCTGCTCGCGCTCCGGCTCGTCGAGACGGGGGTCGGGGCGGGCTGCGCCATGCTCGCGGTCGTCCTCGTCCTGCCGGTCACCACCCACGCGACCAACGACGCCTGGATCCTGCGGGCCCTGCACTGCGTGCACGCCGCCGCGACCGAGACGGCCGCCCGGCTGGAGGGCGACCCCGAGGCCGACCCGGCCCCGCACGCCGCCGAACTGGAGGCGCTGTTCGGGCGGGCCCGTGTCGCCCTCGCCCCGCTGGTGCATCCGCTGAACCCGTTCCACGGCCGCAAGGCGCGCGCCCGCCAGGCCCTACGTCTCCTCGACGACTGTGTGAACGAGGTCCACGCCCTGGTGTCGGCCACCGCCGAGCCGCCCGCCTCCCACGAGGCGTCCCTCGTGGCCGCCTGCTGGCGGGTGAAGGCCGCGGTGGAGGCCCTGACCGTCCACGAGACGCGGGCCCCTGCCTGGCCACAGCACCTCACCGGCCAGGAGGCCCCGCACCAGCCGGAACCCGGCACCCCCCTGGTCCACCTGCACAACCTGGAGCGGACCCTGTCCGACCTGGCCCTGCCCCTGGGCCGTGGCTGACAGTTCCCGTCTCCGGGCGACGGGCGACGACGCCCATGGTCGGACACGGCCTGGGCAGGACCCCGGGCTCCCGGCTGGCCGGCTCCTGACCCGCGGCGCTCCACCGCCCCGA
>NZ_LIRK01000669.1 GCF_001419765.1 Streptomyces torulosus
TGCCCTGGAAGCCCTCACGGGCCAGGACCCTCTCCAGCAGCGCCCGGCAGCGAACGGACTTGCTCGCGACGCGGATCGGCTTGCCGCCGGCCCTTCGGGCGAGGTCGTCGGCGTTCGCGTCGAAGGCGTCGAGGTCGACGATCGCCAGAGGTGCGTCGAGATGAGCGGTGGCCCGGTCGTAGCGGGCCCGGTCGGCGGCGCGGCGGCGGGGTGTCGGTGGAGGGCACGGTGCTCTGGGGTGGGGTGTTCGGCGGCGCGGGGATGTGCGGCGGTGTGGAGGGGCGCCTCGGTGGGCGTGGGGGAATGGAGGCGCGACGCGCTTCCGTGCTCATGCACCCCCCGTTTCCTCGTGCCCGGGCTGACCCGGAACCGTCCGGGTCCCGGTCACCCGTGGGGAGCGACCGGCACGCATGCGACGGGTTCGCTCCCATGGACATGCGCCACACCACGGGCCGCCCGCACCCGTGGTCACACCACACGCAAGCCATACCCGTGGCAGCGGATCGGCATCCCCGTCGAGGTCGTCCCCTGCGTTCGCGTCACTCTACGGGTTGCCCGGGGTCGAGGGGGAACCAGTCGGCGGCACCGGGGCTTTAGCCCGGAACGTCCCCCTACCCTGCGGTAATCATGTCTGGCAGGCTTCGTTCATGACTGCGCGCGCCGCCGACCGGGCCCGCTACGACCGGGCCACCGCTCATCTCGACGCACCTCTGGCGATCGTCGACCTCGACGCCTTCGACGCGAACGCCGACGACCTCGCCCGAAGGGCCGGCGGCAAGCCGATCCGCGTCGCGAGCAAGTCCGTTCGCTGCCGGGCGCTGCTGGAGAGGGTCCTGGCCCGTGAGGGCTTCCAGGGCATCATGTCGTTCACTCTCGCCGAGTCCTTGTGGCTGGCCCGTTCCGGGTTCGACGACATCCTCCTCGCCTATCCGTCCGCCGACCAGGACGCCTTCGCGGAACTGGCGGGCGATCCCAAGCTCGCCGCCGCCGTCACGGTGATGGTCGACGACCCCGCCCATCTCCAGCTGATCGAGAACTCGCGGCGCGGCGGCACCGAAGTGGTGCGCGTCTGCCTGGAGTTGGACACCTCGCTGAAGCTTCTCGGGGGCCGGGTGCGGATCGGGGCGCGGCGTTCGCCGCTGCACTCCCCCGAGCAGGTCGCCGAGGTGGCGCGGGCCGTGGCCGAGCGGCCGGGGTTCAAGCTGGTCGGGATCATGGCGTACGAGGGCCATATCGCCGGTGTGGGCGACTCGGTGGCCGGGCGGCCCCTCCGTTCGCGGGCGGTGCGGCTGATGCAGGCCACCGCGAAGAAGGAGCTGGCCGCCCGCCGGGCCGAGGTCGTCCGTGCCGTACGGCGTGTGGCGCCGGACCTGGAGTTCGTCAACGGCGGCGGCACGGGCAGCGTGCAGCACACGGCGGCGGAGGACGCGGTCACCGAGATCGGCGCCGGGTCCGGGCTCTATGTGCCCCGCCTCTTCGACAACTACACGTCGTTCAGCGGGCGTCCGGCCGCACTGTTCGCGATGCCCGTGGTCCGGCGCCCGGGGGTCGGTGTGGTCACCGTGCTCGGCGGCGGGTACCCGGCCTCCGGTGCCGCGGGCCCTGACCGACTGCCGGTGCCGTATCTGCCGGAGGGGCTGAAGTACGACCCGCAGGAGGGGCCTGGCGAGGTGCAGACCCCGCTGCTCGGCGCCCCCGCGGACGATCTGCTGCTCGGCGACAAGGTGTGGTTCCGGCACGCCAAGGCCGGTGAACTGTGCGAGCGGTTCGAGGTGCTGCACCTGGTGGAGGGCGACGAGGTGACGGCGACGGTCCCGACGTACCGGGGCGAGGGCCACACCTTCCTGTAGGACCCGGTGGTGCGCCCGGGCCCGCCATGTCATCGCGGGCCCAGGCTGCTGCCCACTCCCCCGCCGGTCTTCTCGTCGCCGACCGCCCGGATGCCCCGGACGATCCGGTCGATGTCGCCGACCGGCGGGCCGTCGTCGCCCGCGTCGACGGCGAACCGGACGAGGACCGGTGCCTCGGAGCCGACGCTGGACGGGAAGACGAGGGACTGGACGTACCCGCCGGGCCCGGCGTCGGTGGTGACCCGCCAGCGCACGAAGTAGCCCGCGCGCCCCGCGACGGCGACCGAGCCGGAGCCGACGACCTCGTGACCGGTGATGCCGTCGTACGGGCGCCGGTCCAGGTCGTCGCGGTCGTACGCGTCGTTCGCGGCGTCCTCGATGTCGTTCTCGGCGAGGACCTTCGGGGACGTCTCGTCGCTCTGGGTGACGGTGCGCGAGTAGACCCAGCCGCTGCGGCACAGGCCGTCGTCGCCGGGGCAGTCGTAGGTGCCGTCGGTGACGAGGACGGCGTCCTCGTCACCGACGGCAC
>NZ_LIRK01000067.1 GCF_001419765.1 Streptomyces torulosus
GTGCCGGGGACGCCGCGACGGCGTGGAGCCGGGCCAGGTCCGCGACGCCGAGCTGGGGGGCGGTGAGGATCGGGGTCACCGTGTCGCGTTCGATCCACCCCTTGACGCGTCCGTGCCACCGCTCGCGCTCGGCCGCGCCGGCGCCCAGCGCGAGAAGGACGATCGCCGCGATGAGCGCCTGTCCGTGGAAGTGGTCGCCCCGCAGGACGTGCCGGTCGTCGCTCTTGAGGTGTCCGCGGCTGATGGCCCGGCCGTTGACGGTGTCCATGACCAGGCCGTCGTGGATGAGGGGGGCGTACGCCCGCTCGACACTGTCGAGGACGAGCTGCCGGCCCGGGTCGGTGACCTGCCAGGAGGACCCGGCCAGCAGGGCGAACAACCGCCCCAGTCCGTCCAGCATCACCTGCCCGTACGTCCCCGAGTAGGCGACCCAGGTGTGCTGCACGAAGGAGCCGTCGGCGTAGAGCCCGTCCCCCTGGGTGACGTACGGGAAGACCGGTGAGAGGGCGTCGCGGGCGAGGGCGATCTTCTCGGGGGTCCGGCCGAGGATGCCGCGCAGGGCGACGGAGCGGCAGAGGTCGACCCGGTTGGCGCCGGTGGAGGTGCCGGTGTACTCGCGCAGCATCGCGTCGGGGACGAAGTGGTCGACCGCCGCGCAGGCGGCGTCCCGCCGGGCGGGCGTCAGCTCGTCGTGGAGGGCCGCGACGATGTCCGTCAGGAGGCGAGGGCTGCCGATCTGCCACTCCCACCAGTTGCCGTAGCGGGTGGTCGAGACGTTGTAGACGGTCTCGGAGAGGTGGTCGAGGCCGCGGGTGATGTCCGCGAGGAGGGTGGCGTCGCCGGTCGAGCCGGTGCCCCGCTGGACGTACGCCTGGGTCATCGTCCACAGCCGCGCGTAGCTCTGGGTGATGCCGGCGGGCGGGTCGAAGGGGCGGTCGGGCCAGAGGGAGCGGGGAGCGGGCGCCATGGTCGCCCGGAAACCGCGGGCCAGTTCGCCGGTCTCCCGGAGACGGGAGGCGTAGGGCTCGGCGGTGGGGTCGTAGCCGGTGCCGAGGGCAATGGTGAGCCAGCGGTGGCGGAGCGCCTCGAACTCGTCGGGCTCGTGCTCGTCGGGCTCGAACTCCTCCGGCGCGTCCGGCTCGGGCTCGTCGGCGCAGGAGAGTGCGGCGTGCGCGAGAGTGGGGGTGGGGGTTGCCGCCAGGGTCGCGGCGATCAGGAACGTACGACGCGTGGGGGTCATGCCCATGCCGTATCACCTCCGCGAGCGGATATCAACGCTGTGTAACCTGACGATCACCCACTCGACAAGGTTGAAACTTGAACGGAATAGGTCTACGGTGGGCCGTGTTCAGTTAGTTGAACATTGAACGACATCACCTCCAAGGAGCACGTCATGAGCATCTTCGGCCGCAAGAACGACACCACCGCCTCCGAGACGGCCGTGGCGACCGCCTCCCCGGTGAACCCCGAGCTGGCCGCGCTGACCGGCGACTACACGATCGACGCGTCCCACACCACGCTCGGCTTCGTCGCCCGGCACGCCATGGTCACCAACGTCAAGGGCAGCTTCCTCGACTTCTCGGGCTCCCTGCACCTCGACGGCACGGACCCGTCCCGCTCGACCGCTTCCCTCGACGTCACGATGGACAGCATCGACACCGGCAACGCCGACCGGGACGGCCACCTCAAGAGCGCGGACTTCTTCAAGACGGACGAGTTCCCGACGATGACCTTCCGCTCGACCTCCGCGGAGGCGCTCGGCGGCGACGACTACCGCATCACCGGCGACCTCTCCATCCTCGGCACCACCAAGCCGCTCACCATCGACCTGGAGTTCAACGGCGCCGCCAAGGACCCCTTCGGCAACGAGCGCGTCGGCTTCGAGGGCAAGGCGGAGATCCTGCGCTCCGAGTGGGGCCTCACCTGGAACGCCGCGCTGGAGACGGGCGGCGTACTGGTCTCCGACAAGATCAAGCTGCGCTTCGACATCTCGGCGATCCGCGACGCCGAGTGACCCGGGCCAGGGGAAGTGGGACGGACCGGCCGGCGACCCACCGGGGAGCGGCCGGTCCTCACTCCGGTCCCCCCGCCTCCAGCCTCTCCAGTGCCGCCCCCAGCCGGGCGGCACGCGTCTGGGGCGTACGGGCCTTGAGCAGGCCCAGCACGAGGAGATAGCGGTCGGTCCTCCCGAGCCGGTCGAACGCCTGTCGGGCGCGAGGTCGGTGCGCGAGGGCCGCTTCCAGATCCTCCGGTACGGCCGCCTCCTTCTGGGACGCGTACGCCGACGCCCAGCGCCCGTCCGCCTTCGCGGCGTCGACCTCCGCGAGACCGCCGGGGCGCATCCGGCCCTCGGCGGTCAGTTCCCCGACCCTGCGCACGTTCACCATCGACCAGTCGCTGCGCGGCCTGCGCGGTGTGATCCGCTGCAGATAGTGGGCCTCGTCGAACCGGCGCCGGTGCCCGGTGATCCAGCCGTGGCAGAGGGCGACGTCATTGACCTCCCCGGCATCGACGGAGGGGATCCCGCTCCCCTTCTTGGCGACCTTCACCCACAGACCGGGGTGCGGCGCGGGATGGGCGCCCAGCCACGCGTCGAGCCGGTCGGCGTCCTCGAACGCCAGCGCGTCCGCGGGCACGTGGGTTTCGTCGGGCGCGGGGGCCTCGGTGCTGTCGTGAGTGACCATGAGGCCACGCTAGACGGCCTGTAGGCCAGTTCCTGTCCTACAGGCGGACACAACGGGAAACCAGGTGGCTGGTTCGGACCTCTTGTGTGAGGGGTTGCGGCGTTCCCATAATCCAGCAACAGAAATTGATTTGAGCATGCCAGCATGCGGCGCTCCCCGGCGCTGATTTGGCATGCTCTCGTCAGGTCTGGGTTCGGTTCGGTTGCACGAGTCCCCGCATGCTCGACCCCCCACGGAAGGCATCACCTTGAAGCGACTCATCACCGCCCTGAAGAGATGCGCCGCCGTCGGCGCCGCCGCGCTCGCGATCGCCAGCCTCCAGCCGGTCTCGGCGGCCCAGGCCGCCCCGTCACCGGTCGTCGGCGGCACACGTGCGGCACAGGGCGAGTTCCCGTTCATGGTCCGGTTGTCGATGGGCTGTGGCGGCGCGCTGTACACGCAGCAGATCGTCCTCACCGCCGCGCACTGTGTCGGCGCGACCGGGAACAACACGAGCATCACCGCCACCGCCGGTGTAGTGGACCTCCAGAGCACCAGCGGGCGGGTCCAGGTCCGTTCCACGAAGGTGTACCGCGCCCCCGGCTACAACGGCACCGGCAAGGACTGGGCGCTCATCAAGCTCGCCCAGCCGATCAACCTGCCGACCCTGAAGATCGCCACCAACACCCAGTACAACACCGGTGACTTCACCGTCGCCGGCTGGGGAGCGGCCCGCGAGGGCGGCGCCCAGCAGCGCTACATGCTCAAGGCGACGGTCCCGTTCATCAGTGACGCGACCTGCCGTGCCTACGGCGGCCTCTACAGCGGCCTCGTCGCCGGCGAGGAGATCTGCGCCGGCTTCGCCTCGGGCGGCGTCGACACCTGCCAGGGCGACTCGGGCGGCCCGATGTTCCGCCGCGACAACGCCGGCGCCTGGATCCAGGTCGGCATCGTCAGCTGGGGCGACGGCTGCGCCCGGCCCAACGCACCGGGTGTCTACTCCGAGGTCTCGACCTTCGCCTCCCAGATAGCGTCGGCCGCCGCCACGCTCTGAACCGGCATCCCGGCACCACTCCGTACGACGTCCACGGGCCCGGCGCTCGGCGCGCCGGGCCCGTGCCCGTCCTCGTCACTCGTCCGTGCTCAGAAGCCGCCGCCGAAGTCGCCGCCCCCTCCGAAGTCACCGCCCCCTCCGAAGTCACCGCCGCCGAAGCCGCCGGAGAAGTCGTCCGTGTTGAAGTCGCCGCCGGAGACGTCACCGCCGCCGTAACCGCCGTCCGCGCCGAAGTCGCCGTAGCCGGCGCCGTAGACGGCCGCGTAGGAGGGGGTGGCCATCATGCTGCCGAGCATCGTGCCGACGAGGAGGCCGGGGAGGATGCCGCCGCCGAAGTAGCCGCCCGCCCAGGGGCCGTAGGCGGGGCCCGCGTCCCAGTAGGGGCGGCGGGCGCCGGAGACCGTCTCCACCTCGCGGACCATGGGCTCCTGGCCGTCCGCCATTCGGGCCTCGTCCGCCGCGCACACCGGGACCTCGCGGGACGCGCCGCCCAGCGGCGGGGTCCACAGGACGTCGGCGACCGACGGGCCGTGGCGGGGGTCGAAGAAGCAGGGGGCACGGCGTTCGGGCAGCGGACGGCCCTCCCGGCGGGCGGCCAGCAGGGCGAGGGAGAAGCGGCCGTCCTCCAGGGCCTGGGTGACCGCGCGCACGTCCTCGGGGCGGGTGGCCGCCGCCATCAGCGATTTCGCCTGCTCGTAGGCGTCGAGGGCCCGCTCGTAGTCGGCGCGCATCGCGTCGTCCGCGCCCGCCTCGGCGGGGTGGAAGTCCAGCCGGTCGAGTTCCTCGCCGAAGGCGGTGATGTCCTCGTCGACCACCACGCGCAGCTTGTCCAGGGCCGCGCGGCGCTCCGCCTCCTCCCGGCGGCGCCGCCGGCGGACCAGGGCGTACGCGCCGACACCGCCCGCCGCCACCACCGCGCCGGCGGCGGCCAGGGCGCCGACGTCCACGCCGTCGCCCCCGCCTCCGCCGCCGCTCCAGCTCGACGGGGCCGTGCCGCCCGGGTTGCTGCGCAGGGCGTCGTCCACGAAGTCGTTGAGCTGGGCCTTGGCGTCACCCGCACCCTGTGCCGCGGCGACCAGGTTGGACACGGTCCGTGGGCGCAGGACGCTCGCGTCGGCCCTCGCGTCGAAGCGGTCACCGAGGCGGATGGCGTACAGGCCGGTGATGCCGGTCTCCGTGCGGAGGTTCCGGAAGAGGTCCTGGGTGGGGTAGCCGGCCGGCAGGACCGCCACGAAGACCGGCTCGTCCGCGTCGACGATCTTGTCGGCGAGCGCTTCGGCGTCCGACGCGGCGAGCAGACCGGAGGCGGCCGGGTCGACGTAGACGGGGCTCTCGCGCAGGGCCGCGGCCACCGTCGAGAGGCCCGTGGCCGCGCGGGCGCCCGGCGCACCGACCGCCAGCACCGCCAGGGCGGCGGCGATGAGCGGCACGATCAGGAGGCGGGTCAGAGACCGGACCGGTGCGCCCTTCATACCTTCGAAGCTACCTCGGTCACCGGCAAAACGGACGATCGGACCGCCCGGAACCGGAATCGAGGGTTCCGCTCCTGCCGAGGGCGCCGCTTCAAGGGTGACCGCACGACCGTTCGAGCGAGAGTCGGGGCACGGGTCCGGTAGGGATTCCCGGTGGGTGCCGCGGGCCACGGGCGGCGCCCCGGTCGGCGCGGGACGGGTGGAGGCCGCGCCCCGGTCCCGCCGGGCGCGGCCCATCGGCCTGTCGGGTGGTCACTCCGCGGGTTCGACCCCGGCCCGGAGCAGGCCGTACGTGTAGGCGTCCTCCAGGGCCTGCCACGAGGCGGCGATGACGTTCTCGGCGACGCCCACCGTGGACCACTCGCCGGCGCCGTCGGTGGTGGAGATCAGCACGCGGGTCGTGGAGTTGGTGCCGTGCTTGCCCTCCAGGATGCGGACCTTGTAGTCGACCAGCTCCATCTTGGCGAGCTGGGGGTAGATACGCTCCAGGGCGACGCGCAGGGCGCGGTCGAGGGCGTTGACCGGGCCGTTGCCCTCGGCGGTGGCGACGATGCGCTCGCTCTTGGCCCACAGCTTGACGGTGGCCTCGTTGGCGTGGCTGCCGTCGGGGCGGTCCTCGACGATCGCGCGCCAGGACTCGGTGCTGAAGTAGCGCAGCGGCTTGCCGGCCACCTCCTCGCGGAGCAGCAGCTCGAACGACGCGTCCGCCGCCTCGTACGTGTAGCCCTTGAGTTCGCGCTCCTTGACCCGCTCGACGACCCGGCCGATCAGCTCCCGGTCGCCACCGAGGTCGACACCCAGCTCCTTGCCCTTGAGCTCGATGGAGGCGCGGCCCGCCATGTCGGAGACCAGCATCCGCATGGTGTTGCCGACCTGCTCGGGGTCGATGTGCTGGTACAGATCGGGGTCGACCTTGATGGCGGAGGCGTGCAGGCCCGCCTTGTGCGCGAAGGCGGAGACACCCACGTACGGCTGATGCGTGGAGGGGGTCAGGTTGACGACCTCGGCGATCGCGTGGGAGATGCGGGTCATCTCGCGCAGGGCGCCGTCGGGGAGGACCTTCTTGCCGTACTTCAGCTCCAGGGCCGCGACGACCGGGAAGAGGTTGGAGTTGCCGACGCGTTCGCCGTAGCCGTTGGCCGTGCACTGGACGTGGGTGGCGCCCGCGTCGACGGCGGCGAGGGTGTTGGCGACCGCGCAGCCGGTGTCGTCCTGGGCGTGGATGCCGAGCCGGGCGCCGGTGTCGGCGAGGACGGTGGAGACGACGGCCTGGACCTGGGCGGGGAGCATGCCGCCGTTGGTGTCGCAGAGGATGACGACGTCGGCGCCGGCCTCGGCGGCGGTGCGGACGACGGACTTGGCGTACTCGGGGTTGGCGCGGTAGCCGTCGAAGAAGTGCTCGCAGTCGACGAAGACCCGGCGGCCCTGCTCCCGGAGGTGGGAGACGGTGTCACGGACCATCTCCAGGTTCTCCTCCAGGGTGGTGCGCAGCGCCAGCTCCACATGGCGGTCGTGGGACTTGGCGACGAGGGTGATCACCGGGGCGCCGGAGTCGAGGAGCGCCTTGACCTGCGGGTCCTCGCTCGCTCTGCCGCCGGCGCGACGGGTCGCGCCGAACGCGACGAGCTGGGCGTGCCTGAAGTCGATCTCCTTCAGGGCGCGGGCGAAGAACTCGGTGTCCCTCGGGTTGGCGCCCGGCCAGCCGCCCTCGATGAAGCCCACTCCGAAGTCGTCCAGGTGCCGAGCGATGGCCAGCTTGTCGGCGACGGTGAGGTTGATGCCCTCACGCTGGGCGCCGTCTCGCAGGGTGGTGTCGAAGACGTGGAACGAGTCGTCGAGCTCGCTGGTTTCCGTCATGGTGTTCGGCTCCTGATGTCGGATCTCGGTCTGTACCGGAATGACCGGCTCCACCGTCCTCCCATCATCCCGCGCGCTGCGTTCCCGGCTGGGGGTGGGCCAGAAAAGCGAAAAACCCCTCGCGGGTGCGAGAGGTCTGCGCGCGGGTCGAGGACGACGGTGTCCGCCCGTACGTGGTCGTACGTGGCGGTCACTGCGGACCGGCGCGCCTGCTGCCAATAATCATGGCGAACGAGAGCACGGGGGCAGTCTGGCACAGACCGTCCCGGCGCTCACCCTCCGTCTCAGGATGCGAACAGCGCGCTGTGCGCGGGCGCGTGCCGCGCTCACCCCAGGGACTCGTCCAGGAACTCCCGTACGTGGGACAGGATCCGGTCGCGGTCGGCCCCGCGCAGCCCGATGGCCACGTTGATGGAGAAGCCGTCGAGCAGGGCGCGCAGCCGGGTGGCGAACCGGTCGGGGTCGACGGTCCGGAACTCGCCGCGCGACATGCCCTCCGCGAGCAGCGCCACCAGGTCGCGGTGCCAGGCGCCCTCGATGGCGGCCTGGCGGTCGCGGGCCTCGTCGTCGGCGTTCTGCGAGCGGTTCCAGACCTCCAGCCAGAGCGTCCAGTGGGGGTCGCGGTGGCCGTCGGGGACGTACAGGTCGACGTACGCGTCCAGGCGTTCGCGGGCCGGGGCGGTCCGGGTGAGGAGCCGGGCGCGCTCGGTGCCGAGCCGGCCCTCGCTCCACTCCAGGGTCCGCAGCAGCAGCTCGTCCTTGGAGTGGAAGTAGTAGAGGAGATGGCCGCTGCTCATGCCGACCTCGCGGCCGAGCGCCGCCATGGTGAGCTGCTCCAGGCCCCGCTCGGCGATCATGGCCATGGCGGCGCCGAGGACCTCCTCGCGGGGCGGGGCGGTGTTGCGGCGGCGGGTCATGGGGCGGCCACGCGGACGGCGTCGGGCAGGAAGTGGGTCTCGTAGGGGCCGGTGCAGCCGGCGAACAGCGTCGCGACCACCGCACCGCACCCTCCGCACAGCTCGTTGGGCCCCGCGCGTCCCACGTCGCAGCATCCGGACTCACGGACGGCCGGGTCCGGGGACAGGTACCGCCGGGTGTCCCCGGGGTGCACGACCTGGGTGTCGCGCGGCCCGGCGGACATCAGGCATCCCGGCCCGTCGGGGTCCAACTGCACGGCGTTGCCGGGATGGGCGACGTCCATCCACTCGGGATCGGGGTGCGGAACGTACGGCGCCCCGCACGGCAGCGGATCCACCGCGTACGTCCCGAGCGGCATCGTCGACGGGGCGCCCCGCGAGCCGTCGGGGTTCTTCCGCCCGTCGTACGGCGGACGTTCGGGCGCCTCGGGCAGCAGGCGCAGTGGCCCGGTGAGGGGCCGGTCGCAGGCGGCGCAGCGCAGGATGCGCACGGGTTCGGCCGGTGGTGTGGTCATCCCTACGTTTCTACCGGACGCCGGCCCGGGGCTGCTGCTGGGTGATGCAGTGGATGCCGCCCCCGCCGGCGAAGATCGTGCGGGCGTCGACGAGGGTGACCGTGCGGTCGGGGAACAGCCTGCGGAAGATCCCGGCGGCGGTCTCGTCGCGGGGGTCGTCGAAGGCGCAGAGGACGACTCCGCCGTTGCACAGGTAGTGGTTGATGTAGGAGTGGTCGGCCCAGCGGCCGTCGGCCTCCAACTCGGTCGGCGCGGGGACCTCGACGACCTCCAGGGGCCGTCCGTGCGCGTCGGTCTGGGCCCGCAGCAGTCCGATGATCTCCTCGGTGATCTCGTGGTCGGGGTGGGCGGGGTCGGGCTGGGAGTGGGCGACGACCACGCCGGGGCGGGCGAACGCGGCGACGATGTCGACGTGGCCCAGGGTGCCGAAGCCGCCGGGCGGATAGTCGCCGGTGAGGCCGCGCGGCAGCCAGATCGCCTTGCGGGTGCCGAGCTGGGCGTGGATCTCCGCCTCGACCTCCTCGCGGGTCCAGCCGGGATTGCGCTCGTG
>NZ_LIRK01000670.1 GCF_001419765.1 Streptomyces torulosus
CGGCGTCGGGCCGTACGGCCCTGCGGCGCACCCGTGTTCGGCGCGCCGGTTGGACGTACCAGGTCAGCGGTGTCGGAGCGGGGGTGCGGCGCGGGGTGTGGAGCCGGGCGCGCGCACCTCGTGAGGACTACGCTTCACAGGTGATGGACAACCTCGTACCGCCGCCCGCCGCCTCCGCACCCGGGCCCCGCCGTCGTGATCGGCACGGCCGGGGGATGCGCGGCCCCATCGCGCCGCCGCAGGTGCCGCTCGCGGCGAGTCGCGCGGAGGTCTTCGCCGACCTCGTGCAGGACTCCGTGGAGCGGCTGGAGCGGCGGTGGCCGCAGCTGGCCGACATCGACTTCCTCGTCCTGGAGGTGCCGCGGCTGGACGGGCCGGGGGACGGGGTGTGGAACGACGAGGCGGTGCCGCTCGGCGGGATCGTGCCGGCGCGGGAGGGGCGGGTCGCACGGGTGGTGGTGTACCGGCGGCCGGTGGAGATCCGGACGAAGGGGCGGGACGAGCGGGCGGCGCTGGTGCACGAGGTGGTCGTGGAGCAGGTCGCCGAGCTGTTGGGGCTGAACCCGGAGACCGTGGATCCCCGGTACGGGGAGGACTGACCCCGCCGGGAGGGGTGCGCCCGGGAAGGGCCGCCCCCGCCGCCCCTACCCGTCCCGTTCCGAAGGCTGCCGCCCCTTCGACCCCGCGTCCGCGCCTTATGGGTCGGGGGTGCGTGTGATGTGGCGGGTGCGGGTGCGTTGTGGTTTCTCGCGCAGTTCCCCGCGCCCCTTAAAACACCCCCGCGCGCCTAGTCCTGGAGTACCGCCACGTCCTCGTGGGCCTGGGGGACCGCTACCGTTCCCCGGTCGTCGGGGAGGGTCTGGATGGTGAAGGCCGGGATGGCGTCGACCTTGGACTCCAGGGTGCGTGAGGCGTAGACGGGGGTGTCGGTGAGGGGTTCCACGGTGAGGGCGTAGGGGCCCTTCAGGCCCGCCGGGGCCGGGAACTCCACGTTCTGGGTGGTGCCCGCCTTGATCGTGAACGTCTTGGTCGTGGGCTCACCGGCGGAGCCGCCCGCGGATGCCGTCACCTTGACCTTGGCGGTCCCGGCGGGCGCGGTGAGGGCGAGGGTGGTGCCCTTGGCGCGGTTGTCGGCGACCGTGGCGCGCTTGCCGACCGGACGCGTGGCCGGGATGAACGCCGTTTCCTGGTCGGCGCCCTTGCCGCGAACGACGCGGAGGGCGGCCACCACCGGGATCGACTCGTCGGTGGGATTCAACAGGAGCGATCCGGCCTCGCCGCGGGTGATGGCGCCGAGGTCGGCGGTGGCGGTCATCCCCGCTTTGACGTGCAGGGTCTCGCTGCCGGCCGGGGTGATCGTCCCGGAGGGCGAGGCGAGCCGGAGTTTCAGGTCGGCGTCGGTGTCACCAGGGGTGAAGGCGATCAGCTGGACGGACGTGGCGTCCTCGGGGATGCCGGGGAGGACCGCGGTGGCGGCCGGGTCGGCCGCGGCGGCCAGCCAGTCGCCGCCCTGCTTGTCGTCGAGGGCCTGCACGGCGGCGCCGACGCGACCGCTGCGGACGCTGACGTGGATCGTGAGGTCGGCCTGCTTCTCCGTGGTGAGCGTCGACAGCAGGACGGGTTCGGTGGAGCGGGGCCGGACCGTGATGCCCTCCCCCACCGTCGACTTCAGCTCACCGTCCTTGCCGTACAGCTCGATGTCGACGACGGCCGCCGCGTCGTCCGGGTTGGTGAGGTGGACGTAGTCGGTGCGGCCGGCGGCCGTGCTGACGCCCGGGAACCAGAACTGCGTGTCCGGCGCGGTGCAGTTGACGCCGAGCAGGCCACGGCCGGTGCCGGCGGCGACCTCGGTGGTCTCCTGGACGGTCCAGCCGGGCGCGAACTTCCCCTCGGCCGTACCGATCAGCGCGGGCGCGTCACCGCCGTCGGTGCTCCCGGTGACGGGCTTGCCCGGCTCCTTCGGCTCCAGGACGGGCTTGGCCTTCTTGCCCTTCCCGCCGCCGTCCGCCGACTCCTCGCCGGCGGAGGCCAGTTGGGCGCCGCCCTTGCCGGAGGCGCCCTTGGTGACGGGCGTGAAGGACGTGTACGCGGTCTCGGCGACGTCCGAGGAGCTCGGCCGGGGGCAGAGCAGGCTCGTGCGCTCCACGGGGAGTTGGGCGGCCGCCTCGACGGCGGTGTCGCCGCCGGAGGCGTCGGGCGCGCTGAGCACGGCGAAACCGGTGACGGCGGCGAGGGCGGTCGTGCCGGCGATCAGGGACAGGGTCGTGCGGTTCACTGCTGGCTCCCGTCGGGGCGCTCGGGGTCGGCGCCGGTGCCGTGCGACGGGTCGTACGTCGCGTCGTAGCCCTGGGTGTACGTCTGGTCGTAGGAGGCCGCGTCGCCCCCGTAGGAGGCGTACGGGTCGTACTGGCCGCCCTGGTAGGGGTCCGCCTGGTAGTGCTGCTGGTCGTAGGTGCCCGCCGGGTACTGCTGGGCGGCCTGGTACTGCTGGTCGTACTGGCCGTACTCGGCGCCCGCGTAACTCGGGGTGTCCCACTCGCCGTACGCCTGCTGCTCCGGGACGGGGACGGCCACCGGGGCCTCCTCGGCGGGCGGGGGCGGGTTGTCCGCGGACTGGTCGGCCTCGGCCTGGGCGCGCAGCCGACGGGCGCGGCGGCCGTCGCCGGTGACGTCCTGGGCGGGTACCGCGACCGGCTCGTCGGGCAGGTCGTCGTCGACGTCCCGGCGGCGGCCCGGCAGGGCGAGGACCACGAGGAAGACGGCGAGCGAGCCCTGCGCCCACAGCCAGCCGGTGTGGCTCACGGGCTCGTCGAAGGTGACGTCCAGCCGGCCGCCCCCGGTGGGGAGTTGGAAGCCCTGGGCCCAGCCGTCGACCGTGGTCGGGGTGAGCGGCTTGCCGTCGAGGGTGGCGGTCCAGGACTCGTCGGCGGTGTCGGCGAGGCGCAGGACGCGGCCCGAGCCGCCGGCCGGGAGGGTGGTGTGCACGTCGACGGGGCCGGCCGCGACGGACTTCGGGTCGCCGGAGCCCGTCTCGACGGTGACGCGGGCGACCTCGCGGTCGACACGCCACAGGGCGCTGCCGTCCTGCTGGCTGAGTCGGCTCAGGCCGGGCGTGGCGTCCAGGACGCGGCTCATCTCGCGGGGGGCGCCCGGGCGGACGAGGACGTAGCGCACGGCGAAGCCGCCGAGCTCGTCGGCCTGGTCGGCGCCGGAGCCGGCGACGAGGTTGGCGACGACCTTGTCGAGCTGCCGGTTCCGTCCGGCGGCGGCCGTGAGTTCCGCGTCGCCGAGGCGGACGCCGGAGCCGCGGACCAGGGTGTAGGAGACCTCGGCGGCCGAGTCGCTGTCGAGGACGAGGGTGCGGGCCTGGTCGCGGGTGCCGCTCTCCTCGGCGACGAACGCGGGGACCTGGACGGGGTCGCGGCGCTTCAGGGGCCCGTCGGCGCCGCCGATCATCCAGCCGGCGGCGGCGAGGAGGGGGCCGACGGCGGCGGCGAGCGCGATCAGCGCGGCCACCGGCTGACGCCAGCCGAAGCTCTGCTCGGCCACCCGCGCGCGGGCCCCGTCGGCGCCCAGGGTGGCGGCGGCCAGCAGGGCGATGCCGTAGACCAGGGTCGCGGGGCCCGCCCAGGTGGAGTTGTTGGACAGGACGGCGAAGACGAGTCCCACCAGAGCCGCCGTCCAGGCGGTCCCGATCGCCAGTCGGCGTTCCGAACGCAACAGGGCGGCCAGCGCGGCGAGGACGACACCGACGAGAGTGAGGCCGCCGACCGTGCCGGGGCCACCGGGGCTGATGCCGAGCAGATCGGTCGGGGAGGCCGCGCTCGCCCCGTACTCCAGGCCGGCCTCCTGGAAGAAGCCGAACGGCAGCAGGGTGAGCGACCAGGGGGCCAGGATCAGCAGCGGGGTGCCCAGCTGGGCGAGGAAGCGCGGGCCGTACGCGGTGATCTCGCGGCGCCGCACACCGAGCACGGCCAGGCCGAGGAGCAGCGCGATGGGCCACACGATCGGGGTGAACGCGGTGGTGATCGTCAGCAGCAGCGCGTACGCCCAGGTCGCGCGCCAGCTGCCGCGCGCCCCCGTGCTGTTCGTGAGCCCCGCCGCGGCGGCGCCCGCGCGGGCGATCAGGGGGAGCAGGATCGCGAGGACGGCGGTGCCGATGCGCCCCCCGGCGAGGGCGCCGGTGACGGCGGGCAGGAAGGAGTAGACGACGGCCGCCCAGGCGCGCAGCAGCCGGGACTCGACGAGGGGCCGTGAGGCGAAGTACGCGGTGAATCCGGCCAGTGGCGCGGAGGCCACGAGGAGCACGGTGACGGCGAGGCCGGTCGAGCCGAACAGCAGGGAGGCGAGCATCGCGATGATCGCCAGGTAGGGCGGTGCGGCCTCGGCGCCGCCGGGGCCGATGGGGTGCCACGCGTCCAGGTAGCGCGACCACAGCTCGGCGGAGTCGGCGGGCGCGGGCAGCAGGGCGCCACCCGCGAGGGCGCCGCCGCCGAGGAGCGCGCGGCACGCGGCGAGGGAGGCGAGCAGCAGCACGAGGAAGAGCAGCGGGCCCGGTTTGCGTGCGACGCGCTTGAGCCGGGCGAACTGCTCGACCTCCAGGAAGTCGGCGTCGTCGTCGCCGGGCCCGGACTCGACGGCGCCGCCGTGCCGTCCGGCCGAGGAGGTCTCGGTGTCGGAGCGGCCGAACAGATCACCGGCGGCCTGCTCGACGGTGGCGCGGACGGTCGCGCCGGGCGGCGGGAACAGCGCGCGCAGCTCGCCCTTGTCGATCTGCGCCCCGCCTCTTCTGCGGCGTCCGGCGATGATCCGCTCGGGCCGCAGCAGCGCGCTCAGCAGTCCGCGGATCTCGTCGACGGCCTGGCCGGGGACCTTGCCGACGAGGTAGGCGACGGTCCGCAGCAGGGTGCCGAGGACGATCCGGAACAGCACCCAGGGGAGCTGTGCGGTACGGGAGTTGACGAGGAGGGTGTAGACGGCGCCCGCCTTGTCGACCATGTGCGGGGAGGCGGCGGAGCGGCCCACGCAGTCGACGGTGCGGCGCTCGCGGGAGGACGCCTCGGCGTGCCGTACGACCGCTTCGGGGGCGACGAGGACGCGGTGGCCGGCGGCGGTGGCGCGCCAGCACAGGTCGACGTCGTCCCGCATGAGGGGCAGCCGGCGGTCGAAGCCGCCGAGCTCCTCGAAGACGTCGCGGCGGATCAGCATGCCGGCGGTGGAGACGGCGAGGCTTGGCTTGACGTGGTCGTGCTGGCCCTGGTCCTGCTCGCGGCGGTCCAGGCCGGTCCAGCGGCGGCCGGAGGCCGCGATGGTGACGCCGACCTCCAGGAGCTGACGGCGGTCGTACCAGCCGCGCAGCTTGGGGCCGACGACGGCGACGTCGTCCCGGCCCAGCTCGCGTTCGTTCTCCACGACGCGCAGCAGCTGGGCGAGGGCGTCGGGCTCGGGGGCGCAGTCGTCGTGCAGCAGCCACAGCCATTGCACCGGCTCTCCGTGCGGGAGCTCGGGCATGTCGTACGCGTCGTCGCGCCACGTGCGCGTGACGGGGTCCCAGCCGCTGGGGCGGCGGAGGTAGGCCAGGTCGTCCTGGGTGAGCACGCCCGCGGTGCGGTTGGCCTCCTCGACGGCCTGGCCGAAACCGGTGCGCCGGGCGAGGTGCAGGACGCGGTCGGCGCCGAGGGCGTCGGCGAGGAGCTGGGCGGAGTCGTCCGCGCTGCCGGTGTCGGCCGCCATGGCGCTCTGCACGGGGCGCTCCTGACCGAGCAGTCCGGCGAGCGCGTCGGGCAGCCAGCGGGCGCCGTCGTGCGCGACGAGGACCGCGGTCACCACATGACGTGGGAACTCAGGGGTGGCAGCGTCGTGGGCTGCGGTGTGGCTGTGCACGGACATCGAGGTACGGGCCCCGGTTCGATGGACTGCGGTGGACGTCTGTGTCCGGCGGGGACAACGGGACGTCTCGGACGAGGGCCCACACTAACGGCTGAGCACCACGGCGGCCCGCCGCCTGTGGACAAGCCACCTGCGACGGGCCGTTGGTCACCCGGTTCCGCTGGGACGTGCTGCGGACTGCCGACTTCCTGTGGTGTGTGGTGTGCGGAAGGTGCGTGCGGTGAGCGCCGCGCGCGCTCAGACGGCGGCCTTCTTGAGGCGGCGGCGTTCCCGCTCGGACAGGCCGCCCCAGATGCCGAAGCGCTCGTCGTTGGCGAGGGCGTACTCGAGGCACTCGGAGCGGACCTCGCAGGCCAGGCAGACCTTCTTGGCCTCGCGGGTCGAGCCGCCCTTCTCGGGGAAGAAGGACTCGGGGTCGGTCTGGGCGCACAGCGCGCGCTCCTGCCAGCCGAGTTCCTCGTCCGCGTCGTCGACCAGCAGTTGCTGCACGAGCTCGGTCATGTGCGCCCCTCGTCCGTCTTTCGCGTCCCCGTCGTGCGGCCGTTACCGATTTCGGCTGAACGACACGAGTGAAATTACAAGTGTGCTGCTACGGGCGAGTCAAGCCGAGATCTGCTATTGGGCCCCTTATTCACTCTGCGGAACCAAGGCTATGCGGAAAGTGTTCAAATCGGCATAAACCCTGACAGCAGCCTGGCGATGGGTGGAAGTCCCGTACGGTCTCCCTCCCTTACGAGGGAAGACGTCCAGGAGTTCGATCTCGTTCCGGCCCGCTCGCACTCACCCGTATCGGGTTGTGCGCCATGTGTCCCCGACTTCCCATGCACAAACCTTTCACCGGGGTGATGCACCGAAAGAGGTGAAGTGGCATCCACATACCGGACGGGAAGTTGACAGCAGAGGTGTGAACCGCTGTCCTAGTGGGCATGCTCGCGAACTTGGCACTCACCTCGACCCGCTCCGCCGGGTCCCTCGGTGCTGCCCGCGCTCGCTGTAGCTGTTGCTGTCCCAGCTGTTGAGCCCAACGCGCTCCGGCTGCCACTGAGCCCATCGCGGCTCGGCTGCTGTTCCCCTCCGCCCGTGACCCGGGCGTTCGCCCCGCCCGTGACCCGGGCGGACGGCACGCGACACCCAGCCATCCCCCACACTCTTCGCCGAGGACCACCGCATCCCATGAACAGCGACAGCGACCTCCAGATCGCCGGCGACATCCTCGAGGTACCCCACCTCCTGCGGACGCCGCGCCAACATCCGGTCACCGTGGCCGAGTTCGCCGGACTGGCCCGCTCCATCGCCGAGGACCGCGCCCAGTGGGAGCACCTCGTCGAATACGACGCGACGACACGCTGGTACCACCGGCTGCGCACCGGCCCCGGGTACGAGGTGTGGCTGCTGTCCTGGGTGCCTGGTCAGGGCACCGGGCTGCACGACCACGGCGGCTCGTCCGGGGTGCTCACCGTGCTGGACGGCACACTGACCGAGCGCACCGACCGGGGCACGCGGGTGCTGGCCGTCGGCGCGCAGCGGGTCTTCGCGCCGGGCTACGCGCACGAGGTCGTCAACGACACGCTGGAACCGGCCATAAGCCTGCACATCTACTACCCGGGCCTGACGGACATGCCGATGCACACCGAGGCCTGCGCGACACGGACGGCGACCGCCACGGCCTGACGCCACACCTCGGCCGAAACCGTTCGTGGATGGGGGCGGGGGCGCGGTCCGTTGTCGTGGGCGCCTGCGAGACTGGCTCCCATGCGCATTGTGGTTCTGGCGGGTGGCATCGGTGGTGCCCGGTTCCTGCGCGGCCTGAAGCGGGCCGCTCCGGAGGCGGAGATCACGGTCATCGGCAACACGGGGGACGACATCCACCTCTTCGGCCTGAAGGTCTGCCCGGACCTCGACACGGTGATGTACACGCTCGGCGGCGGCATCAACGAGGACCAGGGCTGGGGCCGGGCCGACGAGACCTTCCATCTGAAGGAGGAGCTCGCGGCGTACGGCGTCGGACCGGAGTGGTTCGGCCTGGGCGACCGGGACTTCGCCACGCACATCGTGCGGACGCAGATGATCGGCGCCGGATACCCGCTGAGCGCGGTCACCGAGGCGCTGTGCGACCGGTGGAAGCCGGGGGTGCGGCTCATCCCCATGACCGACGACCGGGTCGAGACCCATGTCGCCGTCGACCTCGACGGCGAGCGCAAGGCCGTCCACTTCCAGGAGTACTGGGTGCGGCTGCGGGCCTCCGTGCCCGCCGAGGCGATCGTGCCGGTCGGCGCCGAGCAGGCCAAGCCGGCGCCGGGCGTCCTGGAGGCCATCGCGGAGGCGGACGTGATCCTCTTCCCGCCGTCCAACCCCGTCGTCTCCGTCGGCACCATCCTCGCCGTGCCCGGCATCAGGGAGGCGATCGCCGAGGCGGGGGTGCCGGTCGTCGGGCTCTCCCCCATCGTCGGGGACGCGCCCGTGCGGGGCATGGCCGACAAGGTCCTCGCCGCCGTCGGTGTCGAGTCCACCGCCGCGGCCGTCGCCGAGCACTACGGCTCCGGGCTGCTCGACGGCTGGCTCGTCGACACGGTCGACGCCGGCACCGTCGAACGCGTCGAGGCCGCGGGCATCCGCTGCCGGGCGGTGCCCCTGATGATGACCGACCTCGACGCCACCGCGGCCATGGCCGGGGCGGCGCTGGCGCTCGCCGAGGAGGTGCGGGCCGCGTGAGCGAGGAGACCGCGAGAGAGGCGTCCCCGACCGCCGGGTACCGGGTGTGGGCCGTGGCCGGCCTTCCCGAGATCCAGCAGGGGGACGACCTCGCCAAGCTGATCGCCGCGGCCGAGCCGGGGCTGCGCGACGGGGACGTGCTGCTCGTCACCTCCAAGATCGTGTCCAAGGCCGAGGGCCGGACGGTCGAGGCCGCCGACCGGGAGGCCGCGATCGACGCCGAGACCGTCCGAGTCGTGGCCCGGCGCGGTGCCCTGCGGATCGTGGAGAACCGGCAGGGCCTGGTGATGGCCGCCGCCGGCGTCGACGCCTCCAACACCCCCGCCGGGACCGTCCTGCTGCTGCCCGAGGACCCCGACGCCTCCGCGCGGGCCGTCCGGGACGGGATCAGGGACGCGCTCGGGGTCGAGGTCGGGGTCGTGGTCACCGACACCTTCGGGCGTCCCTGGCGCAGCGGGCTCACCGACGTGGCCATCGGCGCGGCCGGGGTACGGGTCCTCGACGACCTGCGCGGCGGCACGGACGCGCACGGCAATCCGCTGAGCGCGACCGTCGTCGCCACCGCCGACGAGCTGGCCGCCGCCGGTGACCTGGTGAAGGGCAAGGCCGCCGGGCTGCCGGTGGCCGTCGTGCGGGGCCTCGCGCACATCGTCGCCGAGGACTCCGGCGAGGGTACGAAGGCCCTGGTCAGGGGCGCCCGCGACGACATGTTCCGGCTCGGGACCTCGGAGGCCGTACGGCTGGCGGTGACCCAGCGGCGGACCGTGCGGGCGTTCACCGACGAGCCCGTCGACCCCGGGGCGGTACGGCGTGCCGTGGCCGCCGCCGTCACCGCGCCGGCGCCGCACCACACGACGCCGTGGCGGTTCGTGCTGCTGGAGTCCGAGGAGTCGCGGGTGCGGCTGCTCGACGCGATGCGGGACGCGTGGATCGCGGACCTGCGGCGGGACGGCAAGAGCGAGGAGTCCATCGCCAAGCGGGTGCGGCGGGGGGACGTACTGCGCAACGCGCCGTACCTCGTCGTGCCGTGTCTGGTGATGGACGGGTCGCACACCTACGGGGACGAGCGGCGGGACGGTGCCGAGCGGGAGATGTTCGTCGTCGCCACCGGGGCCGGGGTGCAGAACTTCCTGGTCGCGCTGGCCGGGGAGCGGCTCGGGTCCGCGTGGGTGTCCTCGACGATGTTCTGCCGGGATGTCGTACGGGACGTGCTGGCGCTGCCGGAGGACTGGGACCCGATGGGTGCTGTGGCCGTCGGGCACCCGGCGGCGGAGCCGCCCGCCCGGGGGGAGCGGGACGCGGGGGCGTTCATCGAGGTGCGGTGAGGGGTCCGGACACCTCTCCCTCCGGGGAACTGCCGCCTCGGCAGAACCACCGCCTCCTATGCTCATAGGGCGCCCCATAGCTTCCTAGGACCTCATCGTGGCCGGACGTTTCTCCCCCCGACCTACTCGTACGACCGTGCGAGGCGGGCATGTCGTGGTGCCCGGTGGGGTGCCCCGGCCCGCGGCCGCGCCGGGGCTTCGGCGGGCGTGGACGCCTGAGGGGCCGTTCGACCTGGGGCTGGTGCTCGGGCCGCTCAAGAGGGGGCCCGGCGATCCGACGTTCCGGGCGACCGCCGACGGGGCCGTGTGGCGGGTCTGCCGCACCCCAGCCGGGGCCGGCACCCTCAGGGTCGCCGTGCGCGGCGGTGCCGTCGAGGCGGAGTCCTGGGGTCCCGGCGGCGAGTGGCTGCTCGACCGACTGCCGCCCCTGCTGGGGGCGTCGGACGAACCCGACGCGTTCGTACCCCGGCACCGGATCGTGGCGGCGACCTGGCGACGGCGTCCAGGGCTGCGGCTGACACGGACCGGGCTGGTGCTGGAGTCGCTGATCCCGTCGATCCTGGAGCAGAAGGTCACGACGGACGAGGCGTACCGGGCCTGGCGGCTGCTCGTACGGAAGTTCGGGGAGCCGGCGCCGGGGCCCGCGCCCTCGGGGATGTCCGTGATGCCGACGGCCCGCGAGTGGGCGTTGATCCCGTCGTGGGAGTGGCACCGGGCCGGGGTCGACAACAAACGGGCGTCGACGATCCTGCGGGCGGTGCGGGTGGCGGGGCGGCTGGAGGAGGCCGTCGGGATGTCGCCGGAGGACGCGCGGGCACGGCTGGAGCTGGTGCCGGGCATCGGGCCGTGGACGTCGGCGGAGACGGTGCAGCGCAGCCATGGGGCGGCGGACGCGGTGACCGTGGGGGATCTGCATCTGCCGGGGATCGTGGGCTACGCGCTGGCGGGCGACCGGGACGCGGACGACTCCGTGATGCTGTCGCTGCTGGAGCCGTATGCGGGGCAGCGGCATCGGGCGGCGCGGTTCATTCTGCTGTCGGGGCGGGTGCCGGGGCGGCGGACGCCGAAGATGCCTCGGTGGGACATCGGGCGCCTTTGAGCTCGGGGCCGGGGGGTGCGTGGGCGACTGCGGGTGAGTGGGGGCCGTTCGCGCAGTTCCCCGCGCCCCTGGAAAAGCAGGGGCCTGCGGCCCCGTGCTTTTCCGATGAAGGGCGGGCCGCAGGCCCGTTCCCTTCAGGGGCGCGGGGAACTGCGCGAGAAACCACACACCACCCGCACCCGCCGAACAGACAGCGCGCCCCGAGCTATGAGGCGCCCTACTCGTCCGACGAGAAGCGGAGCGCCCCCGTGGGGATCTGGGCGTCGCACCAGACCCTTACCCCGGCGCGGAGTTCGTTGTCCGCGCCGATGACCGCGCCGTCGCCGACGACCGTGCCCGTGAGGACGGAGCGTTCGCCGATGCGGGCGCGGGCGCCTATCAGGGAGTCGGTGATGACCGCGCCGGGTTCGACGACGGCGCCCGCGAGAACCGTGCTGCCGAAGACCCGCGCCCCCTCACCCACGAACGCGCCCTCGCCGACGACCGTGCCGCCGGTGAGCTTGGCGTCACCGGCCACCCGGGCGGTGGGCAGGACGAGGCGGTCGCCGCAGCGGCCGGGCACCGCCGGGGACGGGGCGCGGCCGAGGACGAGGTCGGCGGAGCCGCGGACGAAGGCCGCGGGGGTGCCGAGGTCCAGCCAGTACGTGGAGTCGACCATGCCCTGGAGGTGGGCGCCCGCCGCCAGCAGGTCCGGGAACGTCTCGCGCTCCACCGAGACCGGGCGGCCCGCCGGGATCGTGTCGATGACCGACCGGCGGAAGACGTACGCCCCCGCGTTGATCTGGTCGGTGACGATCTCCTCGGGCGTCTGCGGCTTCTCCAGGAAGGCGAGGACGCGGCCCGACTCGTCGGTGGGGACCAGACCGTAGGCACGCGGGTCGGTCACCTGGGTCAGATGGAGCGAGACGTCCGCCCCGGTCGCCCGGTGCGTGCCGACCAGGCGGCGGATGTCCAGGCCGGTGAGGATGTCGCCGTTGAAGACGAGGACGGGGTCCTCGGGGGCGGAGTGGAGGTGTGCGGCGGCGTTGCGGATGGCGCCGCCCGTGCCGAGGGGCTCCTCCTCGGTGACGTACTCGAGGTGGAGGCCGAGGGCGGAGCCGTCGCCGAAGTGGGGTTCGAAGACCTCGGCCAGATACGAGGTGGCGAGGACGATGTGGTCGACGCCCGCCGCTCTCGCCCGCGCCAGTTGGTGTGTGAGGAAAGGGACTCCGGCCGCCGGGAGCATGGGCTTCGGAGTGTGCACCGTGAGCGGACGCAATCGGGTGCCTCTGCCGCCGACCAGGAGGATCGCTTCTGTCACCTGTCGTCTCTGCTTCCTGCCGGGACCGGCCGAACTGTCTTTCGGCCGGCCAGTTTATGCAGACCGTTCGATGGCGCCTTCATGGACGTGCGGAACCCCGCCGGTCTGCTGCTTCGCAGGTCGGCGGGGTCATTCGCGGGGGCACTGCGGGCGTGCCCCCTGCCTTGCTGTGCTGCCGTGCGGTGGCCTCCGGCCGGCTCACCGGTGTGCGGTCGGGGCGGTCGCGCCCCCGGTTCCCCCTTCAACCTGCCGCCGTCCTACCGCCCTTGGTACTGGGCGGCTTTCGAGCGGGCCGTACCGAGCTTTCCGTAAAGGCGCCCCCCCGGGCACTCGGTCGCGAACCCGTCACGATGGCCGGAGATCACGTTCAGTCGTACCTTCCTACCTTTTGCGTACAGATTGCCACCCCCGGAGATGAGGTCCGTCTTGCCCTTGGGGTTCGCCCGGTAAAGACCGAGTTTCCAGGCGGTGAGTTGCGCGATGCCCGTCACAGCGGCGGCGGGCGGCTTGGTGGTGCCGAAGCTGCCGATGACCGCGATCCCCATGCTGTTCGTGTTGAAACCGAGGGTGTGGGCCCCCATGACGGCCTTCGCGACGCCACCCGCGCGCCCCTCGTAGATGTTTCCGCACTTGTCGACGAGGAAGTTGTAGCCGATGTCCCGCCAGCCGCTGCTCACCACGTGGTAGCGGTAGATACTGCGGATGACGGAAGCCGCCTCGTCGCAGCTGTAGTTGTTGCCGGAGGCGGTGTGGTGCACGAACGCCGCCTGGACCTTCTTCGTGTAGAGGAAGTCCCGCTCGCGGAGCTTCTCGTCGGCGCCCCAGCCGCGGCGCGTGACGATACGCGGGCGCGGCCCGATGTAGGGCTTCATACCCGGCTCCAGGTCGGCCAGCCCGGCCTCCGTCGCCTTGCGCGACAGCGCCGGGATGACGGTGGCGCCGAGCGGCGCGAGGTCGGCGTTGACGGCGGAGGCGGCGGCGGACTCCACGGTCAGCGCGCCGAGGCGCGAGGCGTCCACGGGGGTGCCGACGGGCGGAGGGTCGGCAACCGGCCCGGACGCCGGGGCGGTCGCCTGCGTCGACACGGCCTCCGGGACGCCGGTGCCGGGGTCGACCAGTTCGAGGCGTAGGCCTTCCGGGAGCATCTGGACGCCAGGCGCGGCCGTACGACCGCTGACCTCGGCCCGTACGCGGACCTCGACCCCGTCGGACTCGCCCACCCAGAGCGGGGCGGTGGAGCCGCGCACCCGGCTGGAGGCGCGTTCGGCGGTGTCCGGGTCGGCGGCGTGCTCGTGGTTGTGCGTCTCGATGTCCTGCCAGCCGGACCAGTGGGTGGTGCCGCGCGCCCGGGTACGGACCTGGACGCGGCCGTACAGTTCGGTGTCCGGGTCGTCCCACACGACACCGACCAGCGAGAAGGACCGTACGCCCCGGCGCCCGAGGCCCTGTTCGGCGGTCGGGCCGAGGGCGCGGTCCGTCGCGCGCGGGACCAGGGGGAGCGACTGGGTGCGGCCGG
>NZ_LIRK01000671.1 GCF_001419765.1 Streptomyces torulosus
AGCCAGGCCACACCGCCCACCCCGCAGAGGAGCGCGACACCCCCCAGCAGCGGCACCGGCCGCATCCGCCGCCGCTCCACGATCCCGAGCCGCTGCGCGGGCACGCGTACGGCCGCCGTCAGCACGGCGGTGACCAGGAGGGCGGACGCGGCGGCGAGGATTCCGTACAGCACGGAACCAAGTTAGGGGTGATTGTGACGATTTCATACGAATAACACGATCGTTTTGAAATAGCACGCTCGTTCCGCCTGTCCACCCGAGGTACGCAAAGCACCCCACGGGGCACACAGCCCATGGGAGCCTGATGCGGCTCGGAATACGTCAGGGGCTCAGGGGGAGGGCTCATGGGGGAGTTGTCGGCGGGCTGGCCGATCGGCGTCGCGGGTGTCGTGGTGGGGGTCGTCCTGAGTGTCCTCGCCGCTGTTTCGAGACACTGGCTCGGCAGCAAGCTGAAGCTGCTCCTCGACTTCGCGTACGCCCAGTTCGGCGGCAGCGTTCTGCTGCGCCGCACCGCCCTCGCGAGGTACACCCGCGCCCTGTACGACCGCCACCGCCGTTTCGCCGTCTCCTTCCAGGTCGACGAGGACCTGAAGCTGCCGATGGAGTCGGTGTACGTCCCGCTGCGCGGCGCCCGGGGGGACGGCGCGCCGACCGAGCTGGCCGCGGACCTGCGGGCGGAACGGCACAGTGTGGTGCTGGGGGTGCCGGGCGCGGGCAAGACGATGCTGCTGCGGCACCAGGTGCTGATGTGGGCGAGGGAGCGGGTACGCGGCACGACCGCGGGCGCCCCGGGCGGGAACACCGCGACCCGGCGGAAGCCCGGACGCGAACGGCGCCCCCGTGTCGATCTCGGCGATCTGGGGGACATCCCGGTTCTGCTGGAGCTGCACTGGATCAACAAGGCGCCTGAACGGAGTCTCGAGAAACACCTCGTGGACCACTTCGCGCGGCACGACTTCCCGGGCGCCGAGAAGTGGGTGACGCGGGCACTGGAACGGGGCAGCCTCGCCCTGTACTTCGACGGTCTGGACGAGGTGACCACGGAGCTTCGGCCACTGGTCGCGGACCGGATCGAGGAGTTCACGGCGAAGTACGCGGCCTGCCGGGTGGTGGTGACCTGCCGGACCGCGGTGTACGAGGGCTGGTTCGCCGAGTCCTTCGGCCAGACCCTGCGCGTGCGCGACTTCGACGAGCACCTCATCCGCCGCTTCCTCAACGGCTGGCCCTGGCGACCGGACACCGCTCTGGAGCCGGAGAGCACCGTCGACCAGGTCCTCGGCGCCCTCCGCGACACCCCGCAGATCATGGCCCTGGCCCGCAACCCCCTGCTCCTGACGATGATCGCGTACCTGTACGACTTCGTGTACGCGGGCACCGACCAGGTCCTGCCGCACACCCGAGCCGAGTTCTACAAGCAGGTCATCGACAGCCTGCTGATCGACCGCCGACGCAAGTCCGTGTACCCGTTCCCGCTGAAGAAGGCAGTCCTCCAGGAAGTCGCGCTGGTCGCCCAGGACATCCCCTCGGGCGTCCACGACCGGCTGGCGCTGCCGCACGAGAAGGTGCTGGAGACCGTACGGGCCGTCCTGGAACGGCAGGCACGGGACCCGGGGGCCGCCGAGAAGGTCCTGAACGAGATCGTCCACCGCAGCGGTCTGCTCCTGGCCGTGGACAACGGCGAGCGCTACCAGTTCGCCCACCTCACCCTCCAGGAGTACCTGGCGGCCGTGAAGCTGGCGGCGGACCCCACGGGTCTCCTCCGGCGATACCGCGACGACCCGGCCGCCTGGCGGGAGACGGTCCGCCTGTGGTGCGGGGTGGAGCCGCGGGACTGCACGGAGGTCGTCCGGGCGGTGTTCACGAGGGACCCCGTCCTGGCCTTCCAGTGCCTGGCGGACGCCCACACGATCGAGGACGGGCTGGCGGAGGAGATCCTGGAGCATTTCCGGGGCGCGCTGGGTGGCGAGCACAGGGTCCTCGACGAAGCGGTGATCAACGCGTTCGGGCTGGTCGGGAGCGACGGACGGAGGAGGGGCCGCTCGGTCTTCGACTTCCTCGTCGAGACCGTGCGCTCGGACACCGATCCGGACCGGGTCCGCGCGGCGGCCCACGCGCTGGCGGCCACCAACCTCCCGAAGGCCGCTGAGGCTCTGGCGACCACGGCCAAGCCGGGCAACGCGGCCTGGGACGGTCTCCAGACCATGGGGGATCTGGCGGTGTCCGCCTACCAGGACATGGCAGCCGACCATGTCGAAGCGGTGCGCGCTCTGTGGAGCATCCGGACCCCGAAGGCGGCCCTCGCGCTGAACCATGTGCTCTGGCACCCCACGGATCCGACCACACGGGTCTCGTGCGCCTTCCACCTGGGTGAACTGCTGAGCGTGCCGGAGATCGCCGACGAACTGAGGGCCGCCCCTGTGGGGCCCTCTCGCGGCGGGAACCTGAGCTGGGTCTGGCGCCCCTTCGCCCACGGGACCGACGACGCCCTGGTGATGATCGCCGGGAAGATCGCCGCCACCATCGACTCCGCCGACGCCTTCGTGATCACGCACGCGGAGCTGCCGACCCCCGATCCCCGGATCATCGCCCCGCTGGTCGTCATCAGCCGGGACGCGACCTACGCCCTGAGGCAGGAGGTGAGCGCGGGGGACGAACTCATGGAGTGGCTGCGGCGCCGTTCCGACCCCCGCATTCTGGTGCACGCCGTCGCCGAGGACCGGCGGATCGACACATCGGTGCTGGCCCAGTACCTGGAGGTCGAGCTTCCGTCGTTCAGCTCGTTCATCCTGGAGCAGGCCGTCAAGGCGCTCGGCTCCGCCGGACTGACCGCGCACCGGCTGGAACTGCTGCGCCGCCTGCCCGAGTGGCTCCAGATGCGCACAGCCGTGGCCCTGCTCAAGCAGCAGACGTTCGCGGGCCCCCCGAGCTGGGACGTGCCGTCACCAGAGGCGGAGACCCGTGGCTACGACTACGGCAGGAGCACGCACTACCGCTTCATTCTGCTGGTGTGCGTCGCGCTGTCGGGGGTGGCCGCCTGGCGGGCATGGACGGCGGCCGCGGGCGGCGACCAACCCTGGGGGCCCGCATGGCTGCCGGTGGCGGTCCTCATCCAGATCGCCGCGGGCTGGATCGCCCTGATCGCGTGCGGTTCCCTCACCGACCCCGAGGCGCTGTTCATTTTCGGCCTGGTCGGTCTTTTCGCGGGGGGCATCGCGGTCTCCCAGGTGATCCGGGACCGCGAATGGGCCGCGTTCCGCGACCGGGGGTTCTTCTGCATGCTGGGAGCTGTGGGCCTCTTCCCTGCCGTCTGCCTGTACTCGTGGACCGCGTTGACCGAGGCCTGGGGCGCCACCGCCGCGACCGGAGTGGCCGTCGGCGTTGTCGCCGCCCTCGCAGGGGCCTCCACGCGCGGCCTCGAACTGCAGCGCCGCTGGAACGCCCGCACCCACCCCATCTGCGATCTGGTCCTCAAACCCCTCCTCTAGACCGCCGCCCCCCCCACTCAGGCAACCCTCAGCGACGCAGATCACCGCGTCGCTGGCTACAGTGCGGCAGGAGAAGTGGGTAGTCTCAGACGGACTGCATAAGTTACCGCTTAGTAATGACCCTCGCAGGCCCGAGGAGCCCCCAAATGCAACTCGCCGCGATCATCGTGTCGCTGGTACTGACCGTGGTCGGCGTCGCGCTGCTCGCACGCGCCATCGGTCAGTTCATCCGGTACTTCAAGCTGGGCCAGCCGGTCCCGGCCGGCAGCCGTACCGACAATCCCTACCAGCGCAGTGTGACGCTGGTGCGGGAGTTCCTCGGGCACACCCGGATGAACCGGTGGGGCATCGTGGGCTTCGCCCACTGGTTCGTGGCCGTCGGCTTCCTGACGCTGCCGCCGACCCTCGCCCAGGCCTTCGGGCAGCTCTTCGAGGCCGACTGGGTGCTGCCGGTCATCGGCGGTTTCCTGCCGTTCGAGCTGTACATCGAGTTCATCGGCGTGATGACGATCCTCGGCATCGCCACGCTGATCGTGATCCGCCTGCTGAGCCTGCCCTCGCGCGCCGGCCGCAAGTCCCGCTTCGCGGGCTCCAAGGCCGGTCAGGCGTACTTCGTCGAGTACGTCATCCTCACCATCGGTCTCGCCATCTACGTGCTGCGCGGCCTCGAGGGCGCGATCCACGACGTCGACCACTACGAGGCCGCCTACTTCGCCTCGTACCCGCTGGTCCTCGCGCTCAAGGGGCTCAGCCTCCCGGTCCTGCAGAACCTGGTCTACTTCACCGCGATGGTGAAGATCAGCACCTCGTTCGTCTGGATGATCGTCGTCTCGCTGAACACCAACATGGGTGTCGCCTGGCACCGCTTCCTCGGCTTCCCGAACATCTGGTTCAAGCGGAACGCCACCGGTGAGACCGCCCTCGGCGCGCTCCAGCCGATGACGAGCGGTGGCAAGCCGATCGACTTCACCGACCCCGGTGACGACGACGTCTTCGGTGTCTCCCAGGTCGAGCAGTTCTCCTGGAAGGGCCTGCTGGACTTCTCCACCTGCACCGAGTGCGGCCGCTGCCAGTCGCAGTGCCCCGCCTGGAACACCGGCAAGCCGCTCTCCCCGAAGCTGCTGATCATGTCGCTGCGCGACCACGCGCACGCCAAGGCCCCCTACCTCCTCGCCGGTGGCGGCAAGACCATGGAGGGCGAGGAGAAGGCCTCCGAGGAGCAGCTGAAGGACGTCCCGGCCGCCGCGCTCGCGGAGGCCGAGCGGCCGCTGATCGGCACCGTCGAGGAGAACGGCGTCATCGACCCCGATGTGCTGTGGTCCTGCACCACCTGCGGTGCCTGCGTCGAGCAGTGCCCCGTCGACATCGAGCACATCGACCACATCGTCGACATGCGCCGCTACCAGGTGATGATCGAGAGCGCCTTCCCGTCCGAGGCCGGGACGATGCTCAAGAACCTGGAGAAGAAGGGCAACCCCTGGGGCCTGGCCAAGAAGCAGCGGCTGGAGTGGCTCAAGGAGGTCGAGTTCGAGGTCCCGGTCGTCGGCAAGGACATCGAGGACCTCAGCGAGGTCGAGTACCTGTACTGGGTCGGCTGCGCCGGCGCCCTGGAGGACCGCGCCAAGAAGACCACCAAGGCCTTCGCCGAGCTGCTGCACATCGCGGGCGTCAAGTTCGCGATCATGGGCGGCGACGAGAAGTGCACCGGTGACTCCGCCCGCCGTCTCGGCAACGAGCCCCTCTTCCAGGAGCTCGGCATGGAGAACGTCGCCGCGCTGAACATGGCGTTCGGCGAGGAGACGGACGACGAGGGCAACGTCACGCCCGAGTCGAAGAAGCCCAAGGCGGCCAAGAAGATCGTCGCCACCTGCCCGCACTGCCTCAACACCCTCGGCAACGAGTACCCGCAGCTCGGCGGCGACTACGAGGTCATCCACCACACCCAGCTGCTCCAGCACCTGGTGGACGAGGGCAAGCTGATCCCGGTCACGCCGGTCGAGGGCATCATCACGTACCACGACCCGTGCTACCTGGGCCGCCACAACAAGATCTACACGCCCCCGCGCGAGATCATCGCCAGCGTCCCGGGTCTGCGGAACGAGGAGATGCACCGCCACAAGGAGCGCGGCTTCTGCTGTGGCGCCGGTGGCGCCCGGATGTGGATGGAGGAGCGGATCGGCAAGCGCATCAACAACGAGCGCGTCGACGAGGCCCTCTCCCTCAACCCGGACATCGTCTCCACCGCCTGCCCGTTCTGCCTCGTCATGCTGACCGACTCGGTCAACGGCAAGAAGAACGACGGCAAGGCCAAGGAGTCCATCCAGGTCGTCGACGTGGCCCAGCTGCTGCTGGAGTCCGTCAAGACCCCGGTCACCGACGAGGACGAGCCCCCCGCGGGCGCTGCCGAGACGGAGAACGAGCCGGAGCCCCAGCCGGTCAATTGACCGGCTGGGGCTCCGGCTCGTTCTCCGTC
>NZ_LIRK01000672.1 GCF_001419765.1 Streptomyces torulosus
CCTCCCGGCCGCCGTCGGCCCCCTGACCCCACCCCTAACCTCCGGGGCCGAGGTCAGGGGTGTCGGTACCCGCCGATGATCTTGTCTACTTGAATCCTCCAATTTTCCAGGACCGCTCGGCCCGCCGTCCTGCGGCGACCGCTGCCCGCTCCCTGGTGAACATCCGCACGGCTCCGACCCCAGGGGGTTCCAGTGACGGACGAAGCTCGACTCGTCGAATACATCCGCACGATGACGGGCGATCTCCGCAAGGCGCACAGACGGCTCAAGCAGCTGGAGGACGCCGACAGCGAACCCTTGGCGATCGTCGGCATCGGCTGCCGGTTCCCCGGCGGCGTCCACGGCCCCGACGGTCTGTGGCGGCTGGTGGACGAGGGCCGCGACGCCGTGGGCCCGATGCCCGAGAACCGCGGCTGGGACTTCGACGCCCTCTTCGCCGACGACGAAGGGCTCGGCACCAGCCGCGCCCGCGAGGGCGCCTTCCTGTACGACGCGGGCGAATTCGACGCCGGCTTCTTCGGGATCTCGCCCCGCGAGGCCCTGGCGATGGACCCGCAGCAGCGGCTGCTGCTGGAGGTCGCCTGGGAGGCGCTGGAGCACGCCCACATCGTGCCGGCGTCCCTCGCCGGCAGCCGCACCGGCGTCTACGCCGGGCTCATGTACCACGACTACGGCGGCGAGTTGTCGACCCTCCCCGACGAGGTGCAGGGCCTGATGAGCACCGGCATGTCCGGCAGCGTGCTCTCCGGCCGGGTCGCCTACACCCTCGGCCTGGAGGGCCCGGCCCTCACCGTGGACACCGCCTGCTCCTCCTCCCTGGTCACCCTGCACCTCGCCGCACAGGCGCTGCGGGCGGGGGAGTGCGAGCTGGCGCTGGCCGGCGGCGTCACCGTCATGTCCAGCCCGGCCACGTTCGTCGAGAGCAGCCGGCAGGGCAACGTGGCGCCCTTCGGCCGCTGCCGTTCGTACGCGGACGCCGCCGACGGCACCGCGTGGGGCGAGGGCGCCGCCGTCCTCGTCGTGGAACGGCTCACGGACGCCCGCCGCCGCGGCCACCGGATCCTCGCCGTGATCCGTGGCACCGCCGTCAACCAGGACGGCGCGTCCAACGGCCTGACCGCCCCCAACGGCCCCTCCCAGCAGCGCGTCATCCGCCAGGCCCTGGCGAACGCCCGGCTGACCGCCGCCGACGTCGACATCGTCGAGGGGCACGGCACCGGCACCCGCCTCGGCGACCCCGTGGAGGCACAGGCGCTCATGGCGACCTACGGCGCCGAGCGGCCCGAAGGCCGGCCGCTGTGGCTCGGGTCGGTGAAGTCGAACCTGGCGCACACCCAGGCCGCCGCCGGCGCCGCCGGCGTCATCAAGATGGTCATGGCCATGCGCCACGGCAAGCTGCCCCGCACTCTCCATGTCGACCGGCCCTCACCGCAGGTCGACTGGACGGCTGGGGCCGTCGAACTGCTCACGGAGGCGCGCGACTGGCCCGACCTCGGCCGCCCCCGCCGGGCCGCCGTCTCCTCCTTCGGCGTGAGCGGCACCAACGCCCATGTGATCCTCGAACAGGCCCCGACGGACACGGAACCGGCCCAGACGCAACCAGCCGACGCGACACCGGCCACGGCGGGGACGACCGAGGTCG
>NZ_LIRK01000673.1 GCF_001419765.1 Streptomyces torulosus
CCGGAGGCCGCCGCGGCGGCCGCGCCCACGGTCACGTCGCCGACGAACGGGAGACTGGCCGTCGCGTTGATCCGGCCGGACTCGTCGCCCCGCGACACCTTCACGCCGAGCGCGTTCGACACATCCGCGTACGACAGACAGGCGGTCGCCCGAACGCTGCGGGCGTGCGCCTCGTCGGCGTTCCCCGACATCTCCGGACCGTCCGTCCGACTGTCAGCTTCGTCACCGGCAAAGGCCGGGGCCGCGGGCCGCGGCGATCCGGTCGACCGCGACGGCGCCGATCAGCAAGGCCACCAGGGACGCGGCGACAAGGCGCCTACGCGCCGTCGTCCTCGGGCCGGACGAGCCCCCGGACACAGGTGGCGGCATGGCCGGCGTCCACTCCCATCGCGATCAGGGCGGCGATCGCGGTGCCCGTGCCGTCGTCGCTCCAGGCCCCGCCGTTCACACAGTCCAGAAGGCCCAGCAGGTGCCCCTCCAGCGCCCGGGTCAGCACGGCCGACGGAACGCCGGCCTGGAAGAGGCCCTGCCGCTGCCCCCGGCCGATGATCGCCTCCGCCATGTCGCGCGCCGGGGCGAGGACTTCTGCGACTCGTTCGGCCCCGAGGTCCCGGGGGGCGAGACGGAGAAAGATGCGGTAGCGATCTCCGACCGGCCACACCGCGAGGACGAAGCGCGCCAACTCCGTGACGGCGTCCGCCGTCGGAACCCGCGGGGCCGCGAGCGCCTGCCGCAGCGCCTGTGCGGCGTCCTCCACCAGCCCTTCCACCAGTGCGGCCCGGCCGTTGAAGTGGCCGTACACGGTACGGCGCACCACACCTGCCGCCTCGGCGATGTCACCGAGGCTCGCGTCGGGGTCGCGACCGAGTTCCTGCCTGGCCGCTTCAAGGATGCGGGCCCGCGTGAGCAGGGTTCGGCTGCGTTCAGGGGCGGCCGTGACGGGCGAGTGGGCCATGTCGGACCTCCGGTCGACGGGGAGGGCCACTCGATAGTTGCACACCGACGAGCAATAAACTAGCCTGCACATCAGCGGGCAATTAACTGCTCTCGGTGCCGCGCCCAGTCCTGTCCGCACACGCACCGCTCCCCACCGATCCGCACCCCGAAGCCTCCGCTTCACCTCCTGCCGAGGAGCCCCCGATGCCGCTCTTTGCGAACACACCCGTCGAGAAGATGACCAAGCCTTATCCACGCCGCTGGTGGGCCCTGCTGGTCCTGTGCCTGAGCCTGCTGATCGTCGTCATGGCGAACACGTCGCTGATCGTGGCCGCCCCCGACATGACCAAGGACCTGAGCCTGTCCAGCAGTGACCTGCAGTGGGTCATCGACGGCTACACCGTCCCCTACGCCGCGCTGATGCTCGTGCTCGGCGCGATAGGCGACAAGTACAGCCGCCGTGGTGCCCTGGTCCTGGGCCTGTTGATCTTCGTCGGCGGTTCGGTGATGGGCGGCCTGGTCGACGAGACCAACCTGGTTATCGCCGCCCGCGCGATCATGGGTGTCGGCGCCGCCGTCGTCATGCCGGCCACGCTCTCCTTGCTGGTCGCGATGTTCCCTCGCGGCGAGCGCGCCAAGGCCATCACGGCATGGTCCGCCACCTCGGGGCTCGCCATCGCCGCGGGCCCGCTGGCCGCCGGGTGGCTGCTGGAGGACCACGCCTGGGGCTCCACCTTCCTGATGAACGTCCCCGTCGCCGTCCTCGGCGTCGTCGGCGCACTGCTCCTGGTCCCGCCGTCGAAGGCGGAGGGCATGGGCCGGATCGACTACGTCGGCGGTCTGCTGTCGATCGTCTCCGTCGGCTCGCTGGTCTACGCGACCATCGAGGGCCCGCACTTCGGCTGGGGCGTCGGCCCGATCACCGCGGCCGTCGTCGCCGGCGTGGGCCTGCTGGCCTTCGTCGCCTGGGAGCTGAAGCACCCCAACCCCATGCTGAACGTGCGCAAGTTCACCGAGCGTCCCTTCGGCGGCTCGATGATGGCTGTGCTGTTCTTCTTCTTCGGCACCTTCGGCTCGATCTACTACTCCACCCAGTTCCTGCAGTTCGTCCTCGGCTACAACGCCCTGGAGACCGGCATCCGCCTGCTGCCGCTGGCCGGATCCGTGTTCGTCGGCGCCGCGGTCACCGGCAGGCTGGCCCCGAAGCTGGGTGTGAAGCTGGTCGTGGGCACCGGCATGCTGATCGGCACGGCGGGCGTCTTCCTGCTCACGCAGATCGAGTCGGGCTCGACCTACACCGACTTCCTGGCGCCCCTGCTGCTGCTCGGCTTCGCGATCGGCCTGAGCCTGTCGCCGGCCACCGACACCATCATGGGCTCCTTCCCGGAGGACGAGCTGGGCGTCGGCGGCGGCGCCAACGACACCGCCCTGGAACTCGGCGCCTCGCTGGGCATCGCCATCCTCGGCTCGCTGCTGGCCACGTCCTACAAGGACAAGCTCACCGACATGGTCGGCGGCCACCTCCCGGCCGAGGCCATGGACGTCGCCAAGGACTCCGTCGGCGGCGGCATCGCGGTCGCCGAACAGGTCGCCAAGAACCCCCAGGGTGGCGCCGAACAGGCCCACACCCTGTTGGGGGCGGTGCACGAGTCCTTCGCCCAGGCCATCGCGCACACCAGCCTCATCGGCGGCATCATCATGGCGGCCGGGACCCTGATCGTCATCGCCGTCCTGCCCGGCCACAAGGACGTCGGCAAGCACCGCCAGGAAGAAGCGGCCGAGACCACCCAGGAGCAGACCGAGAGCGTGGGCGCCTGAGCCCACGAGGTCTGCGCGGTCCATGGCCGCAGGCCGGGGGCCGGGAACTCGCTTCCGGCCTCCTCCATCCAGGACGGGCTGTGCCTGAGCGGCGCACGGCCCCGGACGGTGCCGGGAGGGGACGCCCGGCACCGTCCCTTTCTGCTGTCCGCACCTGAGGGCCCGGCACAACCCGGCGAAAGCGGAGCTACAAGGCCCACCGACCGGCAACCGTGCACTGCCGGTTGAGGGCTCGGCGATGTCCGGCTCGGTGAGGTGTCGCTGACCGCCGGTCGTCAACCACGGCGTTTCACATGTCGTCGGCCGTCATGGCAGCGACCGATGTCCCTCCGCCCGACGACTCGGCACTCGCCGATCAGAGGAGCGGGATACGCATGACAAGACCCCGGTGCCTTCGACCGGAATCTGTTCGAACCTCTGCGTAAGCTGCCGTGCCGCGGGCTCACCCCTCGGCGACAGCCTCCGCGGTGGCCGTGGCGGCCACCTCTTCGACCACGACGCGCGCGTGCTTCTCCGGCACGCCGGCCGCGATGAGTGTGGTGACGGCCACCCGGGTGCCGTCGTCCTCCAGCGCCCCGGTGTTGACCTGCTCCAGCAGGGCGACCGTCATGGCCTCCAGACCAGCGCTCAGCACCGCAGGCGGCAGGTGGGAGTGGAAGGCACCGTCTCGCTGCCCGCGCTCCAGGATGGCCGTGACATTGACGCGGGCGGGCTTGAGGATCTCGGCGACACGTTCCATACCCAGGTCCCGCTGGGCGAGTGCCAGAAGCATGCGGTAGCGGTCGCCGACGGGCCACATCGACAACGAGAAGTGCGCGAGCGCCCGCTCCGCCGGCTCGGTCGCCGTCGCTCCGACCGCCACGGCGGACTCGAGCGCCTCGGTGGCCTCCTCGGCCAGTGCCTCCAGGAGCGCCGCCCGTCCGGGGAAGTGCCCGAAAAGCGTGCGCCGTACGACACCGGAGGCGCGGGCCAGCTCCTCCAGGGTGATGTCCGGGTTCCGTCCGAGTTCCTGGCGTGCGGTGGCCAGGATGCGCGCCCGGTTGGACCGTGCGTTGCGTCGCTGCGGGACGCGGCCGACGGGCTGGGACACGGAAGGACCTCGATGAAGGAAGGACGAACAGGGGGTGCCCTCATTCTGACACGTGGCCCCGTGCCGATCCCCGGCCAGTCGTTGGCCCCCGTACGGCGGCGCCCCGGTATGGCGCACACCGACCTGGGAAGACCCTGGGAGCACGACCGGCGCCCCCGGCCGGGGCCACCCTGCGGCCCCGGCCGTCGCCCGCAGAGCGAAGAGAGGCAGGACGCCGGCCAGGCGCCATCACGTCCAGCAGGCGTCTGCGGTCGGGCGCGGGCAGGCGGGCGGTGCTGGTCGGGGCGGTAGCCGATCTCGTCGGACCCGCCGCCGTGTTTCCTCGCTCGCACCCGGCCGCCGGATCAGGGAGGCGCGGTCAGGGGGCGGGTACCACCGGGTCGGGCTCCGGGTCCTCGACGGGTGGCAGCAGCACCTCCTCGTAGCGGCCCAGCGCCAGAACGGCGCAGAGCATCAGCATCGGAATGATCACGGCGATCACCGCCATGGGCCCGGTCCTTCCCCAGGGAATGTGCGGTGGGGGGTGTCAGGGCGGGTCTCCCCTGCGCGGACGGGCAAACCCGGGCGGCAAGCGGAACCCCGGCACGAGGAACGGATCCGGCCGCCGCCGGAACGCCCGTGTCGACCCCGGGTCCTCGGGTACGCGGGGGGCCACGCCAACCATGGAGGGGAGTCATGCAGCGAGGCAGCGACCGGCTGAACGTCCACCGCGACGACGAGATGAAGCACGAACTTCAGGGGTTGCTCCGATCCGGGCACCCCACCCGGACGGAGGAGTGGCACGACCCGGAGCCGTACGCCGAGGACGACCCGGAGGTCGCGCACGGGCCGGTGACACCGAGCCGCGCACCCGCCCGGGTGGAGACGCTGCGCCTGGAGCTGGCCCGTGTCCTGGGCCGCACCTCGTTCCCGGCGCGGCCCGGCGAGCTGATCCGCGTCCTGCGCGACAAGCACGCCCCGGACAACCTCGTCGAACCCTTGGAGCGGCTGCCGAAGAAGGACCGCTACGACTCCGTGCACCAGCTCGCTGAGGCGGTGGTCGGCACCCGGGACGGCGACGGGAAGGGGTGACCGGACGGGCACGGAAACCGCACACGACGGGGCGCATGGCCGCCCTGCTCACGGGTACTGCGGGCCTCGTCCCACCCACGCGGGCGTGCCCCCGCACCCCGGGAGCAGCAACGAGAGGCAGACCAGCATGGCTGATTTCGTCAGGGACGTCATGACGCCGGGCGTCGTGGCGGTCCGCCCGGATGCCTCACTCGTGGAAGCGGCGCAGCTGATGCGCGCGCAGGACGTCGGGGACGTCCTGGTCACCGTGGACGAGCAGCTCATCGGGGTGCTGACCGATCGTGACATCACCCTGCGGGCCGTCGCCGACGGCGTGGACCCGCTGACGGTGAGCGCCCAGGCCGTGTGCACCCCGAACCCCGTGGTGATCGGGCCGGACGACGCGGTGTCGACGGCGGTCGCGCTGATGCGCGACCACGCGATACGGCGGCTTCCGGTCGTCGCGGACGGGCACCCGGTGGGCATGGTGAGCCTCGGCGATCTGGCCGTGGCCCAGGACCCGGACTCGGCGCTCGCCGACATCAGCCGCGCCGAACCGGACACCTGGCCGGGCGGGAACCCCGTCTGACCTGCGACGTCCAAGGAGAAAGGAGACCGAACGCGTATGCGTATCGCATTCCTGACCGCACCGGAGGGTGTGGAGCAGATCGAACTGACCGAGCCCTGGCAGGCGGTGACGGACGCCGGTCACGAGCCGGTGCTGGTGTCGACGCGGCCGGGCCGCGTCCAGGCGTTCAACCACTTGGACAAGGCGGACACGTTCGCCGTGGACGACGTGGTGGGCGAGGTGCCCGCCGAGTCGTTCGACGCGCTGGTGCTGCCCGGCGGGGTGGCCAATCCGGACTTCCTGCGGATGGACGAGAAGGCCGTCTCGTTCGTGCGGGAGTTCTTCGAGCGGGGCCGGCCGGTCGCCGCGATCTGTCACGCGCCGTGGACCCTGGTCGAGGCGGGCGTGGTCCGCGGCCGGGTCCTCACCTCGTGGCCCAGCCTGCGCACGGACATCCGCAACGCGGGCGGCGAATGGGTCGACGAGCAGGTGAGGGTCTGCGACCACGGGCCCAACAAGCTGATCACCAGCCGCAAGCCCGACGACCTGAAGGCGTTCTGCGAGGCCTTCCTCGACGTCTTCCAGACGGCCGGCGTCTGAGTCCGGCACGACACAGGGGGCGCCCGCACGGCTGTGCGGGCGCCCCCTGCTCGTCGCCCTACGGACGGCGGCCGAGCAGGCACAGCAGCGCGGTCTGCGCGTCGGCGCCCGCCGGCGGCTCCACGGGGGCCGCGAACAGTCCGCTCTTCTCCAGGTCCCCCGCGTACGGGGCGATCTCCTGCGTCGTGAACGTCACGAGTTCCTCGGGGAGCCGCTCGTCCGCGCCGATCGCGCGGGACAGGTCCCAGGTGTGGACGACGAGGTCCGCGATCATCTGCGCGCAGTACGCGGTGGCCGGGGTGTCGCCGTACGACAGGTGGACGGTGCGTTCCAGCGCTCCCGGCGCAGTGAACGCCTCCCGCGCGGAGCGGGCCGCCGTGTCCCAGGACGCGGCCGGGTCGGGCCCCAGCAGATCCCCGTCGAACGTGTCGCCGACCTCCTCGATCATGCAGCTGTCCCGGACCAGCGGCGGCACCCACAGCTGCTCGGAGACGAGGTGGTTGACGAGGTCGCGGACCGTCCACTCGACGCACGGGGTGGCCGCGCCCCAGTGGTCGTCGCGGACGGCGTGCACCCGGTCACCGAAGAGGTCCTGGGCCTCGGCGTGCCGGGCGAGCAGTGGATGGGGCTCCGCCGAGCCGGACGTGTCGTCGGCCGGGTCGGACGTGGTTCGCGTCATGACGGCCCCGGTCCTCGGTCCCGTGCGCCCTCGCGTGTGCGCCCGGAGACCACCGGGCGGCGCGGATGGCGGCGCAGGTACTCGCCCTCCAGTTGCGCCATCCGCTCGTTGTGGGTGCGCAGCGCTTCGGCCGATCCGTGCAGCAGCGCGTCGTGACGCGTCCGGTGGATCGACTCCAGCTCCTTCATCAACTGCTGGTCGTCCAGCTGGTCCGGGTGCACTCCGGTCATGGTGGTACCCCGATCTTCGTATGCCTCCAATGAGGTCCGGGTACCCGCCCGGCAAGCGTCACCCCGAGCGGCATCCGGGAGGGAGCCATGGATCTCGCGTTCCTCCATCCACTGTACGAACATCCGGGGCCCTGGGCCTCCGTGTACGCCGGTACGTCCGCGCCCTCCGAGTCCATGGCCCGGGAGCGGTCCCTGGCGGCGGCCGCCGTCTCCCATGAGCTCGCCGAGCAGGGGGCGGACGAGGCGACGTGCCGGGCCGTGCACCAGGCGGTGGAGGAGCTGCGGCACGACACCGAGCCACACGGCCGTGCGCTGTTCGCCCATGACGGGCGGGTGGTCCTCGATCCGCCGCTGGCCGCGCCGCCCCCGGCGAACCAGGCCTTCTGGGCGCCGCTGCCGCGTACGGCTCCGCTGCTGGACCTGGCCGGGGAGGACCCGGTGTGCGTGGTGGCGTACGTGGACCGGCGGGGCGCCCGCTTCGAGCTGCGCGGTGCTCCCGGCGGTGAGGACGCCGGGCCGGTGGCCGGGCGGCGGTGGCCGGTGGAGCGGGCCGGTGCGGTCGAACGGCCGGAGCGGCACTTCCAGCTGCGGGTGGAGAACACCTGGGAGCACAACGCGGCGGAGTTCGCCGACGCGCTCGCCGTCTGCCAGGAGGACACCCGCGCCGATCTGCTGATCCTCGTGGGTGAGGACCGGGAGCGGCACGCCGTGCGGGACCGGCTTCCGCGGCGGCTGCTGGACCGGGTGGTCGAGACCCCGTACGGGGTGGGCGGCGGGCTGCTCGCCGAGGACGTGGCGCGGATCCGCGCCGAGCACGTCCGCCGGCGGGCCGCCGAGGAGGTCGAGCGGTTCCTCGCGGCGCGCGGCCCGGACGCCGAGGGGCGCCGGGGCGCCGTGGAGGATGTGGCCGACCTGGTGGAGGCGGCGCGGGAGCACCGGATCGACGAGCTGCTCGTCCGCGCCGAGGGGCCCGACACGCATCGGGCGGTGTGGGTGGGCGAGGACCCCGACCAGCTGGCCGTGCGCCGTACGGAGCTGCGGACGCTCGGCCTCGCCGAGGACCACGCCCGGTCGGCGAGGGCCGACGACGCCCTGCTGCGGTCCGTGGTGACCACCGGCGCCCCGGCGATCTCCGTGGCACCGGCACCCGAGGCCGCGGAGGCCGGGATCCCGGTCGGCGGCCTGGGGGCGCTGCTCCGCCGGACGTGACACCGGCCGGCCCGGTGCGCGGTGGCTCACCACGCACCGGGGGCCGGGCGACGCGCCGCCCCCGGACGGCGGTAGGTGTGTTCTAGCGGGCGCGCGCCACCCGGCGTTCGTCCCACACCGGCTCCGGGGTCTCCCGGACCCGGCCGTCGGAGCCGAAGACGAGATAGCGGTCGAACGAACGCGCGAACCAGCGGTCGTGGGTGACCGCGAGCACCGTGCCCTCGAAGGCCTCCAGGCCCTCCTGGAGGGCCTCCGCCGACTCCAGGTCGAGGTTGTCGGTCGGCTCGTCGAGGAGCAGGGCGGTGACTCCCTGGAGTTCCAGGAGGAGGATCTGGAAGCGTGCCTGCTGGCCGCCGGAGAGCCGGTCGAAGGGCTGCTCGGCCTGTCTGGTCAGCTCGTAGCGGCGCAGCCGTGACATGGCGGCGCCCCGGTCCTGCGCGTGCTCCTTCCACAGGATGTCGAGCAGGGTCCGCCCCTCCAGCTCCGGATGGGCGTGCGTCTGCGCGAAGTGCCCGGGGACGACCCGGGCGCCGAGCTTCCACTGGCCCGAGTGGGCCACGTCCTCACCGGCGAGCAGCCGCAGGAAGTGCGACTTGCCGGAGCCGTTGGAGCCGAGGACGGCGACCCGCTCGCCGTAGAAGACCTCCAGGTCGAAGGGTTTCATCAGCCCCGTCAGTTCGAGCCCGGCGCAGGTCACGGCCCGTACGCCGGTACGGCCGCCCTTGAGCCGCATGGTGATGTCCTGCTCGCGCGGCGGCTCGGGCGGCGGCCCGGCCTCCTCGAACTTGCGCAGCCTCGTCTGGGCGGCGGCGTACCGCGAGGCCATCTCATGGCTGACCGCCGCGGCCTGCCGGAGCGTCAGCACGAGCTTCTTCAGCTGGGCGTGCTTCTCGTCCCAGCGGCGGCGCAGCTCCTCGAACCGCTCGAACCGCTGCCGACGGGCCTCGTGGTACGTGTCGAACCCGCCGCCGTGCACCCAGGCGTCGGCGCCCGCGGGCCCCGGTTCCACGCTCACGATCTTCTGGGCGGCGCGGGCGAGGAGTTCCCGGTCGTGGGAGACGAACAGGACGGTCTTGCGGGTCTCCGCGAGCCGCTCCTCCAGCCAGCGCTTGCCGGGGACGTCGAGGTAGTTGTCGGGCTCGTCGAGGAGGAGCACCTCGTCGGTGCCGCGCAGCAGCGCCTCCAGCACGAGCCGCTTCTGCTCACCGCCGGACAGGGTCCGCACCTGCCGCCACTGCGCCTTCTCGTACGGCATGCCGAGGGCGGCCGTGGTGCAGATGTCCCAGAGGGTCTCGGCCTCGTAGCCACGGACCTCGGCCCAGTCGGAGAGGGCCTGGGCGTAGGCGAGCTGGGCCGCCTCGTCGTCGACGGTCATGATCCCGTGCTCGGCCGCGTCGACGGCGCGGGCGGCCTCCCTGATGCCGGGCTGCGCCACGGACACGAGCAGGTCCCGGACGGTCGTCTCGTCGCGAACGGAGCCCACGAACTGGCGCATCACGCCGAGCCCGCCGGTCACGGTGACCGATCCCCCGTGGGGCTTCAGCTCCCCGGAGATCAACCGCAGCAGGGTGGTCTTCCCGGCGCCGTTGGGACCCACGAGGGCGACCACGGCCCCCTCCCCCACCCGGAACGACACATCGCCGAGCAAGGCCCTCCCGTCAGGAAGGTAGTACTCCAGATGCGCCGCTTCGAGATATCCCATGCGGCGCATTCTGCGAGTACTAC
>NZ_LIRK01000674.1 GCF_001419765.1 Streptomyces torulosus
ACCCAGGGCGTGCCCCCCGGCCCCCTGCGCCCGGCCGCGCCCGTGGGCCCGCGGGGCACGCCCTGGGTCGTTCCGGCGCAGGTCGCGTGCCGGGGTGCCGGGCGGGGTGTCCGATCTTCGGGTGACTAATGACGTGTCCTGGGGTACCCGGCGCGCATGGATGTCCGGTCGGAGGAACCGTCGCTGCCCGAGGGGAGGGGCGGGATCTCGGATGCCCTCGTGGAGTGCCTGCGAGGGGGCGGGCCGCCGCCCGACGGGCGGGAGGTCGCGGGGGCCGACCCGTTCGGCGAGGATCTGCAGCTCGCGCTGTACCTCTGCTACGAGCTGCACTACCGCGGATTCGCGGGCGTCGCCGACGACCGCGAGTGGGACCCGGAGCTGCTGCGGTTCCGGGCCTCGCTGGAGCGGCCGTTCCTGGAGGCCCTGCGGGCCGTCGCGACCCGGCACGAACGCGCTGACGAGGCGCTGGACGAGCTGCTCGTGGAACCCGTGAACGACACGGACGGCACCGGCGTCAGCCGGTTCCTCGCGGACGAGGGCGAGCTGTGGCAGCTGCGGGAGTACGCCGCCCAGCGCTCCCTCTACCACCTGAAGGAGGCCGACCCGCACGCCTGGGTGCTGCCCCGGCTGTGGGGGCGGGCGAAGGCCGGGATGGCCGCCGTGGAGTTCGACGAGTTCGGCGGCGGCCGGGCCGACCGGGTCCACGCCCGTCTCTTCGCCGACCTGATGACGGACCTGGGGCTCGACCCGTCCTACGGCCGCTACGTGGACGTGGCCCGCGCCGAGACCCTCGCCCTCGTGAACCTGATGTCCCTCTTCGGGCTGCACCGGTCCCTGCGCGGCGCCCTCGTCGGCCACTTCGCGACCGTCGAGATCACCTCCTCCCCCGCCTCCCGGCGGCTCGCGAAGGCGATGCGGCGGACGGGGGCCGGTGCCGCCGCCGAGCACTTCTACACCGAGCACGTCGAGGCCGACGCCGTCCACGAGCAGGTCGTACGGCACGAGGTCGTCGCCGGGCTGCTCACGGAGGAGCCGCACCTGGACGCCGACGTGGCGTTCGGCGTGGACGCCACGAACCATCTGGAGGACGTTCTCGCCGACCGCTTCCTCGACGCCTGGCGGGCCGGCCGGTCCTCGCTGCGGGTGCCCGTCTGACCCCGCCCCCGCACGGCAGCCGTTCGGCACCCGCTCGAC
>NZ_LIRK01000675.1 GCF_001419765.1 Streptomyces torulosus
TGCGGCCGCGTGCTTTTCATATGACGGGGCGGCCGCAGGCCCGTTCCCTTCCGGGGCGCGGGGAACTGCGCGACAAGCCCCCCACCCACCCGCACCCGAACCCCCGGCCTCCTATTTGCGCAGCGACGGCGGACCCCGGTCGATACGATGGCGCGCGTAGTGATCACAGTGGCGGAGCGGAGGCGACGTATGGCAGGGGAGCCGCAGGACGACTGTCTGTTCTGCAAGATCGCGGCGGGGCACGTACCGGCGACGATCGTGAGGGAGACGGAGACGACCGTCGCGTTCCGGGACATCAACCCCCAGGCGCCGACCCACGTCCTGGTGATCCCGAAGGCGCACTATCCGGACGCCGCCTCGCTCGCCACCGCGGCCCCCGCGCTCGCCGNNGCGGCGCCGGTCAGACCGTCTGGCACGCCCACGCGCACGTCATCGGCGGCCGCGGCCTCCAGTGGCCCCCCGGGTGACGAGCCGTGTCCTCACGTGAACTGGTGGTCCTCGGCACCGCCAGCCAGGTCCCGACCCGGCACCGCAACCACAACGGCTACCTNNCGACCCCGGCGAGGGCACCCAGCGCCAGATGCTGCGCGCCGGTGTCGCCGCGCACGACCTGAACCGCCTGTGCGTCACCCACTTCCACGGTGACCACTCGCTCGGGCTCGCCGGAGTCATCCAGCGCATCAACCTCGACCGTGTCCGGCACGAGATCACCGCGCACTACCCGCGCTCCGGCAAACGGTTTTTCGACCGGCTGCGGTACGCGACGGCGTACCGGGAGACCGTGCCGATCGCGGAGGTCCCCGTCGACGGGGAGGGCGCCGTGCTGGCCACCACCCCCGCGTACACGCTCGACGCCCGCAAGCTCTCCCACCCCGTGGAGTCGTACGGCTACCGGCTCGTCGAACCCGACGGGCGCCGCATGCTGCCCGAGCGGCTCGCCGAGCACGGCATCAAGGGGCCGGACATCGGGCGGATCCAGCGGGAGGGCACCCTCGGCGGTGTGTCGCTGGACGACGTGAGCGAGCTGCGGCGCGGACAGCGGTTCGCGTTCATCATGGACACCCGGCTGTGCGACGGGGTGTACGCCCTCGCGGACGGCGTCGACATGCTCGTCATCGAGTCCACCTTCCTGAACGAGGACATCGAACTCGCCGTGGACCACGGTCATCTGACCGCCGGTCAGGCGGCTTCCGTGGCCCGTGACTGCGGGGTACGGCATCTCGTGCTGACCCACTTCAGCCAGCGCTACACGGAGCCGGACGAGTTCGAACGGCAGGCGCGGGCCGCCGGGTTCGAGGGGGAGCTGAGCGTGGCGCACGACCTGATGAGGGTGGCGCTGCCGAAACGACGGTGACGGCCGCGCGGATGCGAATGCGCGGCATGCCGGACGTACCATGCTTCGATGTCCCTCCCCAAAGCTGAACTGCACCTGCACATCGAAGGAACCCTGGAGCCGGAGCTGGCGTTCGAGCTGGCCGCGCGGAACGGGGTGACCCTGCCGTACGCCGACACGGACGCGCTCCGCGAGGCGTACCGGTTCGAGGACCTCCAGTCGTTCCTGAACCTGTACTACGAGCTGATGGCCGTGCTCCGCACCGAGCGGGACTTCGCGGACCTCGCCGACGCCTATCTCACCCGGGCCGCGGCGCAGGGCGTGCGGCACGTGGAGATGTTCTTCGACCCGCAGGCGCACACCGTCCGCGGGGTGGCCATGGGCACCGTCGTCGAGGGGCTGTGGCGGGCGCTGGAGAAGAGCGAGGAGACCCACGGGATCTCCACCCGGCTCATCATGTGCTTCCTGCGCGACGAGTCCGCCGCCTCCGCCATGGAGACGCTTCAGGCCGCCCGGCCGTACCTCGACCGGATCACCGGCATCGGGCTCGACTCGGCCGAGGTCGGGCACCCGCCGGTCAAGTTCCGCGAGGTGTACGAGGCCGCCGCCGAACTCGGGCTGCGGCGGGTGGCGCACGCGGGCGAGGAGGGGCCGCCGGAGTACATCACCGAGGCCCTCGACGTGCTCGGTGTCGAGCGGGTCGACCACGGGCTGCGCTGCATGGAGGACCCGGCCCTGGTCGAGCGGCTCGTGCGCGAGCGGATCCCGCTGACGCTGTGTCCGCTGTCCAACGTTCGGCTGCGGACCGTCGACACCCTCGCCGACCACCCGCTGCCCGCCATGCTCGACGCGGGACTGCTCTGCACGGTCAACTCCGACGACCCCGCCTACTTCGGCGGCTACGCCGGCGACAACTTCGACGCCGTGCACCGCACCCTCGGCCTGAGCGAGGAGCGGCTGCGCGAGCTGGCCCGCAACTCCTTCACCGCCTCCTTCCTGGAGGACGACGAGGAGCGGCGGGCCCGGTATCTCGCCGAGGTCGACGCGTACGAGTTCTGACGCGTACGAGTTCTGACGCCCACGAGTTCTGGCGGGCACCGTTCGCCCGCGGGCCCGGGCTCAGGCCGCCGGGCGGTACTCCGGTTGCTCGGTGGCCGCCCGGTCCCGGTAGCGGGCGTGCTCGGTCGTGGCGGTCGTGGTGCGCAGGGCCACGGCCGTCATGGGGGCGGCGATCAGGAGCAGGCCCACGGCCAGGATCGCGCCCATCGCCGGGAAACCGGCGTGCGCGGAGAGCAGGCTGCCGGTGAGGGGGCCGGCGGCCGTGCCGAGCGAGGACGCGGAGCCGACGAGGACCGCCCAGCGGCCGCGCGGGTCGAGCGAGGCGGCGAGTCCGATCAGATACGACAGCACGACCGGGTAGAGCACGTTCCAGGCGATCTCGCCCGTGGCGAAGGTGGTGAGGTCGGTCGCCGAGGCGCTCAGCGCGATACAGCCCGCGATGAGCGCGGTGCCGCCGCCGATGGGCAGCGCCCGGCCCAGCCGCGCGCCCAGCGCACCCGCGCCGATCACCCCGAGCAGGCCCGCGCCGAGGGCCGCCGCGAAGACCGCGCCGACGGTGACCTCGGTGAGCCCCGCCTGGGTGGTGCCGATGCGGCCGCTCACGCCCCACAGGGAGTTCTGCGCGAGGGACCACAGCAGGAGGGTCGCGGCGAGGACCAGCCCCGAGCGGCGGTGGGGGAGCGGGCCGCGTTCCCCGCCGGTGGGGGCGGCGGCCACGGCGGTGGTGAGACGGCCGGTCGCCGGCAGGGTGAGCAGGGCCGTGACGGCGAGGGCGGCGAGCGGCACGCCATGGCCGGGGCCCAGGCGGGGGATCGTCAGATAGAGCGCGCCGGCCAGCGCCGAGACGCCCAGCAGGCCCGTCGTGGACACCCGGTGGGGGTCGCGCTGCGCGGCGATGCCGGCGGCGGCCACGGCGGTCGCCGTGCCCGAGCCGAAGCCGCCGAGGACCGCTCCCGCGACGACCGCGGGGAGGCTGGTGGTGAGGGCGGCGGTGCCGTAGCCGACGGCGGCGAGCAGTAGCGCGGCGAGCGTGAAGCCGGCCGTGGCCGAACCCAGCAGCAGGGCGCTGCCGACGGCGCCGGCCTCGGTGGCGGTGAGGGGGAGGGCCGCGTCGAGTCGGCCGACGGTGGTCGGCAGGAGATACGCGGCGAGGTACCCGGCCGTGAAAAGGGCGACGAGGGGCCAGGGCAGGGTGGGGGTGCGGGGGGACACGGGCGTTCCTGGACGTGCGAGGGTGCGGCTCCGGACCCCGACGACCGCGGCCCGGCAAGGGAATTGGGCGGCTGTCGACGGACAGGGACGCGCGGAGAATTTGTATCAAGGTCGCGGAGCACGAAAGAAACGCAAAGGGCGTGATG
>NZ_LIRK01000676.1 GCF_001419765.1 Streptomyces torulosus
TCGCGTAGTTCCCCGCGCCCCTTGAGTGGCGGTGGTGGGCTCGGTGGTGGGGTGTTCAGCCTGTTGCCAGGAGGAGGGTGCCTGCCAGGGCCAGGCCCGCGCCGGCCGCCTGGAGGGGGCGCAGGCGTTCGCCGAGCATGAAGCGGGCGGCCAGGGCGGTGATCACGGGGTACAGCGAGGCGAGGACGGCGGCGACGGTCACCGGGCCGTGCTGGGCGGCCAGGGAGTAGGTGCCGTTGGCGGCCACGTCCGCGAGGCCGACGAAGGCGAACGCCGGGAGCGAGCCGTACGGGAAGCCCTCGGGCGGGAGGGCCGGGGTGCCGCGCCGCACCGAGACGTAGAGGGCGGCGCCGCCCGTGGCGGCGTTCGTGACCCTCTGGACGAACAGGGCCAGGAACAGGCCGGTGAGCGTCGTCGACGCCTCCGCGATCAGGGCCATCACCGCGCCGAAGCCGAAGGCCGCGACCAGGGTGAGGAGGATGGCCTGCCGCTGGACGGGGGCGCCCTTGATCTGCGGGCCGCCCGCGAGCACGACCCCGACGACGGCCACCAGGATGCCGGCGATCTGCGGCAGGGCGGGGCGCTCGCCGAGGAGGAGTCCGATGCCCACCGGGACGGCCACGCTCAGCGAGCCGAGCGGGGAGACGACGCCCATGGGGCCGAGGGCGAGCGCCTTGTAGAAGGCGAGCATGGCGACCGGGCCCACCACGCCGGCGGCCACGGCGAACCACAGCCGGGGGCCGGCCTCGCTCCAGCCGCCGGTCGCGACGACGATCGCGCCGAGCACGACGGCCGCGATCGTCTGGGAGACGACCACCACCGTGAGCGCCGGGACGCGCCTGCTCAGCAGCCCGCCGCCGAAGTCGGCCAGGCCCCACAGGAGGCTGGTGGCCAGGGCGAAGAGTGCGGTCATCGGGCAGCCTCGCAGTACAGTTCGGTGAACGAAGAGTGCACTCCACCGTAGTTCATTGAACTGAACTCTGCCATTCAAAATATTGGACGGAATGTGTCGGACCTCGACCTGCTGACCCAGTCCCTGGCGCGGAACGTCAAACGCTGGCGCACGGAACGCGGCTTCACCCTGGACGCCCTCGCCGCCCGTGCCGGAGTCAGCCGCGGCATGCTCATCCAGATCGAGCAGGCCCGCACCAACCCCAGCATCGGCACCGTCGTCAAGATCGGCGACGCCCTCGGCATCAGCATCACCACCCTGCTCGACTACGAGCAGGGCCCCAGGGTCCGCATCGTCCCGGCCGAGCAGGTGGTGCGGCTGTGGCACACCGACGCGGGCAGCTACAGCAGGCTCCTCGCCGGTACGGAGGCGCCCGGTCCGCTGGAGATGTGGGACTGGCGGCTGATGCCGGGCGAGGGCAGCGGATCGGATCCGCACCCGGCCGGCACCGTCGAGATCGCCCATGTCACCGCCGGCGAGCTGACGCTCACCGTCGAGGGCGCGGAGTACCGTGTCCCGGCCGGTGCGAGCGTCACCTTCGAGGCCAACACCACGCACCGGTACGCCAACCAGGGTGACGTCCCGGCCGAGATGGTGCTGACGGTCTCGGTGCCGCCCGTCCACTGAGACGTCGACTTCTGCTCACCGGCGCTTTGTTAGCGTGCCGGTCATGCGCGCACCCACCGGAGACTTCGACCACGCCAGCCCCGCCCCCGCATGCCTCGACCAGCTCGTCGGGCCGGTCGCCGACGCCGTACGCCACTGGGGCGGCGCCGTGCCCGCCGAGCAGATCCTGTACGTGGAGACGGACCCGCGGTGGGCCGACACCGCCGTGTTCGTCGAGCACTACGGGCGGGACCTGCTGGAGCGGTCCGCGAACTGCGTGGTCGTCGCGGGCAAGCGGGGCGGCGAGTCGAGCCTCGCGGCCTGCGTGGTGCTGTCCACGACCCGCGTCGACGTCAACGGCGTGGTCCGGCGGCAACTGGGCGCCCGCAAGGCGTCCTTCGCGCGGATGGACACGGCCACCGGGGAGACGGGCATGGAGTACGGCGGCATCACGCCCCTCGGGCTGCCGACGGGGTGGCCGGTCCTGGTGGACTCCGCCGTGGTCGACCTGCCGTACGTCCTGGTCGGCAGCGGCCGGCGGCGCGGCAAGCTGCTGGTGCCGGGCAAGGCGTTCGCCGAACTGCCCGACGCGGTCGTCCTGGAGGGGCTGGGCATCGCCTGACCGGCGCCGCGGTCTCCGGGAGGGGACGGGGCATCGTCTGACCGGGGCCCCGCTCTCCAGGGGGAGGGTTGGGGCATCGTCCGACCGGCGCGGATCCGGTGACCGGCGCGGGTCCGGGAACGGCGGCGCCGGGTTCCGGGCCTCGCGGCCCGGAACCCGGCGGCGTACGGCCGTGTGCGACTCAGGCGGCCGCGGCGCCCGCCTGGGCGGTCAGCTGCTCGATGACGGCGGTGAGGCCGGTGACGACCTCGGCGTCGTCGGCCGGGTGGGTCTCGGCGAAGCGGACGACCGAGCCGGGGATGGAGAGCTTGGCGTCCTCCAGGACCGTGGCGCCGGCGATGCCGACGGCCTTGCGGGTCTCGTCCTGCGCCCACACGCCGCCGAACTGGCCGAAGGCGGTGCCGACCACGGCGACCGGCTTGCCCGTGAAGGAACCGGCGCCGTACGGGCGGGACAGCCAGTCGATGGCGTTCTTCAGGACGGCCGGGATGGTGCCGTTGTACTCGGGGGAGAAGAGCAGGAAGCCGTCCGCCTGGCCGGCCGCCTCACGCAGACGCGCGGCGGTGGCCGGGAGGGCCTCCTCGGTGTCGATGTCCTCGTTGTAGAACGGCACGTCGGCCAAGCCCTCGTACAGCTCGATCTCGACGCCTTCGGGGGCGTGCTTCACGGCCGCCTCGGCGAGCTGACGGTTGTGCGAACCGGCGCGAAGGCTGCCGACGAGCGCGAGGATGCGTACGGACATGAGCTGACTCCTAGCAAGGGTGGAAGCAGAAGGCCGGATCCGGGGTTTCAAACGGACCAGGGTCCGTTGAAATTTGTAGCACCCATCCGGACCGCGGTCCACTTCTCTGTGGTGAGCGTTACGCTCTTTTCATGAACGAGCCGCTGCCGCCCTTGGTCAGGCCCTCGGAAAGCGACCCTCTCGACGATCTGATCGACTTCGTTCGGCCCGCCGGCGACCAGCCGCGACTGCGGGCCGACGCCGCACGCAACCGTGCCCGGCTGCTGGAGGTCGCCGCCCGTCTGGCCGGGGAGTGCGGAGCGGGCAACCTGACGATGGAGGCCGTGGCGACCGCCGCGCAGGTCGGCAAGGGCACCGTCTTCCGGCGCTTCGGGGACCGCACGGGACTCCTGGTCGCCCTCCTCGACCACCATGAGCGGGAGCTCCAGGCGGCGTTCCTGACCGGGCCGACGCCCCTCGGCCCGGTCAGGAACGCCGC
>NZ_LIRK01000677.1 GCF_001419765.1 Streptomyces torulosus
GCGTGGCCGTGCGCGGCCGGGAGATCGTCGCGGTCGGCACGGACGCCGAAATGCGCGCGCTGGCCGGGCCGGCGACCCGGATCGTGGAGCTGGCGGGGCGGACCGTCCTGCCGGGCATCAACGACTCGCATCTGCACGGCGCCNNCGAGGCGGTACGGGCGGCCGGGCCCGGCGAGTGGATCGTCGGCATCGGCTGGGACGCGGGCTATCTGGCGGAGTGTCTCGCCGAGCCGGGGCGGTTCCCGCACCGGCTGGACCTCGACGCGGTGGCGCCCGACCACCCCGTCTGCCTCACCGACTCCTCGCAGCACACGGTGTGGGCCAACAGCGAGGCGCTGCGCCGGTGCGGGATCGACGCGGACACACGGCCACCCGCCGGCGGAGTCATCGACCGTGAAGCCGACGGGCATCCGACCGGCGTGCTGCGCGAGTCCGCCGCGGCACTGCTCCAGGCCGCCGTGCCCTCCCCCACCCTCGACCAGCGTCGCCAGGCCATCCGCCATGTCGTCGCCGGCCTCCATTCGCGCGGCATCACCAGCTACACCGAGCCGGGTCTGGGCCCCGGCGGCTCCGAGACCGTCTTCGGTGCTCTGAGCACCGACAACTGGACCGCGTACGCCGACCTGGCGGCTTCCGGGAGTCTGCACGCCCGGGTCAGTGTCCTGCTGCTGCCCGCGCCCATGGGCGGTTCCGCCGCGGACATGCGCAAGGGGCTGGCCGAGCTCCACCGCCCCGAGTCGGCCGACCCCCGCCGGCTCAACGCGATCGGTGTGAAGATCTTCGCCGACGGGGTGCCCCCGAACCGTACGGCCTGGATGAACGAGCCCTACCTCGACGGCGGTCACGGCTCCCTCTGCGTGCACGGGCACACGCCCGACCTCCAGGTGGACGAGCTGTTCGAGATGATCCGGGTCGCGCACGAGGCGGGTTACCAGCTGGGCGTCCATGTCACCGGCGACCGGGCCATCGACCTGGTGGTCGACGCGTTCCTGGCCGCGGCACGGGAGCTGCCCCGGCCCGACGCCCGGCACTACGTCATCCACGGCGACTTCATCGGCGCGCGCAGTCTCGCCCGCCTGGCCGCGCACGGCTACGGCGTCAACATGAACCCCGCGATCAAGTGGACGGTGTCCGACCTGATGGAGGAGGTCGTCGGCCCGGAGCGGTCGGCGTACCAGTGGCCGGTGCGCTCGGCGTTGGACGCGGGCGTCTCGGTGTGCGCCAGCTCGGACGCGCCGGTCACGGAGCCGGACTGGCGGCAGGGGGTAGCCGGGATGCTGCTGCGCGAGTCGAAGGCCAGCGGCCGGGTCAGCGGCCCGGAGCAGCGCGTGGAACTCGCCGAGGCGCTGCGGGCGTACACGATCAACCCCGCGCGGCAGGACTTCGCGGAGGACTGGAAGGGTTCGGTGGAGGTGGGCAAGGTGGCGGACCTGTGCGTCCTCGACCGGCCGCTGCTCGACCTCGACCCGCACGACGTCACCCGTGTCGAGGTCGACATGACGGTGTTCGACGGCGGCGTCGTCTTCGAGCGCTGACGGCGTCGGGCCCGCGCGAGGGGCCCCGGACGGGCGCGAGCCACGTCCGGGGCCCCTCCCCCGTCTCAGCCCGTGAGGGCGGTCACCCGGCGCATGACCTCCTTGCAGAAGGCGCCCACCCCGTCGGGGTCGTCGATGAACTGGTTCGGCTTGACGCAGAACGTGGTGAACCCCTGCTCCAGTTGTTCCGGCAGGGAGGCGAGGGCCGCGCCGAGGTCCGCCGGGGAGTGGTCGTCGGGGAAGACCGCCTGGGTGCCGCCGATCATCTCCAGCTCGGCGATGTCCCGGCCCGCCGCGGCCATGGCCTCCTTCAGCGCCTGGATGTCCTGCGGCGTGGGCCGGCCGAGCGGGTGGAAGCCGTGGCCGTACCGGACCAGGCGGCGCAGCACGGGGCCGTGCAGCCGCTGCCCGCCGAACCACAGCCGGGGCCCCTCGGGCCGGTACGCCTTGGGCTCGAAGTAGACGTCCCGGAACGGGTAGTGCTCGCTGTCGTGGGAGATCGGGGACGGTCCCCACGCCTTCGCCCAGACGGCGAGGTGCTCGTCGAGCAGTCGCCCCCGGCTGCCGAAGGGCACGCCGAGCGCGTCGTACTCGTCCTTGCTCCAGCTCACCGTGGGCTGCACCAGCAGCCGTCCCTCGCTGATGAGGTCGAGGGTGCCGAGTTCCCTGGCCATCAGCAGGGGGTGGCGCAGCGGGGCGAGCACCGCGGCGGCGGCGAGCCGCAGGCGCTCGGTGACGGAGGCGATCGCGGCGAGCAGGAGCAGGGAGTTGGGCCAGGGGGTGTACGGGTCCTGGTTGCCCGGGAGGGCGTAGTCGCGGGGGTTGCCCATGAGGCCGGCGGCCCCGGCGTCCGGACCGAGCACGATGTGCTCGCTGACCATGACGGAGTCGAACCCGGCGTCCTCCGCCTCGCGCGCCCACCGCACGGCGGTGGGCAGATCGGCCCGGCCGCCGGTCAGCGTCCAGTTCTCGCTCAGCACGAGCAGCATGCGTGGTGTGGCGCCCATGACACCCCCAAGTTCATTTGATTCCAAACAAGATAAGGAGGCCGGGATTCCCGGGTCAATACCTGTCCAGGTGGATACTTGCGCACCTGCGGCGGCGCCACATCCGTCCCCCGCCCGGCGCCGCTTTCGTCCCCGGCCCGGCGCCGCTAGTCCCCGGCCCGGCGCCGTAATTCGATTGCGTGGGCGGGGCGCCCGGCTCCAAGCTCTGCCCCATGCACATCGCCGACGCCCTCCTGCCGCCGACCTCCGCCGCCGCTCGTCCGGTGCGGGGCCAGCAGCAGTCCGGCCGACCGTGGGGACCGACGCCGCCCCGGTCATGACGGCCGCGCTCGTCGCGGGGCTCCTCGCGGGCTATGGCATCGCCATCCCCGTCGGAGCGGTCGCGACCTATCTGGTCTCCCTCACCGCCCGTACGTCCCTGCGCACCGGCGTGTGCGCCGCTCTCGGCGTCGCGACCGCCGACGGGCTCTACGCCCTGGTCGCCGCCCTCGGCGGTACCGCGCTCGCGGTCGCCCTCCAGCCCGTGCTGATGCCGTTGCGCTGGGCGTCCGCCCTGGTGCTCCTCGCGCTCGCGGTGCGCGGCGCGGTCACGGCCCTGCGCCAGTACCGCGCCCGGCGGCTGCCCGGCCGGCAGCAACGGGACCCGGTGGGCCCGGCACGCGCGTACACCGCGCTCCTCGGGATCACCCTCCTGAACCCCACCACCGTCGTCTACTTCGCCGCGCTCGTCCTGGGCAGCCACGCCGCCGAGGCCGTACGCCCGCTGGAGCAGGCGGTGTTCGTCCTCGCCGCGTTCCTCGCCTCCGCGAGCTGGCAGCTGCTGCTGGCCGGTGGCGGTGCCCTGCTCGGCCGCGCGCTGACCGGGCACCTGGGGCGGCTGGCGACGGGGCTCGTGTCGAGTGCCGTCATCGCGGTGCTGGCGGCAGGCATGCTGCTGCCGTCCTGAACACCGGGTGGTCCGGGCGCGGGAACCGTTTCCGCGCCCGGACCACCCGGTGAGGATGAAAACGGCGGGGGCGTGTGTTGAAGACGGGGCGGTATCCGGACCCGACAGGAAGGGACTGTTGCCCCATGCCTCTTGAAGGCGAGTATGTGCCGAGCCCCACGCAATGGGTGCGCGACCAGGTGGAGTTGTACGAGAGCTCGGGCGGCGCCGAGGGGACGACGCTGCTGGACACGGGGATGCCCGTCGTCATCCTCACCACCCGCGGCGCGAAGAGCGGCAAGATCCGCAAGACCCCGCTGATGCGCGTGGAGCACGGCGGGCGGTACGCGGTCGTGGCGTCGCAGGGCGGCGCGCCCAAGCACCCCGTCTGGTACCACAACGTCACGTCCGACCCGCACGTGGAGCTCCAGGACGGCGCGACCCGGCAGGACATGACGGCCCGTGAGGTCACCGGGGACGAGAAGGCCCTGTGGTGGGAGCGGGCGGTCGCCGCGTACCCGCCGTACGACGACTACCAGAAGAAGACCGACCGGGAGATACCGGTCTTCGTGCTGGAGCCGGCGCCGGGCGCGTAGGCGAGGCCGGGGTGCCCGGTCGAGGGGAGAAAAATCCTCGGAACGACGCGCATGATCCCCCGGACGCCGGGCATCCGAGTCTCAGGCCCCGCCGCGTTCCCCCGTCGCGGCGGGGCTCTTCGCTGTCTTCTCGCCCCCCGCGGCCCGCTCCCCCGGCTCTCCCCGCTCGACCTGCCGTGCCCGCCGGGCGGCGCGGGCGTCCGTCACGTCGAGGAAGATCTGTTCGGCCTCGGGGACGATGTGGGCGATGGAGCGCTTGATGCGTACGGCGATCTCCTCGACCCGTTCGCTGTCGAGACCGGGGACGAGGTCCACGCGGGCGGCCACCAGGGTGGAGTCCAGGCCGAGCTCCATGGTGAGCAGGGCCTCGACGCTGTCGATCTCGGACTGCGCCTCCAGCAGGGCACGGATCTTGCGGCTCGCCTCGGCGCCCGCCGCGCGCCCGATGAGCTGCTCGCGGGCGTCCCGGCCGAGCCAGAAGGCCACGTACATGAGGAGGGCGCCGATCCCGAACGAGGCGAGCGCCTCCCAGAGCACCTGCCCCGTCACCATGTGCAGGGCCATCCCGGCGATCGCGAGGGTCACGCCCAGTACGGCGGTGCCGTCCTCGGCGACGACCGTCCGCAGCGCCGGGTCCCGCAGGCCGCCCGCGCCACCCTGTGCACGCACCTGGTGCAGGGCGCGCAGCAGGGAGGCGCCCTCGGAGAGCAGGGCGACGCCGAGGACGGCGAGGCCGGCGACATAGCCGTCGTAGGAGTCCTCCGAGCCGCCGGCCAGGGCGTGGAAGCCCTGGAAGACGGAGAAGCAGCCGCCCATGACGAAGATGCCGACGGCGGCGAGCAGGGACCAGAAGAAGCGTTCCTTGCCGTAGCCGAAGGGGTGGCGGCTGTCCGCCGGGCGGCGGCTGCGGCGCAGCGCGGCGAGGAGNNTCACGAGGTTCGCGCCGAGCGCGACCAGGACGGTGACGCGGGTCCTGCGATCCGCGCCGTCCGCGCCGCCCCGCCGCGGGGTCGGCTCGCACAGCTCGGCCGCACCGTCCCCGAGCCCCTCCCGCTCGTCGGGCCCTGCGCCGTCCGTGCGGTCCGGTGCGGGCTCCGGCCCTTCGAGCCCCGCCCGGTCCGCATCGCCCGGTGCGTGTTCCGGCGCTTCGAGCCCCACTCCGTCCGCATCGCCCGGTGCGCGTTCCCGCCTGTCGAGCCCCGCCCCGTCCGCGTCGCTCGGCGCG
>NZ_LIRK01000678.1 GCF_001419765.1 Streptomyces torulosus
TCCCCACCCCGGGCGAGGTGTTCCCGCCCAAGCGGAAGCCCGGTGCCCCGCCGGCGAACCCGCCCCACCAGCTGGCCGCCGTCTAGCCCTGGCTACCCTGGACGCATGGACTACGTCTCCGCGCTGCTGCCCCCCTTCGTGATGGCCGCACTGTTCATCGGTGTGATCAGGGTGATCGTGAAGACCCAGGGCGGCCCCAACAAGGCCAAGGAGGACGCGGCCGTCGACGCGGCGCTCGCGCGCGCGGACCACGCCCGCCCGGCCTCCGACGGCGACCGCTGAGGCTCACCGCCCCCCGCCTCGCACCTCAACGGCGTGCGACTCGTGTGTTTTTCGAGTCGTACGCCCTTTTTGTTCACCTTCTCCGGATATCGTGCGGAACTGTGCCTCGCCCATTGGGAGAACTCGAAGACGCGGTCATGACGCGGGTGTGGAAGTGGAACCGCCCGGTGACCGTTCGGGAAGTCCTGGAAGATCTGCAACAGGAACGGTCCATCGCGTACACCACGGTGATGACCGTTCTGGACAATCTCCATCAGAAGGGCTGGGTCCGCCGGGAGGCGGAAGGCCGGGCCTATCGATATGAGGCGGTCTCCACGCGCGCCGCCTACGCGGCCGCTCTCATGAACGAGGCCTGGTCGCAGAGCGACAACCCGGCGGCCGCTCTCGTCGCCTTCTTCGGGATGATGAGCGAGGAACAGCGGCAGTCCCTCACCGACGCCGTACGCATCGTGCAAGGTCCCGAAGCGCTCGCGCCGCCCGCCCCCGATGCCGAAACCCCTGCCGAAACCGGCGCCGAATCCACCGAATCGTCCGGCGAAACAAGGGGCACCCCCGGCCAATCCCCGGACCACCCCGGGCGATAGCGTCCGCTCATGCCAGCAGAGAGTCCCGAAGTCACCGCTAAAGCCCTCACCGTCCGACGGGCTCGGACCAGCGATGTCCCGCACGTACGCCGGCTCCTCGACTCCTACGTCCAGCGCCGCATCCTGCTCGACAAAGCGACCGTGACGCTTTACGAGGACATCCAGGAGTTCTGGGTGGCGGAGCGGGGCTCCGGCGCGGACGCGGAGGTCGTGGGCTGCGGGGCGCTGCACGTGATGTGGGAAGACCTCGCGGAAGTCCGCACTCTCGCGGTGAACCCGGAGGCGAAGGGACTCGGGGTCGGTCACCGGTTGCTGGAGAAGTTGCTGGAGACCGCTCGCTGGCTGGGTGTTCGCCGGGTTTTCTGTCTGACCTTCGAAGTCGAGTTCTTCGCGAAGCACGGCTTCGTGGAGATCGGCGAGACGCCCGTCGACACCGATGTCTACGCGGAGCTGCTGCGTTCCTATGACGAGGGCGTCGCGGAGTTCCTCGGTCTCGAACGAGTGAAACCGAACACCTTGGGCAACAGCCGGATGCTTCTGCATCTGTGATCGTCGGGCGATCGGCAAGGACTGGCCGGTTCCGAAGGAGCCTCAAGCGCTATTCCGGAGCCGATGCCTTGCCCGGGTTCCCTATGTCCGAAACGCGCATGTTTTCGGTCTGCCCCGGGCTCCCCGGTCTCTCCTCGTCCTCTCCCCGGTCTCTCCCAGGGGTTTGTGTTTTTCCTGGAAAAGCGGTTTGCTTTCCGACGTACTGCAGTACTGCATATAACAGGGGACGTGAAACAGCGGCGGGTGCCGCAGGTCCTCGGCCCCGACGTTATCGATGAAAGGAAATCCGGTGGCACAGAAGGTTCAGGTCCTTCTTGTCGACGACCTCGACGGCGGCGAGGCGGACGAGACCGTGACGTTCGCGCTGGACGGCAAGACGTACGAGATCGACCTCACGACCGCCAACGCGGACAAGCTTCGCGGCCTTCTCGACCCCTACGTCAAGGGTGGTCGGCGTACCGGAGGCCGTGCTGCTGGCGGGCGCGGCAAGGCCCGTGCCGCTTCCGGCGGCAGCCAGGACACCGCGGCCATCCGCGCCTGGGCGAAGGAGAACGGCCACGAGGTCAACGACCGCGGTCGTGTCCCCGCCGCCATCCGCGAGGCCTACGAGAAGGCCAACGGCTGAGACTCGGACGGTCCGGTGCTCGCGCGCCGCAACCGGACGCGGTGGCAGTGCGTCGCCACCGTGTCCACCACCCGTACGAGGTCGGGGGTGCCTGCGGCGCCCCCCAACGCCGACATCGTCGGCAGCGAGGCTTCGACCTCGCGTCCCGGCTCGGGGGGCCGCAGCCATACGGCGGCCCCCTGTGAACCGGTGCCCTCCGGCATGCCCCCGCGCCCCGTGGCCCCGCCCGCGGGTGCCGGCGCCTCGATGTGACCGCCCGTTCCCACGGCTGTGAGGTCCAGGTCGAGGCCGCCCCAGTCCAGCCACTCCAGCAGCCCCGGCACCTCCTCGGCGCCGCCCGCCGCGACCAGCAGCCACATCCGCCCGTCGCGCAGCGCCACCGGCGAGCCCGGCCCGGGAATCGGGCCCAGGTGCCGCAGCGCCGCGAACCCCACCTCCGCCGGCACGTCGAGCACATCGAAGCGCAGCCCCGTAATGAGGTGTACGGGCGCCCCGGGCGCGGTCGCCCAGTCGAGATCGTTCTCGTACCACTGCCGTACCGCGTCGCACGGGAGATCGCCCGGGGCGCCGCACGGCATATCGCAAGGGATATCGCCCGAGACATCGCCCGAGATGTCGCTCGGGTCGAGCGGTCGGCGGGGAAGGGGGACGATGGCCATGTCAGGAGCAACCGCACAAAGAGGCCCGGAGTTACGCTGGGTGTCGGAGCGGATGCACAGGGTGCAGGGAAAGGGGGCGTTCAGCGGTGGGTAGCGACGCAAGGATGTTCGCCCTTAGCGGAGGGAACCGGTGCACCCGGCATGGAGTGTCAGTCCCTACGGGTAAGACATCCCTAGTGGGAGGGGGCGACACGCAGGAAAGGCCGTCTCACGTTCGCCATCGGCGTACTGATGGTGGGGGTAACTGCCTGGCCTGCGGGAACATCGTCTCGCACCATCGGGTTGGAGCAGATGTCGGCGTTCGGGACCCAGGAGGCAGCAACTTCTGTCTCCGCGAGAGCGGAGGTGAACCGGACGGTGTCGGCAGTTGGAATGAGCGGTCCCCGCTTGCGGGACTAAGCTGCGGAAGGACAGAGAGGGGAGCGTCCCCTTACTGCCTGACCGCTCTGAGGAGCGATTAACGATGTTCGAGAGGTTCACCGACCGCGCGCGGCGGGTTGTCGTCCTGGCTCAGGAAGAAGCCCGGATGCTCAACCACAACTACATCGGCACCGAGCACATCCTCCTGGGCCTGATCCACGAGGGTGAGGGTGTCGCCGCTAAGGCCCTGGAGAGCCTCGGGATTTCGCTCGAGGCGGTCCGCCAGCAGGTGGAGGAGATCATCGGTCAGGGCCAGCAGGCCCCGTCCGGCCACATCCCCTTCACCCCCCGTGCCAAGAAGGTCCTGGAGCTGTCGCTCCGCGAGGCCCTTCAGCTGGGCCACAACTACATCGGCACGGAGCACATCCTGCTCGGCCTGATCCGTGAGGGCGAGGGCGTCGCCGCCCAGGTCCTGGTCAAGCTGGGCGCAGATCTCAACCGGGTGCGGCAGCAGGTCATCCAGCTGCTCTCCGGCTACCAGGGCAAGGAGACCGCCACCGCCGGCGGTCCCGCCGAGGGCACCCCCTCCACGTCCCTGGTCCTCGACCAGTTCGGCCGGAACCTCACCCAGGCCGCTCGTGAGTCCAAGCTCGACCCGGTCATCGGGCGCGAGAAGGAGATCGAGCGGGTCATGCAGGTGCTGTCCCGCCGTACCAAGAACAACCCGGTCCTGATCGGTGAGCCCGGCGTCGGCAAGACCGCCGTCGTCGAGGGCCTCGCCCAGGCCATCGTCAAGGGCGAGGTGCCCGAGACCCTCAAGGACAAGCACCTCTACACCCTGGACCTCGGCGCGCTGGTCGCCGGCTCCCGCTACCGCGGTGACTTCGAGGAGCGCCTGAAGAAGGTGCTCAAGGAGATCCGCACCCGCGGCGACATCATCCTGTTCATCGACGAGCTGCACACGCTGGTCGGTGCGGGTGCCGCCGAGGGCGCCATCGACGCGGCCTCCATCCTGAAGCCGATGCTGGCCCGCGGTGAGCTCCAGACCATCGGTGCCACCACGCTGGACGAGTACCGCAAGCACCTGGAGAAGGACGCGGCCCTCGAGCGCCGCTTCCAGCCCATCCAGGTCGCGGAGCCGTCCCTGCCGCACACGATCGAGATCCTCAAGGGTCTCCGTGACCGGTACGAGGCCCACCACCGCGTCTCCATCACCGACGAGGCCCTCGTCCAGGCCGCCACCCTGGCCGACCGGTACATCTCGGACCGCTTCCTGCCGGACAAGGCGATCGACCTGATCGACGAGGCCGGTTCCCGGATGCGCATCCGCCGGATGACCGCGCCGCCGGACCTCCGCGAGTTCGACGAGAAGATCGCCGGTGTCCGCCGCGACAAGGAGTCCGCGATCGACTCGCAGGACTTCGAGAAGGCCGCCTCCCTGCGCGACAAGGAGAAGCAGCTCCTCGCCGCCAAGGCCAAGCGGGAGAAGGAGTGGAAGGCCGGCGACATGGACGTCGTCGCCGAGGTCGACGGCGAGCTGATCGCCGAGGTCCTCGCCACGGCCACGGGCATCCCGGTCTTCAAGCTCACCGAGGAGGAGTCCTCCCGCCTGCTGCGCATGGAGGACGAGCTGCACAAGCGGGTCATCGGCCAGGACGACGCCGTCAAGGCGCTGTCGAAGGCGATCCGCCGTACGCGCGCCGGTCTGAAGGACCCGAAGCGTCCCGGTGGCTCGTTCATCTTCGCCGGCCCGTCCGGTGTCGGTAAGACCGAGCTGTCCAAGGCGCTCGCCGAGTTCCTCTTCGGCGACGAGGACGCGCTGATCTCCCTCGACATGTCGGAGTTCAGCGAGAAGCACACGGTGTCGCGTCTCTTCGGTTCGCCCCCCGGCTACGTGGGCTACGAGGAGGGCGGCCAGCTGACCGAGAAGGTCCGCCGCAAGCCGTTCTCCGTCGTCCTCTTCGACGAGGTCGAGAAGGCCCACCCGGACATCTTCAACTCGCTGCTGCAGATCCTGGAGGACGGTCGTCTGACCGACTCCCAGGGCCGGGTCGTGGACTTCAAGAACACGGTCATCATCATGACGACCAACCTCGGCACGCGGGACATCTCCAAGGGCTTCAACCTGGGCTTCGCGGCCTCGGGTGACACGAAGACCAACTACGAGCGCATGAAGAACAAGGTCTCGGACGAGCTGAAGCAGCACTTCCGGCCCGAGTTCCTCAACCGTGTGGACGACGTCGTCGTCTTCCCGCAGCTCACCCAGGCCGACATCCTGCGGATCGTCGACCTGATGATCGGCAAGGTGGACGAGCGCCTCAAGGACCGGGACATGGGCATCGAGCTCTCCCAGTCCGCGAAGGAGCTGCTGTCCAAGAAGGGCTACGACCCCGTGCTGGGCGCCCGGCCGCTGCGCCGGACCATCCAGCGCGAGATCGAGGACACGCTCTCCGAGAAGATCCTCTTCGGCGAGCTGCGCCCCGGTCACATCGTGGTCGTCGACACGGAGGGCGAGGGCGAGGCCCAGACCTTCACCTTCCGCGGCGAGGAGAAGTCGGCGCTGCCCGACGTCCCGCCGATCGAGCAGGCGGCCGGCGGCGCCGGTCCGAACCTGAGCAAGGACGCGTAGCCCGCTGCGCGAGGCTTGAGCGTCAAAAGGGGCTGCCCCGGGACTTCGGTCCCGGGGCAGCCCCTTTTCGCGTGGCGGACGGCGTGTGTGGGCTCAGAGCACGCTGTCCGACCGTTCGACGACGACCGGCACCGGCAGAAGCCCGAGAACGCGCTCCGGGACCGTGTCGACGTCCGGCGCGAGGTGAATTGTGGCGGTCCGCAGGTTCGGAAAGAGCTCCGGCACTTTCGAGAGGTCCTCGGTCCCCGTGAACGAGTTGAGCCGTAGATGGGTGACGTTCGGCAGAACGGGGCCCGCTTCCCACCCGACGGCGTTCCAGTTGACGCGCAAATTCTCCAGGGCGGGCATGCGGGCGATCTCCCCGAAGTCGTCCGCGGTGAGCCTTTCGAGAAGCTTGGCAAGGCTCAGGGTCTTCACTGAGCGCAGTTGTCCGAGTCCGCGCAGAGCGGTGTGCTTGAGTGTGCTTCTGGTGAATCGCAGATACTCCAGCGGCAACCCGGGCGGAAGGGCCTCGTCGACGGAATCGGCGCACAACGGGATACCGAGGTCCAGCGCCCCCAGCGTCGGTGAAGCCGAGAGAACATGAAGTGCGCGGGGCCTTTTCCAGACCCGGAAGGCTATTCAAGGCCAGCCAGGTGAGCGGAAGTTCGGTCAGCGGCGTCAGATCGTCGACGTGGGGACCGGTGCCGTGGATGTCCAGATGAGTGAGCCGGTCCAGCCCCCTGAGGAAGTCCAGATTCCGCAGCATTCGGTTGTCCTGGACGACGAGTGCGCGCAGTCGCCCGGGTAGCAGGGCGGCACGGAGCGCGGCGGAGTCGAGGTCGTCGACGAGTGTCGAACCGGTGCCAGGTCCAGGCGAGCTGGGCGCGGACCGACGGGAACGGGTGGGACCGGAAGCGGGCGAGGACGGGCAGAGCGGCATCGGTGCCCACGAGGGACGCGGCGAGGACCACGGCCCGCGCCTCACGGTCCGTGAGCCCCTCCGGCCCCGGCAGAAGCTCCAGCACGAGCGGACCGCAGGAAGCCAGCAGCCGGGCCTCCTCGGCGGTGCGGGGAGGAATCAACGGGGCCGCTGCCTCCTCCACGGCCGCCCGGACCCGCGGATCGAGTTCCGTGGCGTAGGAGCGGCGCTGCATTCGTGAGGGCCAGGTGCGTAGTCCGGGTCACATGTGGGTGGGGGTTCTCGGG
>NZ_LIRK01000679.1 GCF_001419765.1 Streptomyces torulosus
CCCTCCGCGCCGCCGGCCGGCACCCCCGCCCAGTCCACCCGGACGGCCACCCGGACCTGCTGGTCGACCCGGCCGCGCGACCGGTCCACGACCAGCCACGGCACCGACGGCTCGACGCGGTACGAGAAGGGCGTACGGCCCCGGTTGAAGATCTCGACGTACTGCCGGGGCCGCGTCTGGTACGGGCTGAACACCGGGAGCACGGCCGCCGCCCCGGACGCGCTGCCCGGCCACCACGCCCCCCGGTCGTCCGCCCCGTCGACGGCGACTCCCAGTTCCGCGGCCTCCGGAACCTCGATCCGCCGCACCTTGGGGAAGATCTCGTCCGGCAGCGCCTGGTGGTCCTTCTCCGGCTGCTGCCATCCCGCGTTGGGGCCGTAGCGTTCGACATCCCCGTACCCGATGTGCGGCTGGGTCTGGAAACCCCGCCACTTCCCGTCGGCGACCTCGGTGTTGAAGCGATCGGCGAGGGCGAAGTCCCTGGCCAGGCCCGCCTCCGCGGCGGCCGCCCGGTCGTTCGTCGCCGCCCGCCCCTGCCGCGCGTACAGCAGGTTCTTGAACTCGTCCTCCCGTAACCCGTACAGGTTCGCCGTCGCCAGCACCGGGTAGCCGACCAGTTCGAACCACGCGTCCTGGACACCGGCCGGCAGCTTCCGCCCCAGCCGCTCCGTCCGCCGGGCCAGCGCGCGCCACTCCTCGGTGACGCGCTCGAGCTCGTGGTGCCCGAAGAAGAACGGCGTCTCCTTGTCGTCGTAGACGATCGCCCGCTCGTCCTTCGTCGGGTCCTGCGACGGGTCGAGGGTGATCCGCCGGTTCAGCAGCTCGGGCTTGCGGCGGGCCTGCAACTGCCCGTACGCGCTCAGCACCTCGGCGATCTCGGCGGCGAACCGCCCGCCGAAGTTCTGCCGGGCGAACCCCCGCTCCCACTCCTCCAGGTTCTCCAGCCCCCAACGGCCGGGCCTCCAGGCATAGTTCAGGAAGAACTCGGTGGGCAGCTCGTTCCCCTTCAGGTCGCCGACGTTCGCCACCCACAGACCGTGGTTGCCGTAGGCGTCGGCCGCGTGGAGCTGCTCCCAGAGGTTGGCGAGGTTCGCCGTGTCGACCCACTTGTAGTTGCGGCCGACGCCCACATAGTCGAAGTGGTAGTACAACCCGTAGCCCCCGGGTCGTGGCTCCCGTGGGTCGGGATGCTTACGGATGTTCCCCCAGTTGTCGTCCGTCAGGACGACCGTCACATCGTCGGGCGCCCTGAGGCCCCGGTCCCAGTACCGCTGGACCTCCTTGTAGAGGGTCCACACCTGCGGGGTCTCGTCCGCCGGCCTCCCGGTCACCTCCTCGATGATCCGGCGCTGCGTCGCGATGATCTCCGTCATCAGCTCGATGCCGTCGCCGTCGGGCAGGCTCGTGTCGCCGTTCCCCCGCATCCCCAGGGTGACGACACCCTCGAAGTCCTCGTCGACCATGCGCCGGATGCCGTCCCGCCAGTAGGCCCGGACGGCCTCGGCGTTCCGCCGGTACGACCACTCCCCGGTGCCCCCGTAGGGGTCGCGGCCGGGGGTCACGATCGCCCCGGAGGAGTCCCTGACCGCCGGCACGGCATGGCGGTTCCACTCCTCGATGCCCCGCATCATGGGCGCCTCGTGAGACGTGCCCATGACAATCCCGTACTCCTTGGCGCGCGCGTGGTTCTCCGGGTCGTCCTCGGCGAACGCCCGCCCCCACACCGCCGGCCAGACGTAGTTCCCCTTCAGCCGGAGCAGCACCTCGAAGACCTTGGCCCAGAAGTCGGCGGTGAACCCCCCGGGATACCCGGGCGCCTTGCCGGGGCCGAAGAACGCCGGCGCCCAGGTCCCGAGCGCCGGGTTCTCGTCGTTGATGAAGACCCCCCGGTACTTCACCGCCGGCGTGCCCTGGCTGTACCGGCCCGGCAGCACGTACACCTCGTCCCGGCGCACCGGCGGCACGTCGTCCCACCAGTACCAGGGGGAGACCCCGATGCCGTACGACACGTCGTATACCCCGAAGATCGTGCCGCGCGGATCGCTGCCCGCGACCACGAAGGCCCGCTCCACCCCGGGCATCGGCCGCTCCACGACCGTCTGCAACGAGGTCTCCCACTTCCCCCGCACCCCGCTGACGTCGAGCTTCCCCGCGCTCACCAGCCCGTCGATCAGCGGACTCCGCCCGATGGTCCCCACCAGGACCACCTCACGGCCCATCGAGCCCCCCGGCCGCACCCCCGTGACCC
>NZ_LIRK01000068.1 GCF_001419765.1 Streptomyces torulosus
GGAGACGGTCCGGTTCGCCGACGGGGTGCGTGCCGCTCGTGCCCAGGATGTGAGCACGGTCCTCGAAGTCGGCCCGGACGGCTCGCTCGTCTCCCTCATCCAGGAGACCGTGCCCGAGCTGCTCGCGCTCCCCGCCCTGCGCAAGGGGCGGGACGAGACGCGCTCGCTCGTCACCGCGTTGGGGCGGCTGCACGTGCGGTCGGTGGGCGTGGACTGGGCCGCGTTCCTGGCCGGTAGCGGCGCGCACCGGGTGGAGCTGCCCACGTACGCCTTCCAGCGGGACGCCTACTGGCTGGAGACGGTGCGGGACTCCGTCGAGGAGCCCCGCACCGGGAACGGGGACCTCTACACGACGGCCTGGGAGCCCGTGGAGGGCGTCGCCCCGGCCGGGACGCGGTGGGCGGTGCTGGGGCAGCCGGACGGGCGGGCCGGACTGCTGGCCAAGGCCCTCGCCCTGCACGCCGGGAACACGACGGTCGTCCGGCCCGACGTGTCGACCGTGGACGAGGCCGCGGAGTTCCTCGTCCTGCCCCTGGAGCCGCCCCTGCGGACGGAGTCCGGTGCCGACCGTGACGGAGACCGGGACCGAGGTGGCCCGGAGGCCGTACGCCGTGTCACGCACGACACGCTCGCCCGGGTGCAGGCCGTCCTGGCGGAGGAGCGGTCGGCGGACCACCGGGTGGTCGTCGTGAGCGGCGGCGCGACCACCGGGGACCCGGCCGGTGCGGCGGCGTGGGGACTGCTGCTGACCCTGCAGGCCGAGCACCCCGACCGGTTCCTGCTGGTCGACCTGGAGGACGACGACGGCGACGTGGTCGCCCTGGCGTCCGCCGTGGCCACCGCCCTGGCCCGGTCCGAGACCCAGATCGCCGTACGCGGTGGACAGTTGCGCGTGCCACGGCTCGTTCCCGCCGAGGCTCCGCCCGTCGACACCCCCGTAGCGGCACACGGCACGGTCCTGGTCACCGGCGGCACCGGGGAACTGGGCGGGCTCGTCGCCCGGCGCCTCGCCGCCGGCCACGGTGTGCGCGACCTGCTGCTCGTCAGCCGGCGCGGTGCCGACGCGCCCGGCGCGGAGGCGCTCGCGGCCGACCTCGAACGGGAGGGCGCCCGGGTCACGTTCGCGGCCTGCGACGTGTCCGACCGGGAGGCGCTCGCCGCCGTCCTCGCCGCCGTACCGGCCGACCGGCCGCTGACCGGGGTCGTCCACACGGCGGGCGTCGTCGACGACGGCGTGGTCACCGCGCTCACCCCCGAACGCGTGGACACCGTCCTCGGCCCCAAGGCCGACGCCGCCCACCACCTGCACGAACTGACCCGCGACGCGAACCTGTCGCACTTCGTGCTGTTCTCCTCCGCCGTCGGCACCCTCGGCGGCGCGGGCCAGGGCAACTACGCCGCCGCCAACGCCTACCTGGACGCCCTCGCCCGCGACCGCCGGGCCCAGGGGCTGCCGGCGACCTCGCTGGCCTGGGGGCTGTGGGGGACCGGCGGCGGCATGGGCGGCCGGCTCGCCGAGGTCGACCTGCGGCGGCTCGCCCGAGCCGGTGTGCTGCCGCTGGACGCCGAGCGGGGACTCGCCCTGTTCGACCGGGCCTGGGCGGCCGGGGAAGCCGTCCTCGTGCCGCTGCGCACCGACCCCGCCGTCCTGCGGGACCGCGCCACCGCCGGCACGCTGCCCGCCGCCCTGCGCACCCTCGTCCCGCCGCCCGGGCGGGAGCGGGGCCCCGCCCGACCGCAGGACACCCACGGCGGCACCTCCGCGGACGGCGCGCCGTCCGGCGCCGCGGTGGCGGAACGGCTGGCCGCGCTGCCCCCCGCCGAACGGTCCCGGGCGCTGCTCGACCTGGTCAGGTCGCGGGCCGCCGCCGTCCTCGACTATCCGTCGCCCGACAGCCTCGACCCGCGCCGGTCGTTCCGCGAGGCAGGGTTCGACTCGCTCACCGCGGTCGAGCTGCGCAACAGCCTCGCCGCCGCCACGGGGCTGCCGCTGCCCGCCGCCCTCGTCTTCGACCACCCCAGCCCCGCCGCTCTGGCCGAGCAGTTGGAGCGGCGCCTCGTCGACCAGGCCGCTCCCGCGCACGCCCGGCAGCGGCCCGCGCTGCCCGCCCTGCTCGACCAACTGGAGGCGGCCCTCGCGGAACTGGCCGCCGACGACCCCGAACGGCCCCGGGCCACCGCCCGGTTGCGGGCGCTCGCGGGTGTGGGCACGGCCCCCCAGACGGGCGGCACCGACGTCGAGGAGCGGCTCGCCGCCGCCTCGGACGACGAGTTGCTGGACTTCATCCGCTCGGAACTCGGCAAGGAGTGAACGGTTCACATGGCTGATGGCAAGGAACTCCGCGACTACCTCAAGCAGGTCGCCGCGGAACTGCACCGGACGCGGGGGCGCCTCGGCGAACTGGAGTCGGCGGCCCGGGAACCGATCGCCGTGGTCGGCATGGGCTGCCGCTACCCGGGCGGCGTGCAGTCACCGGACGACCTGTGGCGGCTCGTCGCCGAGGGCCGCGACGCCATCGGTCCCTTCCCCACGGACCGGGGCTGGGACCTGGCCTCCCTCTACGACCCCGACCCGTCGAAGGAGGGCACCTGCTACGTCCGAGAGGGCGGCTTCCTCGACGACGTCGCCTCCTTCGACGCCGCGTTCTTCGGGATCTCCCCGCGTGAGGCGCACTCCATGGACCCGCAGCAGCGGCTCCTGCTGGAGAGCAGCTGGGAGGCACTCGAACGCGCCGGGATCGACACCCTCACCCTGAAGGGCAGCCGCACGGGCGTCTTCGCCGGCGTCTCCCAGCAGGACTACGCGGCCCTGCTGACCGCCACCGAGGGCCGTGTCGACGGCCACGGCTCCACCGGAGTCTCCAACAGCGTGCTCTCCGGGCGGATCTCCTACGTGCTCGGCCTGGAGGGCCCCGCCCTCACCGTGGACACCGCCTGCTCCTCCTCCCTGGTCGCCCTGCACCTGGCGGTACGGTCCCTGCGGGCCGGCGAGTGCGATCTGGCGCTGGCCGGCGGAGTCACCGTGATGTCCACGCCCGACGTGCACGTGATGCTCTCCCGGCAGGGCTCCCTCGCCCCCGACGGGCGCTGCAAGGCGTTCGGCGCCGTCGCCGACGGCGCCGGGTGGAGCGAGGGCGCCGGCGTCCTCGTCGTGGAGCGCCTCTCCGACGCGCTGCGCAACGGACACCCCGTGCTGGCGGTCGTCCGCGGCACGGCCGTCAACCAGGACGGCGCCTCCAACGGGCTCAGCGCCCCCAACGGGCCCTCCCAGCAGCGCGTCATCCGCGACGCGCTCGCCGACGCCGGGCTCACCGCCGCCGACATCGACGCCGTCGAGGCCCACGGCACCGGCACCCGGCTCGGCGACCCCATCGAGGCCGACGCGCTGCTCGCCACGTACGGCGCGTCCCGGCCCGACGGGCGTCCGCTGTGGCTGGGCTCCCTGAAGTCCAACATCGGGCACAGCCAGGCCGCCGCCGGTGTCGGCGGCGTCATCAAGATGGTGCAGGCGCTGCGGGAACGCGTCCTGCCGAAGACCCTGCACGT
>NZ_LIRK01000680.1 GCF_001419765.1 Streptomyces torulosus
CAGCCTGCACCGCCCCCTCCGCCGTCCGTGCCGGTCCCGCTCCCACCGCCTCCAGCGTCAGTCGGGTGACACCGGCGCCGCGCACGCACGCCACCTGGTGCTGTTCGAGCCAGCCCAGCTTCCACTTGTGCCAGGCGAAGAAATCGGGCGCGAGAGCGAACTGGCTGCCCATGAGGTCCCAGTCGCCGACATGGGTGTCCCAGTCGCCCTTGCCGTCGACGGGCCGGTGGTAGAGGTCGGGCAGGTCGAAGACATGGCCGGTCTCATGGGCGAGGACGAGACGGTCCGGCGGATGCTTCTCGAACACGGTGACGACGCGGCGCAGACCCGTCCCGTCGACCTCCAGGGGCGACTCCAGGTTCACCACCTTCGTCGCGTCCGAGTCGACGCCGGGCGCGTGCGGGTCGGCGATGAAGTACACGATGTCGTAGCGGGAGAAGTCGATGTACGGGTCGGCGGTCGCGAGGGCGTCCTTCAGATAGGCGGCCCGGTGCGGCGCGTTCCAGTCCCGCCGTATGGCGTACGACGTGGAGCGGCGCGGCATCTGCAGCCATTGGCGGTGCGGATGCGGACGGAGGGCGAACTTGCCGTAGGAGGCGCGTTCGAAGAACTGGCTGGTGTCCGGAAAGTGATCGGCGGTCAGCTGTTCCGGGGAGGTGACGGGGGTGGAGTCCGGAAAGGAAAGGAACACCAGTACGGCGTCGAGGTCGCGCGTGGGGCGCGGATAGGCGGCGTTCCAGGTGTCGAGACCCTCCGAGTGATGCGCCTCGGTCCTGCGCAGGGCGCACGCCTCGGACAGGGGGACGGCGACCGACGGGGCCGCGATCAGGGAGGTCGCGGCGAGGGCGGTCAGCGAGGTCAGCATGGCCGCCGTACTGCGCAACGTGGGCACACGGCCGTCGAGGAGTCCCTGCCGGAGAGGCCCCTTCCAGGGGTGCGGACGCTGCACGGGGACCTCCGAACGCGAGTCTTGGGACGCCGCGTCCAGATTTTCCGAATTAGTAGTACTTTGCCCTGTTTGTCTACATCAGACGGGTGAGGGACGGTCGTACAGTCCCCTCGGGGCGACACCCCGTGCACTCACGGAACGTCACAAGCGGTCGACGATTCCGGGAAGCCGTTCAGCTCGGGGCAGAAACGATCTGTCAGATCTGGTCGTTGTTCAGGGAGACTGGAGAGTGGCTAGAAGGCCCTGGGGGCAACCTCTATGATCGGCACACTTTCCTGCACGGACACGGCCAGAGCGCCCTTCGTACTTAGTTCGGCCGCTCCGAAGACACAATCGAGATCCATACGAAAAACGAGTGCACTGCGGGAGCGAACGGTGAGCGGAACGTCCCAAGGGCCGGCGCCCGCGGCAGACCTCGTCCGGTCAGCGACTACAGAGCGTCACGCCGAAGCGCCAGATGTGTCAGCGGCGTCGGGCACGGCGGACGCGTCGGGCAGGGCGGTGGTCGAGAGCACTCCCTCCGCCTTCTCCGCGGCGCCGCTGGCCATGGCCGTCGTCGACCGCGAAGGGCGGGTCGTCACCGCGAACGCGGCGATGGAGACACTGCTGGGGAACGGGGTGGCCGGGCCGCTCGCGGGGCGCGTCGCGGCCGAGTTGGTCGACCTCGCCGCGGACACCCGCACCTGGCACGCGTATCGCGAGGTGCTGCGCGGCCGGCAGGCCCGGCTGCGCTGCACACGCCGACTCAAACGGCCCGACGGGACCTCCCTGTGGGTCCAGGTGTCGGTGGCGCCGCTGCCCGAGGAGGAGGGCGCGGTCCTGCTCTCGGTGACCGACATCAGCGCCAACCGTCAACTTCAGGCCAGACTCCAGCACTTGCAACTGCACGACCCGGTGACCCGGCTGCCCAACCGCACCCTGTTCTTCGAACGGCTGGCCGCCGCCCTGGAGCGGGACGCCTACGAGGAGTCCGGCACCGGCCGGATCGGCCTGGTCTATCTGGACCTCGACGGGTTCAAGGCGGTCAACGACACCCTCGGCCACCGGGTCGGCGACCGGCTGCTCTCGGCCGTCGCCGAGCGGCTGACCCGGTGCGCGGAGGCGGCGGCGTACGGCCGTTCGGCGGGCGCGCCGGCCACGGCCCCGCTGGTGGCCCGGCTCGGTGGCGACGAGTTCGCCGTCCTCGTCGAGGACTCCACCGGCACCGAACAACTCGCCGACCTGGCCGAGTCCGTGCTCAGGACCCTCCAGGCGCCCTTCGACCTCGCCGGGCAGCGGCTGTCCGTGTCGGCGTCGATCGGCGTCGTGGAACGGCAGTCGGCGAGCACCACGGCCACCGGGCTGATGCAGGCCGCCGACACGACGCTGTACTGGGCGAAGGCCGACGGCAAGTCCCGCTGGACGCTGTTCGATCCGGAGCGCAACGCCCACCGGATGACCCGTCAGGCGCTGTCGTCCACGCTGCGGGCGGCCATCGGGCGGGGCGAGTTCGTCCTGGAGTACCAGCCGCTGGTCGGGATGGCGCAGGGCGAGGTGCGCGGGGTGGAGGCCCTGGTGCGCTGGCACCATCCGCAGTTCGGCCTGTTGACGCCGAATCGGTTCATCTCACTGGCGGAGGAGGACGGTTCGATCGTCCAGCTCGGCCGCTGGATCCTCGCGACCGCCTGCCGGCAGGCCCGCCGCTGGCAGCTCGACCACCCCGGCCGGGCGCCGATCTTCGTCAGCGTCAACGTCGCCGTGCGCCAGGTCTGGGACTCCGACCTCGTCGCCGATGTCGCCGAGATCCTCTCCGAGACGGGCCTCGCCCCGCATCTGCTCCAGCTCGAACTCACCGAGTCCGCGCTGATGGGCTCCGCCGGCCGCCCGTTGCAGGCGCTCAAGGCCCTCAGCGACATGGGGGTCCGTATCGCCATCGACGACTTCGGCACGGGCTACTCCAACCTCGCGTACCTGAGCCGGCTGCCGGTGTCCGTGCTGAAGCTGGACGGGGCGTTCGTCCGGGGCTTCCAGTACGAGACGCCGCAGGAGGGCGGGACCGGGGACGACGGGGTGCCCAACCCCGCCGACGAGATCATCGTCGAGGCCCTCGTCCAGCTCGCCCACCGGCTCGGGCTGACCGTCACCGCGGAGGGCGTGGAGACCGACGCCCAGGCCTCCCGGCTGCGCAGACTCGGCTGCGACACCGGGCAGGGATGGCTGTACTCCCGCGCGGTGTCGCCCGAACGGATCGGCGAACTGCTGGGCGCCGCGGCCTGCCCCCAGACCTGAGGCCGCCTACCGAGTGCCCTCGGTACGGGCCCCAGATCTGAGGCCGCTCACCGATCGCCGTCGGTACGGGGGATCCGCGGCAGGTCGTAGGCGCCCGCGATCAGTTCGTAGGAGCGCAGGCGCAGGTCGGGGCTGTGGGCGTGGGTGGTGAGCATCAGCTCGTCGGCGCCGGTGCGCTTGTGGAGGTCGTCGAGGCGGGTGCGGACCTCGTCGACGGTGCCGTGGATGACATCGGCGTTCCAGGAGTCGATGAAGTCCTGTTCGACCGCGCTGAACCGGTATGCCTCCGCCTCCTCCGGGGTCGGGACGAGGCCGGGGCGGCCGGTGCGCAGGCGGACCATGTTCAGGGCGGCGGCCCTGACCTGGCGGCGGGCCTCCTTCTCCTCGTCGGCGGCGAGGGCCGAGACACCGATCAGCGCGTACGGGGCGTCGAGGACCGCGGAGGGGCGGAACGTCTCGCGGTACAGGTCGAGGGCCGGGATCGTGTTCCGCGCGGAGAAGTGGTGCGCGAAGGCGAAGGGCAGGCCGAGTTCGCCGGCCAGGCGGGCACTGAAACCGGAGGAGCCCAGCAGCCAGATCGGGGGGCGGTGCGGGGACTGCACACCGCCGGGCGACGTGCCCTGGATCGGGCCCGGTACCGCGTGGACACGGCGGTAGGGGTGACCGTCGGGGAAGTCGTCGTCCAGGAACCGGGTCAGCTCCGCGAGCTGCTCGGGGAAGTCGTCGGCGCCCTCGTGGAGCCGGGCGGAGCGGCGCAGGGCGGCGGCGGTGGCGCCGTCCGTGCCGGGGGCGCGGCCGAGGCCGAGGTCGACACGGCCGGGAGCCATGGCCTCCAGTGTGCCGAACTGCTCCGCGATGACCAGGGGGGCGTGGTTCGGGAGCATCACGCCGCCGGAGCCGAGGCGGACGCGGGTGGTGTGGGCCGCGAGGTGGGCGAGGATCACGGCCGGGGAGGAGGAGGCCACGCCCGGCATGGAGTGGTGTTCCGCGACCCAGTAGCGGTGGTAGCCGCGGTCCTCCGCCTGGCGGGCGAGGGCGACGCTCGTGCGCAGGGCGTCGGTGGCGGTGCGGCCGGCGCCGACGGTGACGAGGTCGAGGACGGAGAGCGGGACCGGGGCGGTGCCGTGCGTCTTGCCTCGGATCTCGTCTGCGGTCACGGCGGGGCCTCCTGCTGTTGCTGTTCACGGCGGTTCTGGGGTACGCCGGGGGTTAACAGGAGGGTGTCTCCGTTTATTCCGGCGGCTCCGCGCGGGCCTTCCGATGCTTCTCGGCCATCGCAGGGGGCCGGAAGGCGGCCGGAACGACCGCCACCGCGTCCGTTTCCCCATAAAAAATCTCACGTTCCCCCAGGGCCGAACGCATGGGCGAACCCCCTCGCGCACGGCCCTGACCTGAGACTCTCCGAGCCACTCATGACGGGGGCATATGCCAGAGTGGTGCGCCCCAGACCAGGGCCCGGATGCTCCGCATCATTCTCGCCAACAGCCGCCCCGTAAACGGCGCTTGGCGGCTATCGTGGTACGAAAGCTTGCGGTCACAACCTGGTAGGGGGAAACCGTGGCGCTGAAGC
>NZ_LIRK01000681.1 GCF_001419765.1 Streptomyces torulosus
TGGAGTCCGTCGCGCACCGGGTCGGCTACGCCTCCGCCAGCTCCTTCGTCAGCGCCTTCCACCGCACCATCGGCGTGACCCCGCGCGAGTACTTCCCGGTGCGCGACGGACTCCAGGGGGAGGCCCTCGGCGAGCAGGGGCATCGCGGCCCGCATCCGGGCCTGTTCGCGCCACTGGCCGAAGGCGAGGCCCGTCTCGGCGACGAAGAGGCGGGCCAGGGTGCGGGCACTGGCACCGACGTGGGCGCCCCAGGCAGCGAGGGGGCGCGGGTCGGCGGGGTGCGCGGTGAGCGCGCGGGCGACCTCGCGGGCCCGGGGGTCGCGCGGTTCGGGGGCCGAGACGCTCGTGACGTGCACGGGGCGCAGCACGTCGAGGAGGACGGCCTCGGCGCGGGTGCGGGCTCCGGGGATCAGGTCGGTGCGCAGGAGATGGTCGATGAGGGCGCTCAGGAGGGGACCCACCGACACCACCGTGGGCTCCGTCCAGTCGACCTGCGGGCAGCTCTCGGGGGCCACGTAGGGGCTGCGCATCACCGCGTCGCCCGCCGACTCGGTGGTGTGGGGGACGCCCGCGGGGATCCACAGGGCGAGGGTGGGCGGCAGGAGCCAGGAGCCCTGCCGGGTGGTGACCCGCACCAGCCCCTTCTCGGACCAGGCGAGTTGGTGGACGGGGTGCCAGTGCCGGGAGAAGGCGGTGCCGCGCGGCATGGTGAAGTGGCCGACGAAGATCGCGGTCGGGTGCCGGCCGTCGCGCGGGGCGGGCGGACGTCTCTCGACACCGGCGGCGCGCTGCTCGGGGTCCGGCACGGCGCACACTCGGGGCTGTCCGTCTCGCGACATGGTTCGGCAGCCTAGCCCGTGGTGGACACGGCGGGGCCGGGCCTAGCGTCGGCCCCATGCCGATGAACCAGATGCACCGGAAGATCTGCAGCTCCGAGAAGTGGGCGCTCAAGACCCGGGAGCTGCTGCTGCCCTGGGCGCTCGTCGGCGTCGACCTGGGCACGGACGTCCTGGAGATCGGGCCGGGCTACGGCGCGAACCTCCGGGTGCTCGTGGAGCGGGTGCCGCGGCTGACCGCCGTCGAGATCGACGCCGAGACCGCCCGGCTGCTGGACGGGGCGTGGGGCGAGCGGGCCCGGATCGTGCACGCGGACGGGGCGGCCATGCCGCTGCCGGACGCGTCGTACGACTCCGTCGTCTGCTTCACGATGCTGCACCACGTGCCGACGGCCGAGCGGCAGGACGGCATCTTCGCGGAGGCGTTCCGCGTACTGCGGCCCGGCGGCACGTTCGCGGGCAGCGACAGCCGGTCCAGCCTCCGGTTCCGGCTGCTCCACATCCGGGACACGATGAACGTCGTCGACCCGGCGACCCTCCCCGCCCGGCTGGAGGCGGCGGGCTTCACGGACGTGGCCGTGGCCGTGCACGAGGGCGGCGGCAGCCTCCGCTTCCGCGCCCGGCGGCCCTGACCGCGCCGCCGGGGCTCGCGTGCGTCAGGGGGCGAAGCGGCGTACTTGACTTGCACCTCGGGCTGAAGCCCGAGGATTCTGGCCTTCTCGATCGTTGCTGTGCCGCTATGCGGCACGGGGTTCGGTCGGGAATCCGTGGCTTCCTGTTTCTTCGCGCTGTGCCGGGATTGCTCCTGGTCCTACCGGCGCTCCGCAGGCCGATACCGCCAGTCCGGCGGCCGTCTTCACGTTGATCGCGGCATTGGTGTCCCGGTCGTGGACGGTGCCGCAGGCGGTACAGGTCCATTCCCGGACGTTCAGGGGTTTGGGTCAGTCCATTGCGCCGCAGGTGGAACAGGTCTGGGAGGTCGGTGTGAACCGGCCGATCTTGACCAGGGTGCGGCCGTATCGTTCTGCTTTGTACTCCAGCATGCTGATGAACGATGACCATCCGGCGTCGTGGACGGACTTGGCCAGCCTCGTGCGGGCCAGTCCCGCCACCGACAGGTCTTCCACGGCGATCCCTTGGTTCTCGGAGATCAGCCTGGTGGAGAGCCGGTGGTGGAACTCACGGCGCGCGTCGGCGACCTTCGCGTGGGCGCGGGCGACCTTGAGGCGGGCCTTGGCCCGGTTCCTGGATCCCTTCTGCTTGCGGGACAGCTCCTGCTGGGCCTTCTTCAGTTTCTTCTCCGCCCGCCGCAGAAAACGCGGAGAGTCGATCTTCGTACCGTCGGAGAGGACCGCGAAGTGAGTCAGACCCAGATCGATGCCGATCGTGCGGTCGGTCTCCGGCATCCGCGCCTGGTCGGCGGCGGGGTCGGTGTCGATGACGAAGGAGGCGAAGAACCTGCCGGCGGCATCCTTGATGACGGTGACGGAGGTGGGGG
>NZ_LIRK01000682.1 GCF_001419765.1 Streptomyces torulosus
CGTTCAGCCTTTCGCCCCGGTATCCCGTAGCGGAACCGGGGCGAAAGGCTGAACGGCGTGCGATCCGTGCTCCGAAGGGGGTGAGGCCACAGATTCTGTTCCTGGGCCTGTGCCGTGGTGACCTCAGATCTTGTTCTCCGAGCGACGACGCATCCAGAAGACGCCGCCGCCGATGGCCGCGGCGGCCACCAGCCCGCCGCCGATCGCGATGTCGGTCGGCGTGGCCCCGCTGGAGCTGCTGCCGCCGAGGCCGCCGCGGACACCGCCGATGACGGTGAAGACGTCGTTGAACGTCCTGCGCTGGCCCTCGCAGTTGGTGGTGACGCTGTACGCGCCGGGGTTCGCGTTGGTGTTGACGCGCACCGTCGCCGTGGCGGTCCGCCCGTCGACGGACCTGAGGTTGGTGGTGGGGAACGCGTTCGAGCTGATGGTGCTGTTGGGCGTCGCGCACGCGTCGCCGCCGCTGACGGTGAGGACGAGCTGTCCGCCCCGGGCGATGACCTGGGGGGCGGCCGTGACCGAGGTGGGCTGGTCCCAGGCGGCGGCCGTCGGTGCGGCGAGGCCGACCAGGGTGACCGCGACGGCCGAAGCCGCCAGGGCACGAGTAGTACGCATGTGATCCTCCGCGGAAGACGCCCCGGGACCCGTCCCCGGTCGATCGGCGAGAAAGCGCCTCCCGAATAGACCCTCAGATGCCGTGCACAGGGCCGCATTTCGGGGCTGGTCCGTCCTGGTGAGCGGACACGCCGTGATAATTCCGCGTCGCCGGATATCGCCGCAGGTCACGGACCGTCAGAAAATTCCTGGGGGCGGCGACTCGGATGGCCGAGGGCCCCGGCTCGCCGCCACCCGTTCGTACCTGACCCGTCGCCGTCCTGATGCGGCGCGCTTAGCGTTTCCCTATGCGCGACTGACGCGGCGACGGCCGTGTCGAGAGGGGATGGCGAATGGCTTGGTCCCAGCCGGCCGAGGCCGAAGAGGAGGAGCGGCGGAGAAAGCGCGCGCCGTGGGGCGTGATAGCGCTGGTTCTGCTGACCGGTCTCGCTCTCATCCGGAACGGTTCGGGGGAATTCGACGTGGGACCGCCGCAGCCCGCCCAGGCGGCCGCCGCCGACAGCCGCAGCACCCCCCACGGCACCTTCACCAATGTGCCCGATCCCCTGCCGTACGCCATGGTCGACCGGGTGCGGATCCCTTCGATCCAGGTCGACGCGCCGGTCGTGCCCGTCGGGCTGGACGCCCAGGGCTGGGTCGACGCGCCGCCCGCCGAGGACCCGAACCTCGCCGGCTGGTTCACCGGCGCGGTCTCCCCCGGCGAGGAGGGCACCGCCGTAGTCGTCGGCCATGTCGACAACAATCAGGGGCCCGCCGTGTTCTACGGTCTCGGGGCGCTGAAGAAGGGCAGCCGCGTCGAGGTGCAGCGCGGTGACGCGAAGACCGCGGTGTTCGAGATCTACGGCATCGAGGTCTTCGCGAAGAACAACTTCCCCGGTGACCGTGTCTACGGCAACAGCGGAATTCCCGAGTTGCGGGTCATCACCTGTGGGGGCGGTTTCTCCAAGCAGAACGGCTACGACGGGAACGTCGTCGTGTTCGCCCGCCTGGTCGAGGTTCGCTGAGCGTTCCCCGACCGGGCGGGCGAAGGCCCGGAGCCGATTCGCTTCTCCGGTGCTACGCGTATCTCCGCTGCGGCACCGTGATCCGATATCCCGAGTCGAGCAGTTCGGGCAGATATGCGCGCAGTGCCCGGACGCTCTGCGAGCGGTCGCCGCCCGCGTCGTGGGAGAGGACGACGACACCGGGTCCCGCGCCCTTTTCCACGCGGTCCGCGATGGTGGCCGCCGCCGGGGCCCTCCAGTCGAGGGTGTCCACGGTCCATGCCAGGGGCTCCATGCCGAGTTCGGCGCCGAACTCGAAGGTGGCGCGGTTCCAGGCGCCGTAGGGTGCGCGGAACCACAGCGGGGGTTCGCCGTAGGCCTTGTCGATGATCTCGCTGGTGCGGGACATCTCGGCGTGGATCCTGGACCGGGAGAGGTTGGGCAGCATGGGGTGCGACCATGTGTGGTTGCCGACGGCGTGCCCGTCGTCCGCCATCTCGCGCAGCAGGTCCTTGTGCCGGTCCACCATCTCGCCGCACACGAAGAACATCGCGCGGACGTCGTGCTTGCGGAGGATGCGCAGGATGTCGGGGGTGTAGCGCGGGTCCGGGCCGTCGTCGAAGGTCAGCACCATGGTCCGGCCGCGTCCGTCCACCCGCAGGTACGGCCGGCTGCGGACGGTGGCGGGGACGAGGGTGCGGCGCCGGGGCGGCGGGGCGCCGTATCCGGCGATGGGCTGCAACCGGTACGTGGAGGGCCTGAACGCGGGACGGGCGCCGGGACCGGCGGCCGTGGCGGCGCCCCGGGCCGGGCCGGAGCTCCCCTCGCCGGTGAGCAGCGCGGTCGTGCCCGCGACACCGGCCGCTCCGAGCAGGGCGGCACCGCCGAGCAGGAGGCGGCGGCGCGTGAACATCTGATCCTTCGTCATGACTCATGAGTCGACCAAGTCGGGAACGGCGCACCACCACGACACCGGAGCGGCGGCATGGAAACACTCGATGGGAGTAGTTTTCGCGCCCCCTGGGCGCCCGTCCGTGCATCTCTGCCCACGCCCCTCGCGCCGCTGCTCTCCGCGACCGCCCGGCGCACGCCGGTGCCAGGGCGCTCGGATAGCCTCACCACCGTGACGGATCAGCAAGCGCACCAGTTCGAACGGGGTACCGACGGGCCGAAGGTCATCCTCGTCGGACTGGACGGCTCCGACTCCTCCCTGCGCGCCGTGGCCTACGCGGCGGGCCTCGCCCGGCGGCAGCGGGCGCTGCTGGCGATCGTGTACGTGCAGCCGGTGATGGCGGCCGGCGCGGCACTCGGGGTGCCGGTGGCCGGGACGACGGACGAGATCGCCGAGAGCCTCGTCGCGCAGATCCGTGAGGCCGCCGAGCAGGTGAAGGGCGTCTTCGAGACCCGCTGGGAGTTCCACACGTTCCGCGGCGATCCGTACAACGGGCTGGTCAGGGCGGCGGACGACCTCAAGGCGGACGCGGTCGTGGTGGGCGCCTCCGAACAGGCCGGCCACCGCATCGTCGGCTCGGTCGCGATCCGCCTGGTGAAGGCGGGCCGCTGGCCGGTGACGGTGGTCCCGTAACCCCGGCCGACGAGGAGAGCCACGCGGAGCCGCGTCGAGCGGTCGAGGCCCAAGTGCCGCGGGACCGTTGTGCTGCGGGGCCCGAGTCCAGCAGGGCCAGTGTGCCGCGGGGCCCGAACCGGGCGGCGGAGCGATGCCGGGCGGCGGCGCCGTGCGGTGGCCGCTGGGGGCCGCGGCGAGGGTTCGGTGGAGTCCTGCTGCCCGCGAGCGGTCCCGCGCCCCCACACGCCCTTTCCGGCCCGTCCTGAGCCGGACCCCCGGGCGGGGCGCCGGGCGGGGCGCCGACATCAAGCCGCCCCTCGCACAGGTCCGGGCTTCGCGGGGCGGGGCCGGGGAGCGGTGCGGAGGCCGGAGGCAGCGCCTCCGACCTGCCGACAGACCGTTCGTCGCACCGTTCGTCGACAGCTTCGACCGCCCGCCGCACACCCGTGACCGGCCCCTGTCCCCGGGGAGCCGCCCGCGTTCCCATACGCCCATGACGGCCGGAACCACGATCACCAACGGGACGACCGCCGAACACGAACTGGCCGAGATCCAGCGTGAACACGGACGCCCCCTCTTCGCCCTGCTGCTGCGGCTCTCCGACGGGGACCGTCATCGCGCCGAGGACCTCGTGCAGGAGACCTTCGTACGCGCCTGGCAGCACCCGGAGGCGCTGCGCGCCGACGACTTCGACTCCGTGCGCCCCTGGCTGCTCACCGTCGGCCGGCGCCTTGCCATCGACGCGCGGCGGGCCCGGCAGGCGCGCCCGGCGGAGGTGGGGGACGCGGTGCTGGAGAACGCCCGAGTGATGGCTGACCACGCCGAGCGGTCCGTCGCCACCCTCGATGTGCGGGAAGCTGTGAAGACACTCACTCCGGAACACCGGGAAGTACTGGTGCAGGTGTATTTCCAGGGGGCGAGTGTGGCGGAAGCCGCCGAAGCCCTGGGGATCCCGCCCGGTACGGTGAAGTCGCGCGCTTACTACGCACTGCGCGCCCTGCGCCGGGTGCTTCCGGGATACGCGGCCGACCTGCGGTGAAACTCATGGCCGAGTCAAACCTCCGTAAAGCGCCTTGCTGAGGACCGCTGTTGAGCAATCAGCTGTCCTCATCCGTGTTCCGGATGGGGCCCTGCCCCGGGGCCCGGTGTCGGGCGACGCGCACGTACCGGAGGAAGGCAGGAAGGGATGCTGCACAGAGGTCAAGAGAGCACGGACGGCGCCGGCGGCGGCGAACTGACCGTCCCCATGGCGTGGTTCTACGCCGAGTACATCGCCGAGGAACTGCTGCGGACCGGCGACCTCATGCCGCCGACGTCCTTCGAGTTCCGTGCGGGGCGCGACGCCCTGGCGCTGACCATCTTCCTCGCGGACTCCGGCGGTGAGCTCTCCGGCATCCGGGTCGTCACCCAGCTGGAGACCTGGCTGTCGCTGACGGCGTACGACCAGCCGTGGCAGGACTGGGTGGGCGAGCGCATGGCCCACCTCACCGCCGAGGCGCTGGAGGTGGGCGGCCCCGCGCCGGACCTGGAACTGGCGGCGGCGGCCTGGCGGTGGCTGGAGGAGACCGAGCTGCTCGCGCCCGACCTGGACGCGGTGCCGGGGGGCGGGGCGGTGCTCGGCGAGGACGACGGTCCCAAGGTATGGACACCGGCGTGGCGGCTCGGTCTGCCACTCGGCCATCTGGCGATCCATCTCTTCTGAGGACGGCCGCCCCGCGGACACTCCGGGTGACCAAGGTGTGCCGGTGCGGTGAACTGCCGGTTCGGGCAGCGGCTGGGAAGTTTTCTCGGTCGGCGACCAATCCGCCGAGATCACGGCTCCGAATCTTTTGGTTGGCATTGGTCGCGGGGCTTGAGTGATTCTCGGGTCTGGTCCGTACCGGTGGGGGCAGGAAGCAACCCCCACCGCACACCGGCCCGAGGAATTGCCATGTGGTCCCAGGATCGTCATCACGACGTCGGCGCGTACTCGCTGGGCGTGCTCGACGAGGTGGAGTCCTTCCACTTCGAGGACCATGTCCGCGGCTGCCCCCAGTGCGCGGTACAGGTCACCGAGTTCCGTCCCGCCGCCCGGCAGCTGATGCTGTACCGGAACGCGACACCGCGCGCCGTGCACCCCTTCGCGGCGCCCGGCCCGCAGTTGCTCGGACGGCTGCTCGACGAGGTGGCGGCCCGCCGTCGTGCACGTCGCAGGCGCTGGCTGTTCGCGGTCGCCGCCTCCGTGATCATCGCCGTCGGCGGCCCCGCCGTCGCCGTTCTCGCAGGTCCGGGCGCCCCTCCGAACAAGGTCGCGGCCACGGACCCCGAGTCGGGGGTGTGGGCCGAGGTCAGGGCCGAGGACCGGGTCTGGGGCAGCGACATCCAGCTGAAGGTCAAGGAGGCCGAGGGCGCCCACGCCTGCCGGCTGATCGTGATCGGCAAGGACGGGTCGCAGGAGACGGCCGCCAACTGGAAGTCCCCCGAGGGCGCGGACCGCCCCTCCAAGATGCAGGGCGGCACCTCGATGCAGCGCGAGGACATCAGCCACTTCGAGGTACGCAGCCAGGAGGGTGAACTCCTGGTCACACTGAAGGCCCCGGCCTGGCGCTGAGCCGCCCGCCGGGCCCGGCCGCCCGGCCCGCACCTGGTCCGTACCTTCAATGGTTGTGGATCATGGACGGGGCCGAGTCGGGGACGTTCCTGGACCGCCGCCGCGCTATTTCAGCAGTCGCGACATCCGTCGGTCGGCGAGCGGCTTGCCCCCCGTCTGACAGGTCGGGCAGTACTGCAGCGACGAGTCGCTGAAGGACACCTCGCGGACGGTGTCCCCGCACACCGGGCAGGGTTCACCGGTCCGGCCGTGCACCCGCAGTCCGCTCTTCTTCTCCGCCTTCAGCCTCCCGGCGGCCAGGCCCCGTGAGCGCTCGACGGCCTCCGTGAGCGTGGTGCGCAGCGCCTCGTGGAGCTCGCGGACCTCCTCCGGCTTCAGTGACGACGCCAACTTGAAGGGCGACATCCTGGCGGCGTGCAGGATCTCGTCGCTGTACGCGTTGCCGATGCCCGCGATCAGACTCTGGTCCCTGAGGGCGCCCTTGATCTGGCGGCGCTCCCCCGCGAGCAGCTCCGCGAGGCGGGCCGCGTCGAAGTCGTCGGCGAGGGGGTCCGGGCCGAGTCGGGCGACACCGGGGACACTCAGCGGATCCCGTACGACGTACACGGCGAGCCTCTTCTGTGTGCCGGCCTCCGTCAGGTCGAAGCCCTCGCCGGTCTCCAGCGCGACGCGCAGCGCGAGCGGGCTCTTGCCACCGGGGCGGGGCGGCCCGTCGGGAAGCCGGTCCCGCCACTGCAGCCAGCCGGCGCGGGCGAGATGGGTCACGAGGTGCAACTCGCCGCCGTCCGTCTCCAGGTCCAGGAACTTCCCGTACCGGCCCACCGCCGTGACCTGCCGCCCTTCCAGGGCGGTGACCGGCGGGTCGTACGTCTTCAGCACGCTGATCGCCACGGGCAGCACGCGGACGACCTCATGGCCGACGAGAGCGCCGACCAGGAAGTCCCGCAGGGCGTCGACCTCGGGCAGTTCCGGCATGCCATCCAGCGTGCCACTGCCTGCGGCGCTTCGCCGGGCGCGTTCTGGCTCTTGGCCGCGGGGTGCGTCGGCGGGTGCGGGTGCGTGGGGGTTGTTCGCGCAGTTCCCCGCGCCCCTGAAAAGCGGCCGGGACTGCGCCCCGTGCTTTTCAGGACGAAGGCCGGGCCGCAGGCCCGAAGCCTTCAGGTGCGCGGGGAACTGCGCGAGAACCCACGACGCACCCGCACCCGCCGACGAACCGCGCACCCCCGAGCTACTGGGC
>NZ_LIRK01000683.1 GCF_001419765.1 Streptomyces torulosus
CACCCAACTGGCCCCGCCCAGCGCCTTGGCGGCCTGCTTCAGCGGTGCCAGGCACGCGGCGGCCTGCCGGTGGTCCGGGACGCTGCCGGGAGCGCACACGACCGTGGCGAGCGACAGCGTGATCGAGTGTCCGCCCGCCGACCAGAGGGTGTCGAGCATCAACGCGGCCAACGGATCGAGTGCGTCCGGTTCGGCGAGGACCAGGAAGTCGTCACCGCCGATGTGACCCACCCGAGTCGCCCCGGACGCGGCCCGCTGCAACGCCCGCCCCACGGACCGGATCAACTCGTCGCCCGCGGCGAACCCCGCCCCGTCGTTGACCTGCTTGAAGTGGTCGATGTCCAGCCAGCTCAACGCGAACGCCCGCCCCTCCGCGAGCCACCGGTCGACCTCATCCATCAGCGCGTCCGAACCGGGCAGCCGCGTCAGCGGGTTGAGCCCCGCCGCCTCCTCGACCCGGCTCTCGGCGAGCGCCCGCAGCAGATCCGCCGGCCGTACGACACCCACGCACCGCCCGGACCGGTCGACCACCGCGACATCGTCCGTCGTACGGTCCCGATCGCCGACCGCCACGACGTCGAGGACCTCCCAGGCCGTGGCGTCGACCCCGACCGCACGGGGCGGATCGGCGAGCCGCGCGGCCGGCCGGTCGGCGTACAGCGCGTGCCCGTAGCGCCCCGACAGGGACAACAGGAACCGCGACCGGTGCACCGACCGCACCGGGCTCCCGCAGTCGTCCACGAGCAGCACCCCCGACACATCGGGAGCTCCGGTGAGCAGCACCCGCACCTCACCCGCCGACGCCGACGCGGGCAACAGCGCGGCCGGACGCAGGAACTGCCGCACCGAGGGCCCGGAAACCGGTACCGGGGCCACAGGGGAGAGGCGCGGCACGTACACGTCCGCCGCGGGCAGCCGGGCGGGCGGCGCGAACAACTCGCCCTGCGCCAGCTGCGCGCCCGCCGCCCGCGCTGCCGCGCACTGCCCCTCCGTCTCCACCCCCTCGACCGACAACAGGGCGCCCATCTCGTCGCACAGCGTCCGCATCGCCCGCACGGCCGCGGGCCGCGCCAGCAGCGACGCGTCCAGCTTCACCAGGTCGGGCGCCAGATCCACCAGCGTGCGCAGCGGTACGTCGCCGTCCCCGACCCCGTCCGCGCAGATCCGGAAGCCCTCGCTCCGGAGGCCGACGACCGCCTCCAGCAGGGCCGACCGCGGCACGTGCGTGTACGGCGGCACGATGTCGACGGTCACCTCCCACGGCAGCCGCCGCACGTCCCGTACGGCGTCCCGCAGCGCGGCCAGGCCGCCCAGATCGGCCGGGGTCGCCGCGAAGACGTTCACATGTAGCGGCAGCAGCGTCTCCATCCGGGCCGCGGCCCGGATCGCGGACGCGGCGAGCCAGCCGTCGAGTTCGGGGTTCCGGCGGGCCTCCGCCAGCACGTCACCGCTCTCGGGGCGCACCAGTATCTCCAGCGCCGACACTCCTCCGGTCGTCAGATTGACGATCGGCTGGAAGGCGAAGCGGAGCGTGTCCGACCAGGAAGGCACGGCAGCATGATGACGCCGCCCGCACCCTCCGGAACCCGGTTCATGAGCTGTTCACGCATGATTCCCGGTCCGGCACAGCCCGGACGCACACCTGTCCGCCCCTCTCGGACACCCGGCCGACCCGGCGCCGAGCCACCGCCCCCACTGGGCGCGTCACCGCACCCCGAACGCCGCCTCCCGATCGCACGCGTCAGCGCACCCCGAACTCCGCGCTCCCGACCACGCGCGTCACCGCACCACGATCACCGCCGACCCATGCCCGAACAGCCCCTGGTTCGCGCTGAGCCCGACACGCGCGCCCGCGACCTGCCGGTCACCGGCCTCTCCCCGCAACTGCCGGACCAGCTCGCACACCTGGGCGATCGCCTGCGCCGGAACCGCCTCGCCGAAGGACGCGAGACCACCGCTCGTGTTCACCGGTGTACGACCGCCGAGCGCCGTCACCCCGTCCCGCAGCAGCTTCGCCCCCTCGCCCTCGCCGCACAGCCCCAGATCCTCGTACCACTGCAACTCCAGCGCCGTGGAGAGGTCGTAGACCTCGGCGAGCGACAGGTCGTCCGGTCCGAGGCCCGCCTCCTCGTACGCCGCCCGCGCGATCGACGCCCGGAACGTCTCGGCACTCGGCTCCACGGTCACCGCGGAGTCCGTCGCGATGTCCGGCAGATCCAGCACCGTGGTGGGGTAGCGCGGCGTCACCGTGGACACCGCCCGGATCCGCACCGGCCGGTCCACACCGTGCCGCCGCGCGAACTCCAGGCTGGACAGCACGAGTGCCGCACCCCCGTCCGAGGTGGCGCAGATGTCCAGCAGCCGCAACGGGTCCGCGACGACGGCGGAGGCCGCGACCTCCTCCGCGGTGACCCGTTTGCGGTACCGCGCGTACGGATTGAGCGCCCCCAGCGCCGAGTTCTTCACCTTGACCCGGGCGAAGTCCTCCTGGGTGTCACCGTGCACCGCCATCCGGCGCCGCGCGTACAGTCCGAAGTACGTCGGGTTGGTCGCGCCGAGAACCCGGAACCGCAGCCAGTCCGGGTCGTCCGGGCGGTCCCCGCCCGCGGGCCGGAAGAACCCCTTCGGCGCCGCGTCCGCACCCACGACGAGCACGACGTCCGCGAGACCCCCGAGGATCTGGGCCCTGGCGGCGGCCACCGCCTGAGCCCCCGACGCGCAGGCCGCGTACACACTCGTGACCCGCGCTCCCTGCCAGCCCAGCGCCTTGGCGAAGGTCGCCCCCGCCACGTACCCCGGATAGCCGCCACGCACCGTGTCGGCCCCGACGATCGAACCGACGTCCCGCCAGTCGATCCCGGCGTCGTCCAGCGCCGCCCGCGCGGCCGCCGTGCCGTACTCGACGAAACTCCTGCCCCATTTGCCCCACGGGTGCATGCCCGTGCCGAGCACCGCCACCTCTCCCGTCACGCCGTCACCCCCGTCGGCCGCCAGTGCCACGTCGTCCAGGTCGTCTCCGCGTCCTCGTGCAGCACGCCGGGGACGACTTCCACCTCCATGCCCACCGCCAGATCGGCGACGGTGACCCCGGGAACGGCCTGCCCCAGCACCACGAGACGCTCCGCGGCCAGTTCCACAGCGATCAACGCGTACGGCTCCCACGGGAGTTCCGGATCGAACACGTAGGGTGACGGAGGCCGGTAACGGGCGTCGGTGTACGACCACACGCGACCCCGCCGGGACAGCGGCACCTCCCGCAACTCGCCCCCGCCGCACCCCGGGTTGCGGCAGAAGACGTCCTCGCGTGGGAAGAACACCGAACCGCACGCCGAGCAGCACGTGCCGAGTAGGCGGAACCCCTCGCCCTCCCCGGTGAACCAGCCGGTGACCACAGGTGTGCGACCGTGCGACAAGGCGCCTCCCCGGCAACAGATCTGATGGACCGTCAGAAATCGGACCGTTCAGAAGTCTGTCACGGGCGATTCGAATTGAGCAGGTCCCGGAGCGAACCAACCGGCCCCTCCCGGCGTCGCAGTATCCGTGAGGGGTGGCCGGGGCCCACGGGGGTGGTTCCGGCCACCCCTCACGGATACTG
>NZ_LIRK01000684.1 GCF_001419765.1 Streptomyces torulosus
GTCGACGTGCGCGTCGCCGAGCACCTCGCGGCGGACCTTGAGCCCGGCGTCGTACGGATCCGGTCTGCCCATCGCCTCCGGCTGGACGGCGGCCGGGGCGATCTCGGCGACGCGCACGTCGACCGGGCGCTGGCCACGGCGGACGAGTTCTCCGGGGACTTCCAGGAGTTCATCACCCGCTACGCCTGGGGCGAGATCTGGGACCGGCCGGGTCTCGACCGCCGCTCCCGCAGCTGCGTCACGCTCACCGCCCTCGTCGCCGGCGGACACCTCGACGAACTCGCCTTCCACACCCGGGCCGCCCTCCGTAACGGGCTCACCCCGAACGAGATCAAGGAAGTCCTCCTCCAGGCCGCCGTCTACTGCGGCGTCCCCGCCGCGAACAGCGCCTTCAAGGTCGCCCAGCAGATCATCCGAGAGGAGACCACCCCCGAGGAATGACCCCGGCAGCGGGCCCGCGCAGGTCGGTGACCTGGCCCGTGGAACACCGGCGAGCGGGCCCTCGGGGTCCCGCGGGGGCAGGATGGAGTCATGACCATGAAGCTCACGAAGAAGTCGCATGCCTGCGTCCGTCTGGAGAAGGGCGGACGCACGCTCGTCATCGACCCCGGCGGGTTCAGCGAGGAGGACGCGGCAATCGGCGCGGACGCGGTCCTGGTCACGCACGAGCACCCCGACCACTTCGACGAGGGACGGCTGCGCGCGGCCCTGGAGGGCAACCCGGCCGCGGAGATCTGGACCCTGCGCTCCGTCGCCGAGAAGATCTCCGCCGCGTTCCCCGGCCGGGTGCACACCGTCGGCCACGGCGACACGTTCACCGCCGCGGGCTTCGACATCCAGGTGCACGGCGAGCTGCACGCCGTCATCCACCCGGACATCCCCCGCATCACCAACGTCGGCTACCTCGTCGACGGCGGTCGGGTCTTCCACCCCGGCGACGCCCTGACCGTCCCCGACCACGCCGTGGAGACGCTGATGCTCCCCGTGATGGCCCCCTGGAGCAAGATCTCCGAGGTCATCGACTACGTCCGCGAGGTCAAGCCGCAACGCGCCTACGACATCCACGACGCCCTCCTCACCGACCTGGCCCGCCCGATCTACGACCGCCAGATCGGCGCCCTCGGCGGCGCCGAGCACCTCCGCCTCGCCCCCGGGACCTCGGCGGACCTGTAGGGGACCTGGGGCGGGGGACCGGGCGGGACGGCGTTGTCGGACCCGCCCGGTAAGTTGTGGGGCATGCGTATCGCCACCTGGAACGTGAACTCGATCACCGCCCGCCTCCCGCGGCTCCTCGCCTGGCTGGAGACCAGCGGCACGGACGTGCTGTGCCTCCAGGAGGCCAAGATCGCCGAGGACGCCTTCCCCTTCGACGCGCTGCGCGAGAGGGGCTACGAGGCCGCGGTGCACGCCACCGGCCGGTGGAACGGCGTGGCGGTGATCTCCCGCGTCGGCCTGGAGGACGTCGTCAAGGGCCTGCCCGGCGACCCCGGCTACGACGGCTCCGTGGAGCCCCGCGCGATCTCCGCCACCTGCGGCCCGGTCCGCGTCTGGTCGGTGTACGTGCCGAACGGCCGCGAGGTCGACCACCCGCACTACGTGTACAAGCTCCAGTGGTTCGAGGCCCTCAAGGCCGCCGTCGCCGGTGACGCCGCCGGCAGCCGCCCCTTCGCCGTCATGGGCGACTACAACGTGGCCCCCACGGACGACGACGTGTTCGACGTCGCCGCCTTCGAGGGCGCCACCCATGTCACCCCCGCCGAGCGCGCCGCCCTAGCCTCCCTCCGCGAGGCCGGCCTCTCCGACATCGTCCCGCGCCCCCTCAAGTACGAGCACCCGTTCACGTACTGGGACTACCGCCAGCTGTGCTTCCCCAAGAACCGCGGCATGCGCATCGACCTGGTCTACGGCAACGAACCGTTCGGGAAGGCCGTGAAGGACGCGTACGTGGACCGTGAGGAGCGCAAGGGCAAGGGCGCCTCGGACCACGCGCCGGTGGTGGTGGACCTGGACGTGTAGCGGCCCCGCGGACCGCCGCTCAGAGCAGCCGCAGATCCACCGACTCGGCCAGCGCGGCGAGCCCCGCCTCGCCCGGATGCAGATGATCACCGCTGTCGTACGCGGGAAGCATCCGCGCCGGCCGGTCGGGGTCGCGCAGCACCCGGTCGAAGTCCAGCACCCCGTCGAACGTGTCGTTGCCGCGGATCCACTCGTTGACCGCGACCCGGTGGGCGTCGGCGGCCGCCGTGCAGCGGGCCTCGCCCTCGCACGGCGCGATCGTCGCCACCAGCATCCGCAGACGGCGTGCGTGGCCCCGGTCGGCGATCTCCCGCAGCCCGTCGATGACCTGGTCCGCGGTGCCGCCCCAGCGGACGTCGTTGACGCCCTGGAAGACGACGGCGGTACGGGCGGACGTCTGGGCGAGGACGTCGCGGTCGAGGCGGTGGAGGGCGCTGACCCCGCCCGAGTCGGTGGAGACACCGTCGCCCGGATAGCGGTCGGTGACCACCCGGTTCGCGGAGATCCCCTGGTTGAGGACCCCGTAGTGGGGGACCCGGCCCTGCTGCCGCAGCCGGTCCGCCAGGACGTCCGGCCAGCGGCGGTTCGCGCCCACGGTCGTCCGCTCCCCGTCGGTGATCGAGTCGCCGAGGAGGACGACCGACCCCGGCCCGCCTCCCACGTCGACGCCCGTCAGCAGCGGCCAGGTCGTGATCGTCGACGTGTAGGGCGCCGCCGACCCGTCGCCCGCGTGATCGCCCGGCTCGCTGACGTACGAGGTCTGCTGGGCCAGCCGGTGCACGGGCGCGGCCGGCACCGTGCCGGGCAGATGGAAGCTGACCAGCAGATCCGTGTCCGGCGGCACCTCGAAGCCCAGCGGATCACTGAACGCCTGCGCGCCCGCCGGGATCCCGGTGCCCGCCCGGCCCCCGAACGACAGCGGTACCGGAGCCCCGAGAGCGGCGGCCCCCTCCGCCCGCAGGGCCACCGTCGCGCTGCCGACCCGTACGGGCGCCGACGCGAACGTGTTGTCGAGCCGGATCCGCACCCGGGGCCCACCCGCCGAGGTGTGCACCACCAGCCGAAGGGTGCGGTCGGTCCATGGGCCGACGGCGGTGTAGCCCGAGGTGGAGGCCGCCCAACTGCCGGTCCAGCCCTGTGACTCGGGCCGCACCGACAGGGCGAACACATGCAGGTCCCGGTCGCGCGGCAGCGTCACGGAAGCCACCTGCCGGCCCCGCACCAGGGGCACGGTGACGACGTACAGCCGTGCCTTCTCGGCGAGTTGACCGCCGGGCGTGTTGATGTGGGGGAGGGCGACGGCCTTGGTGGCGAGCGGGCCGGTGCGCCAGTCGGGGGCGGTCAGCCGGTACGAGGAGCGGGCGCCGCCGGTGTAGCGGACCGTCCCGGTGCCGCTCGCGTCGGCGCCGCCCGTCGCGGCGACCAGGAAGGCGAGAGCGTCGCCCCGGCCCCGTACCCGGACGGACTGGCCGTCGGCCCGTACGTTGTCCGCCTCGCCCGGGGCGCGGTCCGGCCAGGTCAGACGGGCGCCCTGGACGGTCAGCGCACCGCCCGGAGTCCAGCCCGCCGCCGTCAGGTCCCGTGCCGAGAGCGAACCGCCCGAGCCGTCGAAGTCGGCCTCACCGGGCCGGGCGTCGTCACTGACCGCCCGGTTGTCGAACAGCCGTGCAAGCGGGACCGGTTCGCCCGCGCCGCCGGTGGCGGCACGGGCCGAGGCGACGGGGGCGACCCCCGCCAACAGGCCCAGTACGACAGCCGTTCCCCAGACGCGTCGACGCACGCGCGACCCTCCCGTTCCCCTGATGACGACGGATGCGCCACGAAACTAAAGAGGCGTCAGGGACCCGTCAATGAGGCAGGCGCGAACCGGGCGCGAACTCCGGGCGAACAGGCGGTCTCCGCGCGCCTGTGGTGCGAAGGGCGGTACGAATGACACTCTGACCGCATGTACATCCCTTTCCTGGGCAACTGGCGCAAGAAGCATGGGCACGCCCTGGGAGTCGCGGTGATATCCGCCGGCGAGGACGAAGGGGACGACAACAGTCAGGAACGCCACGAGCGCATCGCCGCACTCCTCTCCGAATGCGAGCTGCTGCGCGCCCAGGCCCAGCAGGCAGGGGTCGAACTCGACGACTCGGCGGACTCGTTGGAGGCGCTCGACCAACTCGTGCCGCGCTGGCGCGACGACGAGGAGACCGCGACCTGGCTGGGCAACGACGCCGGGCTCTACCTCGGAACCGTCGTCGTCCGCACCGTTCCGGGCGCCCGCTGGGAGATCTGGCCGGGCGGCCAACCCGTGGTGCGGCTCGCCTCCGGACGGGAGATCCACGTGGTCGAGGCCGGACACGAATGGGCCGACAACGGCGCACCCGAGCTGTCACAGCTGTACGCCGAGATCGCGGAGGGGTGAGCGTTCCAGGGGCACCGGGGCACCGGGGCACCGGAACATCGAGGCATCCGGGCGGCGGGGCATCCGGGCGGCGGGATGGCGAGGCCGGCCCCGGCCCCGTGCCTGACAATACGGCTAATCCCCGACGGTGCGTGTCGCGTACGGAGCCACCTCGCGTGCGGATAGTTTGCGGCACCTGCGACACGACACGGCCGAGAGCGAACAGGGCGGGCAGGGCATGGCTGTCGATCCGCTGATCGAACTGCATGGTGTGAACAAGTACTTCGGGGAGCTGCATGTCCTCCAGGACATCGAGCTCACCGTCGGCAGGGGGGAGGTGGTCGTGGTCATCGGCCCCTCGGGGTCGGGGAAGTCGACGCTCTGCCGGGCCATCAACCGGCTGGAGGCCATCCACTCCGGGGAGATTTTGCTCGACGGGCAGCCGCTGCCCGCGGAGGGCAAGGCCCTCGCGGCGCTCCGCGCGGACGTCGGCATGGTCTTCCAGTCCTTCAACCTCTTCGCGCACAAGACGGTCCTGCAGAACGTGTCGCTCGGTCAGGTCAAGGTGCGCAAACGGAAGAAGGAGGACGCCGACCAGCGCTCCCGCGCCCTCCTCGACCGGGTCGGCCTGGCCGATCAGGCACCGAAGTACCCGGCACAGCTCTCGGGCGGCCAGCAGCAGCGTGTGGCGATCGCGCGGGCGCTGGCGATGGAACCGAAGGTCATGCTCTTCGACGAGCCCACCTCCGCCCTCGACCCCGAGATGATCAACGAAGTCCTCGAAGTCATGCAGCAGTTGGCGCGCGAGGGGATGACCATGGTGGTCGTCACCCACGAGATGGGCTTCGCCCGTTCCGCCGCCAATCGGGTCGTCTTCATGTCCGACGGGCGCATCGTCGAGGACCGCACGCCGGACGAGTTCTTCACGAATCCGAACAGCGACCGTGCCAAGGACTTCCTCTCCAAGATCCTCAAGCACTGACCGCCGCCGCTGGACCGGGCGCGGGCCTCGACTACGATGAGCGGTTCCTCCACTTGGGGGTGACCGAGGCCGAGGACTCCATCCCGGTCGCACAAGGGGACGCTGCTGCCAGGCGCGCAGTAGCCAGGGGCCAGGCCCGCCCGGCGGCAGCCGGAGATCACTGCTCGCGCAGCGGGATCGACACGTACGACGGGTCGTTCGGCGGCGAGGAGAAGGTCAGCTGCGCGCCGGACGGGTTGTGCTCGATGTAGAGCGGGTCGACCGTGTCGACGACCAGGGCGAGACGGTGGCCCGCCGGAACGTCGTAGGCCGTGGAGAACAACTCCAGGTCCACGCCGAACGGCTTGCCGGGCGTCTCGCCGTGGAAGGTGTACGGCGCGTGGCTGACCAGCTTGCCGAGGCCGAGCGGGCCCACGTCGTACAGATAGGCGACGAGGGTGCCGCTCTCCTTGGTGGCCGTCACCGTGGTGTGCAGCTCGGCGGTGCCCCGCACCCGCTGCGGGGTCCGGTACTTCTCCGACTGCCACACGGCCGCCCAGCGGCGCGGCAGCAGCGGGATCGAGGCCACGGGCGGCAGTTGGACGACCTGGTCGAGGACGCTGGACAGGAAGACGACCCCGCCGTTCGCGCCCGAGTCGACGTTCGCGTGGATCGTGGTGCCACTCGCGAGGGCGATCTTCTTGCGGGTGGCGGTGACCGACTTCCAGTCCGGATAGCCCTCGAAGGCGCCGCCGGTACGGGACTTGAGCCGCACGGGCTGCTCGTCGTCGATGCCGTTGGCCTGGCCCCGCAGATAGTGGTCGAACCAGCGCCGGGTGTCCGTCCACACGTCGTTGGGCAGCCCGAACAGGCCCGTCAGCTCGGTGGTGGCGTGGTCGCCGGGCCGCAGCTCCAGGCGCTTGGGACCGGTGAGCTTCTCGTAGAAGTCGGCGTACTGGTTGGGCGGGAAGATCGAGTCGCCCCAGCCGTTGGCCAGCATGACGGCCGTGCCGTTGGTGTTGAGGGCATCCACATACGTCTCAGGGGAACGTTTCTTCCCCCACTCGATCATGTCCTGTTCCTTGGTCAGGTTGGACGCGTAGAAGTTCTTGAAGATCTCCTGGACCTCGGGGCTCTGACGCCCCGTGATCCGGCCGGCGCCGTCCAGCAGACCGGCCGCCTGGAGGTGCTGGGTGCGCCCGGAGTAGATGGAGTCGATGAGGTCGGCCCAGCCGCTGAGCGCGGCGACCGCCTTGACCCGCTTGTCGTGCGCGGCGGTGAGCAGGCTGATGCCCGCGCCGTACGACAGCCCCGCCATGCCCACGCGACGCGCGTCGGCCGGGGTGTGGGCGAGCGCCCAGTCGATGACCTTGGACGCGTCGGCTATGTCCGGTGGCCCGGCGACTTCTATGTAGCCGCCGGACTCCCAGAAGCCCCGTACGTTGTAACTGACCACGACATAACCGGCCTTGGCGAGCTGCTGCGCCTGGGCCAGGTACTCGACCTGCGGCAGCCCCCAGCTCGTGGGGAGCACGAGCAGCGGGTAGGTGCGGGATGCGTCGGCGGGGGCGACGACATTGGCCTTGAGGACCGTGCCGTCGGCGCCCGTGATGTCGACGAAGCGGGTGGTGGGGGAGTCCGCCGAGGCCGCCTGGGCGGCGGGGGCGAGTCCGAGGGCCGTACCGGCGACCAGGGTGGCCGCCACGGCCCCCACGGTGGTCGTGCGCAGGGCCCTGGCCGTGCGCGATGTCCTGCCGTGCGGGTGTCTCACGGGTCGCTCCTCACTCGTGTCAGTGCAAAGTGACCCGACGGTAACCGCCGTGGCTTACCAGAGGTAACTCCTCGGTAAGTTACGTGACGGTAACAGTTGGCGTGAACGCGTCGGCGGGGCTCGCCCGTCCCGACCTGTGAGCCCGTCCTACGAGGCCCGGTGTGTCGCCTTGGCCGGGAGCGCCGCCGGCGGGGTCTGCGCGGCGCGGGTGACGTCCGCGACCAGTTCGACGACATCGGGGCCGTACGCCTGGGAGTTGACGACCTTCAGCAGGAGGACGAAGTTGCCGGTGCCGTACTTGCGGTGGAGCCGCTCGTGGTGGCGGGCGAGGTAACGGGTGGCCGCCTGGTTGGTGATGGCCCGCTGGCCGCAGAACAGGAAGACCGGACGGGCCTGGTGGGGCTGGCCGGTGGTGAGCCGGGCCAGCAGGACGTGCTCGGTGACCCCGGGCTCCAGCCGGTAGGTGTCGTCGCCGATGTGGAAGGCCGCCCGGTCGGGGCCGGGCTCGGGATCGGTGTTGAAACGTATGCCGGGCAGCATGGCCCCGATGTGCGCGGCCATCCGGCGGTTGGAGACGGGCCCGCCCACACAGAACTCGGTGCGTTCGCCGAAGCCCTGCTGAGCCGCGTCCTGCGTGATCATCTGAGCGTGCGCACCGCAGTCCTTGATCAGGGCGGACAGCTCCAGCAGCGCGAACACGTCGAAGCGGTGCACCGCCATGTCCGCGCTGGACGGATCGCGGTTGACCACCAGCAGCGACTCGGAGTTCTCGGGCAGCCCGAAGAACGCCTGCTTGCGGCGGAGCCTGCGCTTCCACAGGTAGGTCCGGACGAACCAGCCCAGCGAGGCACTGATGCCCGCCGCGATCACGCCGAGGACGATATTGCGCACGTCGTCATTCATGGCCGCGCATGGTAGCGGGCGCGACGGAACACTGTCCGAATCCCTGTCCGATTCCTTGGTCGGCTCCGCCCGGCCGCCCGCTCGGCCACCTGTGCGGATCCCCCCTTACGGCGTCCTGTCGCGGACGGGTGACGGGACAGCCAGTTGGCCGAGACGCCGCTGACGGCGGGACAGCGGCCACGTTAGTCTGCGCGAACGGTCGTTGACTGGAGGTACGGATGCGTCTGCGTCGCCCTGTCGCGCGGAAACTGACGGTTCTTGCGGCGGTGTCCGCCGTGGTGTCGGTGGGGGCGGCGGCGCCGCCGACGTCCGCCGCGACGGACCCCGTCGAAAAGGTGCCGGTCGCCGTCGGCTACGGCGGTGCCGTCGCGAGCGTCGACCCCGACGCCTCGGCCGCCGGGATCGAGGTCCTCAGGAAGGGCGGCAACGCCGTGGACGCGGCCGTCGCGACCGCCGCCGCCCTCGGCGTCACCGAGCCGTACTCGGCGGGCATCGGCGGAGGCGGCTACTTCGTCTACTACGACTCCGCGAGCCGCACGGTGCACACCGTCGACGGCCGCGAGACGGCGCCGCTCAGCGCCGACGAGAGCCTCTTCCTGGAGAACGGCACGCCCATCCCGTTCGCCGAGGCGGTGACGAGCGGACTGAGCGTCGGCACGCCGGGCACGCCCGCCACCTGGCGGACCGCGCTGCGCAACTGGGGCAGCAAGCCGCTCGCCAAGCTGCTCAGGCCCGCCGAGAGACTCGCCCGCGACGGCTTCACCGTCGACGCCACCTTCCGCTCCCAGACCGCCGCCAACGAGGCCCGGTTCCGCAACTTCCCCGCCACGGCCGACCTCTATCTGCCCGGCGGACAGCTGCCCGTGGTCGGCTCGACGCTGAAGAACCCCGATCTGGCCCGCACCTACGCCGAGTTGGGCCGCGAGGGCGTCGGGGCGCTCTACAAGGGCGACATCGCGCGGGACATCGTCGCCACCGTCAACAAACCGCCCGTCGACCCCGCTTCGGGCTACAACGCCCGCCCCGGCGACCTGACAACCGCCGACCTCGCCGCGTACCGCACCAAGAACCAGGCGCCCACCAAGGCGTCGTACCGCGGACTCGACGTGTACGGCATGGCCCCCTCCTCCTCCGGCGGCACCACCGTCGCCGAGGCCCTCAACATCCTGGAGCGGACCGACCTGTCGAAGGCGAGCGACGTCCAGTACCTGCACCGCCTCATCGAGGCGAGCCGTGTGTCGTTCGCCGACCGGGGCCGCTGGGTGGGCGACCCCGCCTTCGAGGACGTACCGACGAAGGAACTGCTGTCGCAGCGGTACGCCGACTCCCGCGGCTGCCTGATCAAGGACGACGCGGTGCTCACCAGCCCCGTCGCCCCCGGCGACCCGCGCCACCCGGCGGCCTGCCCCACGGGCGGAACGACCGCGCCCACCACGTACGAGGGCGACAGCACGACCCACCTCACCGTCGCCGACAAGTGGGGCAACGTCGTCTCCTACACCCTCACCATCGAGCAGACCGGCGGCAGCGCCATCACCGTGCCGGGCCGTGGCTTCCTGCTCAACAACGAGCTGACGGACTTCTCCTTCACCCCCGCCAACCCGGCCGTGCACGACCCGAACCTGCCGGGGCCGGGCAAGCGGCCGCGCTCGTCCATGTCACCGACGATCGTGCTCGACAAGCACGGCAAGCCCGTGGTGGCGCTCGGCTCGCCCGGTGGCGCGACCATCATCACCACCGTGTTGCAGACCCTCACCGGCTTCCTCGACCGGGGCCTGCCGCTGGTCGACGCCATCGCCGCACCCCGCGCCAGCCAGCGCAACCAGACCACCACCGAACTCGAACCGGGCCTGTGGAACAGCCCCCTGAAGGGACAGCTCGAAGCCATCGGGCACGCCTTCCGGCAGAACCCCGAGATCGGCGCGGTCGCCGGTGTCCAGCGACTGCCCAACGGCAAGTGGCTGGCCGCCGCAGAGACGGTACGCCGCGGCGGCGGCTCGGCCATGGTGGTGCACCCGACGCGCTAGCCCGCGTCTCGTCCACCCGGAGCGGGCGGCGTCGTCGTACGGAAGGCGAGCCGCCCGTCCTCCGTCTCCACCCGCACCCGGCTGCCGGACGGCAGACGGCTGTCGAGGAGCAGCCGTGACAGGGGGTTGTCGACCTCCCGCTGGATCGTGCGGCGCAGCGGTCGGGCCCCGTACTCGGGCTGGTGGCCGTGGCGGGCGAGCCAGTCGACGGCCTGCTCGGTGAACTCGATGCCGATGCCCCGCGCGTGCAGCCGCTGCCGGGTCCGTTCGAGCAACAGGTCGGTGATGCGCCGCAGTTGCTCTGCGGTGAGCTGCCGGAAGACGACGATCTCGTCGACACGGTTGAGGAACTCGGGCCGGAAGTGCTCCCGCAGCGGCCTGAGGATCCGCTCGCGCCGGTTCTCCTCGGCCGCCTCGGCGCCGCCCGCCCCGAAGCCCAGCCCGGCGCCGCGGCGCGTGATCGCGTCCGAGCCCAGATTGCTCGTCATGACGATCACCGTGTGGGTGAAGTCGACCGTGCGGCCCTGGGAGTCGGTGAGCCGGCCGTCGTCGAGGACCTGGAGCAGGATGTTGAACACATCCGGATGGGCCTTCTCCACCTCGTCCAGCAACAGCAGCGCGTACGGGTGCCGCCGCACGGTCTCGGTGAGCTGCCCGGCCTCCTCGTGGCCCACATAGCCGGGCGGCGCGCCCACCAGCCGGCTGACCGTGTGCCGCTCCTGGTACTCGCTCATGTCGAGGCGGACCATCCGGTCCTCGCTGCCGAAGAGGGCCTCCGCCAGCGCCCGGGCCAGCTCCGTCTTGCCGACGCCGGTCGGGCCGAGGAAGAGGAAACTGCCGATCGGCCGGTCGGGGCTGGACAGACCGGCGCGCGACCGCAGCACCGCGTCGGCGACCACGCCCACCGCCTCGTCCTGCCCGACGACCCGCTGGTGCAGATGCTCCTCCAGCCCCAGCAGCCGTTCCTTCTCCTCCTGGGTGAGGCTGCTGACGGGGATGCCGGTCCGCCGGGACACCACCTCGGCGATGTCCTCGGCGGTGATCCCCAGGCTCTGCCCGTCGTCGGCCCGGTCGCCCTCACGGCCCTCGGCGAGCCGCTCGTTCAACTCGGCGATCCGGTCGCGCAACCGCGTCGCCTGCTCGTACTGCTCACCCGCGACCGCCTGGTCCTTGTCACGGGTCAGCTGCTCGATCTCCCGCTCCAGGGCCCGTAGATCCGTCCCCTTCGTGCGGGAACGCAGCCGCACCCGGGCGCCCGCCTGGTCCATCAGGTCGATGGCCTTGTCGGGCAGCCGCCGGTCGGTGAGATACCGGTCGGACAGGTCCACGGCCGCCGTCAGCGCCTCGTCGGTGTAGCGGACCTGGTGGTGGGCCTCGTACCGGTCGCGCAGCCCGCGCAGGATCTCCAGCGCGTCGGCGGCGGACGGCTCGGAGACCAGCACCGGCTGGAACCGGCGGGCCAGCGCCGCGTCCTTCTCGATCCTGCGGTACTCCTCCAGGGTCGTCGCGCCCACGATGTTCAGCTCGCCGCGCGCCAGCGCCGGTTTGAGGATGTTGCCCGCGTCCATCGCGCCGCTCTCGCCGGAACCGGCGCCCACGACGGTGTGCAGCTCGTCGATGAACACGACCAGTTCCTCGGAGTGCGTCCGTATCTCGTCGACGATGGTGGTCAGCCGCTCCTCGAAGTCGCCCCGGTAGCGGGTACCGGCGACCACCCCCGACAGGTCCAGGGCGACCACACGGCGCCCGGCCAGCACATCGGGCACGTCGCCCTCGGCGATGCGCTGCGCCAGCCCCTCCACGATCGCGGTCTTCCCGACGCCCGCCTCGCCGATGAGGACCGGGTTGTTCTTGCCCCGCCGCGACAGCACTTCGACGGTCTGCTCGATCTCCTCGTCCCTGCCGATCACCGGGTCGATACGGCCCTGGCGCGCCTGGTCGGTCAGATCGCGCCCGTACTTGTCGAGGGTCGGCGTGGCCGCGCGGCGCGGCAGCTCCGACTGCGGATACAACGGGCGCGGCAGTCCGGGCTGGGTGCCGTTCGGCGGCGGCTCGGACGCCTCGGGCGGCAGCGACGCGGCCGACAGGCGCGCGGCGTTCAGGATGTGCCCTGCGGCGGAGTCCGGGTTGCCGGCGAGGGCGCTCAGGACGTGTTCGGGGCCGATGTATCCGGAGCCGGCGGCACGGGCCAGCTCATGGGCGTCCAGCAGGGCCCGTTTGACCGCCGGCGTCAGGGCGAGTGACGCGGGCGCCGGCCCCTGGCCGGGTTTGTGCCGGGCCGGGCCCGACCGCTCGTCGATCTCCCCGGCGAGCGCGTCCGGATCGGCGCCCGCGCGGGCCACCAGACTCCGGGTCGGCTCGGCGGTGAGCGCGGCGCGCAGCAGATGCTGGGTGTCCAGGTCACTGCTGCCGTGCTGCGCCGCGTACGCCGCCGCGTCCGCCACCAACTGCCGGGCCTGGCCGCTCATCAGCCGCCCGATCTCGATGCGCTGGGGGCGCGGCCCGCCGAAGAAGCGTGCGAAGAACTCACTGAAGGGGTCCGGACCGTAGCCCTCGGGCCCCGGGAATCCGCTGTTCATTGGCACGCGAGTGCCCTGTCGCTGCGCGGCTACACCCGGGGGCGTCGTTGGGGTGGGGGTGCGTGGTCGGGTGCAGGTTCGTTGTGGTTGCTCGCGCAGTTCCCCGCGCCCGCTGAAGGCTTGGGCCTGCGGCCCGCCTTCATCGGAAAAGCACGGGGCCGCAGGCCCCTGCTTTTCCAGGGGCGCGGGGAAC
>NZ_LIRK01000685.1 GCF_001419765.1 Streptomyces torulosus
CTCGCCGACCGCGGCCCCGCCGGAGCCCCCGTCCCGCCCTCCGCCGTACGCCACTCGGGCCCGCCCACCACCGGGCCCGAGTACCTCGACGTGCCCCCGCAAGGCGTGACCCCGTGGGGCACCCCTGTGTCCGCGGCCGTGACGACACAGCCCGCGCCCGTCGCCCAGGGGCAGGCTGCAGAAACGGTCGTTCCGCAGGAGGCGCAGCCCGGCGCCGTCGTCGCCGAGACGCCGCAGGTGACGGAGTCCGCGCAGGTCACGGAGGCGGAGCAGGACGCCGAAGCCCTCCATGACGCCCAGGACGCCGCCTACGCCCAGGCCCAGGAAGCCGCGGTCGCCCAGTTCGCCACCGGTCAGGTGCAGGTCGCGGAGGCCGTCGCCCGGGCCACCGCCCCGCAGCCGGCCGAGGTACCGGTCGTCCCCGAGGTCGCCGAGGCCCAGCCGGTCGTCGAAGCGGCCGAGGCCCAGCCGGTCGAGGTGGTGGCTGTGCCGGAGGGTGCGGAGGCTCAGCCNNCACGCAGACGGTGGCTGAGCCGGCCACCGCCGACGCCCAGCCTGTGGCGCAGCCCGCCGCCGACGCCCCGCAGAGCCCCGAGCCCGCGGAGTCGGCACCGGACGCGCGGGCACCGGAGGAGGTCGCCGCCGTCACTCCGGGCGCTGCCGAGCCGCCCGCCGCCGGTACTCCCACCGAGTCCGCCCTCGACGCCCTTGTCGCCCGCGAGGCCCAGGTCCCGGAGACCACACCGTTCCCGCCCGCCGCGGAGGGCCCGGAGCCGATCCAGGCCCAGGTGCCCGCCGACGCCCAGGACGTCTCCCCGGTCCCGCAGCAGAACGAGGACGCCGCCCAGCCGGTCGACGCCCCCGCCCCGCCGCAGGCCGAGGCCGGGACCACGGCACCGGAGGCCGCGCCGGGCGACGCCGCCGATCCGGTCGCCGAGACCTCCGCCGCCGAGGCGGCGCCCGTTGCCCCCGAGGCGCAGGCGGCGCCCGCGGCTCCGGTCGCCGAGACGGCCGCCCCCGCCGACGAGCAGCCGGCCCCCGCCGCCGAGGGCGAGCAGCCCGCGGCCGACGCGTCGGGCGAGCAGACCGCCGGTGAGGCCCCGCCCGCCGAGGACGCGCAACCGCTGCCCGACGCGCCGAACGCCCAGCAGTCGGCGGAACCGCAGGAGGGGCAGGAGCCGCAGGCTGCCGAGACCCCGGCAGCGGAAACCGAGGAGCCGCAGCCGGTCGACGCCGCCGAGCCGGTCGCTGCCGAGGCCACAGCCGCCCCCGTCGAGCCCCAGCCGGACGAGCCCTCGGCAGTGGAGCCCGCACAGGCCGAGCCGGCGGCGGCCGTCGCGGAGGAGACCGCCGCCGAGCAGGCCGCCGCCCAGGAAGCCGTCGCCGAGGAGGCGCTGACCTCGGAGCCCGGGCAGGCCGAGCCCGAGCACTCGCAGCCCCCTGCGCAGGGCCCCCAGGCCACCGAGCCGGTCGCCCCCGCTGCGGACGCCGCCGAGCAGGCCCCCGAGGCCGCCGCCCCTCCGTCGGAGACCGAGGCGGAGGCCGCAGACGTAACCGTGGAAGCGCAGGAGGCGGACCAGCCCGGCGAGGCCGTTCCCGCCGAGCCCGCCGCCGAGGAGTCGCCTGCCGACGAGTCTGCCGTCGCGCAGCCCGCCGACCCGGTCGCCGCCGACGCCGTGGCCGCCGACGCCCCCCTGGCCGTGACGCCCTCCCCGCTCGACGCGCCCCAGGGCGCCGTCCTCCAGCCCTCGGCGGGGACCCCGGCCGACGCCCCGCACGCCGCCGACGCGGCCCAGGAGGCCGGGACCGAGCAGCCGACGGGTGAGTTCGTGGCGGTGGACGGCTCGGTGCCCGCCACCGCGGCGGCGCCCGGCGAGACCGCTGACGAGGCACCGGAGCAGGAGCCGCAGGCGGAACCCGTCGCCACGGTCCCCGCTCCCCGCGACTCCGAGGCCGAGACGATCGTCGTACCGCAGCCGGTCGCCGCCGCGGCCGAGCCGCGTCCCGACGTCGTCCAGAACGCGGAGGACCTGGACACCAGGGCCGCCGACCAGGAGGACGGCGAGGAGGCCGAGGCAGTGGAAGCAGCCGACGAGAGCGTGGCCGCGGTGGACGAGGCGTCCGAAGAGGCAGAGGCGGGGCAGCCCGCCGGCCCGGCCGCGCCGCCCTACGACGACGCCGAGCGCGAGGCCGTCCTCAAGGTCATGCGCGAGCGCCGCGACATCCGCAACGGCTTCCGCAGCGACCCCATCCCGCACGACGTCCTGCTCCGCGTCCTGGAGGCCGCCCACACGGCACCCTCCGTGGGCCACTCCCAGCCGTGGGACTTCGTCGTCATCCGCTCCGCCGAGACCCGCCGGACCATGCACGAACTGGCCCAGCGCCAGCGTGAGGCGTACGCCAAGTCGCTGCCGAAGGGCCGGGCGAAGCAGTTCAAGGAACTGAAGATCGAGGCCATCCTCGACACCCCGGTGAACATCGTGGTCACCGCCGACCCGACGCGGGGCGGCCGGCACACCCTGGGCCGCCACACCCAGCCGCAGATGGCCCCGTACTCCTCGGCCCTCGCCGTCGAGAACCTGTGGCTCGCGGCCCGCGCCGAGGGCCTCGGCGTCGGCTGGGTCAGCTTCTTCGACGAGCGCGAGATGGTCCGCGCCCTCGGCCTGCCCGAGCACCTGGAGGTCGTGGCGTACCTGTGCGTCGGGTACGTCGACGAGTTCCCGGCGGAGCCCGAGCTGATGCAGGCGGGCTGGGCCAAGCGCCGCCCGCTGTCCTGGGTCGTCCACGAGGAGACGTACGGCCGTCGCGCGCTGCCCGGTGCGGAGCCGCACGACCTGCTCGCCGAGACCGTCGCCGGGATCCGCCCGCTGGACGCCAAGGCGCTCGGCGAGGCGTGGGAGCGGCAGAAGCGCATGACCAAGCCGGCCGGAGCGCTCGGCATGCTGGAGATCATCTCCGCGCAGCTGTCGGGCCTGTCCCGCCAGTGCCCGCCGCCGATCCCGGAGCCCGCAGCCGTCGCGATCTTCGCCGGGGACCACGGCGTCCACGCCCAGGGCGTCACCCCCTGGCCGCAGGAGGTCACGGGCCAGATGGTCGCCAACTTCCTCGGCGGGGGAGCGGTCTGCAACGCCTTCGCCAACCAGGTGGGCGCCGAGGTGTGCGTCGTGGACGTGGGTGTGGCGAGCGACCTGCCCGCGACCCCCGGTCTGCTGCCGCGCAAGGTGCGCGCCGGTACGTCCGACATGACCACCGGTCCCGCGATGACCCGCGAGGAGGCCAAGAAGGCCATCGAGGTCGGCATCGAGACGGCCCGCGATCTGGTCGCCGCAGGGAACAAGGCCCTGCTCACGGGTGAGATGGGCATCGCCAACACCACGGCGTCCGCCGCGCTCATCTCGGTCTTCACCGGCGCCGACCCCGCCGAGGTCACCGGCCGGGGCACCGGCATCAACGACGAGACCCTCGCCCGCAAGACCGAGGTCGTCCGCCGGGCCATCGAGCTGCACCAGCCGGACCCGGCCGACCCCATCGGCGTGCTGGCCGCGATCGGCGGCTTCGAGCACGCCGCGATCGTCGGTCTCCTCCTCGGCGGCGCCTCCCTCCGCACTCCGGTGATCCTCGACGGCGTCAGCGCCGGCGCCGCCGCCCTGGTCGCCCGTGCCATCGCCCCCGAGGTCCTCGCGGCGTGCATCGCGGGCCACCGCAGCGCCGAACCCGGCCATGTGGCGGCCCTGAAGAAGCTCGGCCTGCGTCCCCTGGTCGACCTCGATCTCCGCCTCGGCGAGGGCACCGGCGCCCTCCTCGCCCTGCCGGTCGTCCAGAGCGCGGCGAGGGCGATGCACGAGGTGGCGACCTTCGACTCGGCGGGCGTCACCGAGAAGTAGACGCCCGCCGCCGAGGCTGAACGGAAGGGGGGCGGGGCCGGGGAGACATATCCCACCCCGCCCCCGCCACACCCTCGCCCGCGCAATAAAATCGCACGTCAGGGGCCGCTCCAACGCCGCAGGGGCTCCGTCCCGCACCGCCGCCACCAGAGGAGCCGCACCCTCATGGCCGAACATCCCGCCTACCCCGTGGGCCTCCGCCTCACCGGCCGCAAGGTCGTCGTCCTCGGCGGTGGCCAGGTGGCCCAGCGTCGTCTGCCCGCCCTGATCGCCGCAGGCGGCGACATCCTCCTCGTCTCCCCGACGGCCACCCCCTCGGTGGAGGCCATGGTCGACGCCGGCGAACTGACCTGGGAGAAGCGGCCCTACGCGGAGGGCGACCTCGCCGACGCCTGGTACGCCCTCATCGCGACCAGCGACACCGAGGCGAACACCCTGGCCTCGGCCGAGGCGGAGCGGCACCGCGTGTGGTGCGTCCGCTCCGACGACGCCGACGCGGCCACCGCCTGGACCCCGGCCACCGGGACCAGCGAGGGCGTCACCGTCGCCGTCCTCACCAGCGACGCCAAGGGCCGCGACCCCCGCCACACCGCCGCGATCCGCGACGCCGTGGTCGAGGGCCTCCGCGACGGCACCCTGGTCGCCCCGCACCATCGCACCCGTACCCCCGGAGTCGCCCTCGTCGGCGGCGGGCCCGGCGACCCGGACCTGATCACCGTGCGGGGCCGCCGTCTCCTCGCCGAGGCCGACGTGGTCATCACCGACCACCTCGGCCCGCGCGACCTGCTCGCGGAACTGCCGCAGAGCGTCGAGGTGATCGACGCGGCGAAGCTGCCGTACGGCCGGTTCATGGCCCAGGAGGCCATCAACGACGCCCTGATCGAGCACGCGCGGAAGGGCAGGTCGGTCGTCCGCCTCAAGGGCGGCGACCCGTTCGTCTACGGCCGCGGCATGGAGGAGGTCCAGGCGCTGGCCGAGGCGGGCATCCCGTGCACGGTCGTGCCCGGCATCTCCAGCTCCATCTCGGTCCCGGGCGCCGCCGGCATCCCCGTCACCCACCGGGGCGTGGCCCATGAGTTCACCGTGGTCAGCGGTCACATCGCCCCCGACGACGAGCGCTCCCTGGTCGACTGGCCGGCCCTGGCCAGGCTCACCGGAACGCTGGTGATCCTCATGGGCGTCGGCACGATCGGCAAGGTCGCCGAGACACTGATCGCGCACGGCAAGTCCCCCGACACGCCCGTCGCCCTGGTCCAGGAAGGGACCACGGCGGCCCAGCGCCGGGTCGACGCCACCCTCGCGACGGTCGCCGAGACGGTCGTCGCCGAGGAGATCAAGCCGCCGGCGGTCATCGTCATCGGCGAGGTCGTGACCGTGGGCCCGAACCCCAACAAGTAACCGCGGGTAACCCAACCCGTACCGAGCCGTTGGCACCACACCCAGGACAAGGCAGTATCACCCTGTGGCCGAACTCATCACCGTCGAGGACCCCGCCGACCCGCGCCTGCGTGACTACACGGGCCTGACCGACGTCGAACTGCGCCGCAGACGCGAACCCGCCGAGGGCCTGTTCATCGCCGAGGGCGAGAAGGTCATCCGCCGGGCCAAGGACGCCGGGTACGAGATGCGCTCGATGCTGCTCTCCGCCAAGTGGGTCGACGTCATGCGCGACGTCATCGACGAGCTCCCGGCCCCCGTCTACGCGGTCAGCCCGGAGCTCGCCGAACAGGTCACCGGCTACCACGTGCACCGCGGCGCCCTCGCCTCCATGCAGCGCAGACCGCTGCCGACGGCGGTGGACCTGCTGGGCTCCGCCCGCCGCGTCGTGATCATGGAGTCGGTCAACGACCACACCAACATCGGTGCGATCTTCCGCTCGGCCGCCGCGCTCGGCATGGACGCGGTCCTGCTTTCCCCGGACTGCGCCGACCCGCTCTACCGCCGCAGCGTCAAGGTCTCCATGGGCGCGGTCTTCTCCGTGCCGTACGCCCGCCTGGACGCCTGGCCGAGGGGTCTCGACGCGGTACGCGACGCCGGCTTCACCCTTCTCGCCCTCACCCCGGACGAGAAGGCGAAGTCCCTGGACGAGGCGGCCCCGCACAGGATGGACCGCGTCGCCCTGATGCTCGGCGCCGAGGGCGACGGCCTCTCCACCAAGGCGTTGGTGGCCGCCGACGAATGGGTCCGCATCCCCATGGCGCACGGCGTCGACTCCCTCAACGTGGGCGCGGCTGCGGCCGTGGCGTTCTACGCGGTGGCGACGGGCCGACCGCAGGCGTGACGGCGTGGCCGGGGGGCTGCGATTAACCCCCGGTACGCGGGGGCCGCGCTGTACGAAGCGGTCGCGGCCCCGAACCAGTCCGTCCCCCGGGGGCCCGCGCGACGGTCAGTCGCCGTCCGGCTCCAAAACCGTCCGCTCGTGCCGCACCTCGTCCACGCCGAGTCCGCGCGCCGGACCCTGACATCCCTGGGCCGCGGCGATGCCGAGCGCCGCCAGCAGCGTCACCACGACGAACACGACGAGCCGCTGGCGCAGCAGCCGCGGATTGGCGGGCCTGCGCCCGGTGCCGCTGGTACGGGGACCCGGACGCCCGGCGCCGCTGCGGGGCGCGGGCCGCTTCCCGGAGCCGGTGGCGCCGCGGCCCGAAGCGGGCCGGCCTCCGGGCCGGGAGCCACCCCCGGTCCGTGAATCCCCGCCGGTCCGGGATCCGCCCCCGGTACGGGGCAGCGGCGTCCTCGGCTGCGTCGCACGGGCCTCCGGCGGCTGCCGCAGCGTGCGCTGCTCGACGTACTGCTCGGCGAGCCGCCCCGAGGGCCGGTCCGGGTCGGTGCGCGGCGCGGGCGGCCGGACGTCCGACAGTCCCTGCGCCTCACGGGCGGCGATCTCCTTGAGCCGCAACGACAGTTGCAGGGTGCTCGGCCGCTCCTCCGGGTCCTTCGCCAGGCATGCCCGCACGAGCGGAGCGAGCGCGTCCGGCACGCCGCGCAGTTGCGGCTCCTCGTGCACGACCCGGTAGAGCATGACCTCCGAACTGCCGTGCCCGAAGGGGGAGTCGGAGGTCGCCGCGTAGGCGAGCGTCGCCCCGAGGGAGAAGACGTCGGTGGCCGGGGTGACGGCGGCACCGCGCACCTGCTCGGGTGCGAGGAAGCCGGGCGACCCCACGGCCGTACCGACGTGGGTCAGTGTCGAGGCGCCCGTCGCCCAAGCGATGCCGAAGTCGATGATCCGCGGCCCCTTCGGGGACAGCAGGATGTTGGACGGCTTCAGGTCGCGGTGGACGACACCGGCCTCGTGCACCGCCACCAGTCCCTCGGAGAGGGCGGCACCGACCGCGGCCACCTCGGCGGCCGAGAGCGGCCCCTCCTCGTTGACCCTGTCGTGCAGCGAGGGCCCCGGTACGTACTGGGTGGCGAACCAGGGCCGCTCCGCCTCCAGATCGGCGGCGACCAGCCGGGCCGTGCACCCGCCCCTGATCCGCCGCGCGGCCGACACCTCGCGCGCGAACCGCGACCGGAACTCCTGATCCTCCGCCAGGTCCGGCCGGATCACCTTCAACGCGACTCGCTGTCCACGCCGGTCGGAGCCCAGGTAGACAACGCCCATCCCGCCCGCGCCGAGCCGTCTGTGGATCCTGAACGAGCCGACGACGCGCGGGTCCTCGCGCCTCAGGCGCATCATCGCCATGTTCATCCCCGCTGCCCGTTCCGTCTGACGAGCCACAGCTTACGTTTCCACGGCCGGGCGTGCGCAGAGGCCGCGCCCTCGCGCCCCGATCGATTGTCGGCCCCGCGCACGCGACATGAAAGACGGTCAGGGAACAAGAGTTCGGGCAGGTGTTGGCTCCCTGATGATCTCAACGTCCGGACTGGCAGGGGGGATTGGCGAACCGGACGGAGGGCGGGTGAACAGGGTGTGGGACGTCGGGAACATGACATGCGGCGGTGGGGTGATCGTCTTCGTGGCCGACCGTCGGACGGCGTCGGCGGTACGCCGGGGCGCAGCGGAAGTGAGCGAAGTCACCCTCTTCCGTGCGCGCTCCCACCCTCCCGTGGCGACCCCCGACAGAAGGGACACTCCAGGCATCTCCCGGCCGTCCCCTCCGGGAAGACCCCGAGACCTAGGACCCCGTCTCCACCCTGGGGAGTACGCCGCACGTCATCGCTCATCCTCCGGGAGGCCCGCCAATCGGTACGAGGGCATGACGACCCCTCCTCGCCGCGCGCCTAGATTTGAGGTCAAGCGGCGGGTGCAGCACTCGTCCCCCGAGGTCAGGCACCCGCCGCTGCCAACGACAAGCACCACAGACAAGATCGGTCAGGAGGAGGGATCATGGCCCACACGGCACCGCGGACGGCGCTCCGCACGCGAGAGCGCAGGGTGTTCACCGCCGAGCGCGGGGCGGGCCGCCGCCACCCCTTGGTGGCGACCGCGATGGTCCTCCCCCTGGCGGCCCTGCTCGTGTACGCCTTCGGCGGCTGGGAGGCAGTGGTCACACAGGCGTCGTCCGTGGGTGTGATGCTGGGGCGCTGAGCGGCGACTCCAGGCCCGGAAGAGCGGTCCGGGTGGGGACATCCATCCATGAAACCCCGTGGGGACGGGGGTGCGGCGGACGGCAAATAGACGCCCGCGCAGCTGGGGAGCTGCGCGGGCGTTGTCTTTTGTCCCGCGAACCCAGCGACTCCTCATAGGGCCTGCCGCCGCCGTCCCTCCCGGCGGCGGACCGTCGTGCCGTCGGCGCCCGTTTGCGTAGGCTCACCGGCAGCGTGCCGTACCGTCCGCAGGGGGAGCCCATGACCACCACCGACGTCCTGCCCGCCCTCAGGGCCACGGTGCGGGGCGCGGCCCATCCGCAGGCGGCCCCCTGCTCCCACCCCGACGCCGTCCTGGCGGAACGAGAGGACGGTACGGTCGTCCGCCACGCGGACACGGTTGCCAAGGCCCACGCCCCCGACACGGAC
>NZ_LIRK01000686.1 GCF_001419765.1 Streptomyces torulosus
GTGGCCGGTCGCGCAGTTCCCCGCGCCCCAGGAAGGGCTGCGCCCTTCGGCGGGGCGGGGCACCTGCTGACAAAGGCACCCGGCTGCTGGGCCCGCCGTGCTCGGCCGGGTGACAGGCACGGCCGAACACGGCGGGGGTCAGGCGGGCCATGCGGGTCAGCCCTTGATCGCCCCGGTGAGCATGCCCTTCTTGAAGTGCTTCTGAACGAAGGGCGACAGAACGGCGACCGGGAGCAGGGCCATCACCATGACGGCCATCTGGATGGCGAGCGGGGAGAGTTGGCCCGTGTTGATCTGGGCCGCGAGGCCGACGGGGCGTTCCTGCTTCTGGACGAGCTGGATCATGACGTTCTGCAGCGGCATCATGTCCTGGTCGGTGAGGTAGATGGACGCGTTGAACCAGGCGCTCCAGTAGCCCACCGCGTAGAAGAGGGCGATGACCGCGAGGACCGCCCTCGACAGCGGCATCACGATCTTCCACAGGATGCGCCAGTCGCCGGCGCCGTCGATACGGGCGCTGTCGATGAGTTCCGGGGAGATGCCCATGAAGAACGACCGCAGGACCAGGATGTTGAAGACGCTCACCGCGCTGGGGAGGATCAGCGCGAGATAGGTGTCCGTGAGGCCGAGGGCCTGGACCAGGAGGTACGTCGGGATCAGGCCCGCGCCGAAGAACATCGTCGCGAGCAGGGTCATCAGGATCCAGCGGTGGCCGAGTGAGCCCGTGCGGGAGAGTCCGTAGGCGCACAGGACCGAGACGGTCATGCTGAACAGGGTGCCGACGAGGGTGACGCCGATGCTGACCAGCGCGGCCCGCTGCACCTGGCCGCCGCCCAGGAGTTCCTGGTAGGCGACGAAGGTGATGCTCCTGGGCACGACGACCAGGCCGCCCGCCTCGTCGATGGTCTTCTTCGTCTGGAGACTGGTGACGACGACGATCCACAGGGGGAAGAGGATCGCGAAGCAGGCGAGGCCCAGGGCGATGCCCTTGCCCGCGAGTCCCGCCTTGGCGGGCTCCTCCTCCCAGACCGGGCGGGGTGGGGCGGCCCAGCGGCCCTGCTTCTTCGCGGCCGGCCGCCGGTCGGCCGGCTTGGCCGTCCTGTCGAGGAGCGCGCTCATTTCTTGTACACCCCCTGCTCGCCCATGAGATGGGCGACCTTGTTGGCGGTCAGGACCAGTGCGAGGCCGACCACGCCCTTGATGAGTCCCGCCGCGGCGGCGTAGCTGAAGTCCTGGTTGCGGATGCCGTTCCACCACACATAGGTGTCGAGGACGTCGGAGGCCTCGACGCCCACCGCCTGCCGTTGAAGGAGCAGTTGCTCGAAGCCGACGGTCAGGGCGTCGCCGACGCGCAGCACCAGCAGGAGGGCGATCACCGGGCGCAGGGCGGGCAGGGTGATGTGCCACATGCGCCGCCAGCGGCCGGCGCCGTCCATGGCGGCGGCCTCGTAGAGGTCGTGGGAGACGGAGGACAGCGCGGCGAGGAAGACGATGATGCCCCAGCCGGCGTCCTTCCAGATCATCTCGACCGTGACCAGGTACTTGAAGGTCTCCGGGTTGGTCATCAGGTCGAAGCCGTCGACGCCGTGCTGGCGGAGGGTCTGCGCGATGACGCCCGCCCCGCCGAAGATCTGCATGAACACCGTGACGACGAGGACCCAGGAGAAGAAGTGCGGGAGGTACATGACCGCCTGGGCGACCGCCCGGACCCGGGGCCTGACGATGCTGTTGATGAGCAGCGCGAGCAGGATCGGAACGGGGAAGAACAGGACGAGCTGGAGGAAGAACAGCACGAACGTGTTCTGCACCGCGTGCCAGAAGTCCGAGTCCGCGAAGATCCGTTCGAACTGCGCGACGCCGACCCAGGGGCTCTGGAAGATGGCGACGAAGCCGTTCTCGCTGAGGTAGGGGTCGTAGTCCTGGAAGGCGACCACGTTGCCGAGGATCGGTATGTAGTTGAAGACCAGGATCAGCAGGACCGCTGGCAGCGTCATCAGGAGCAGGGCGCGGTCACGCTTGAATCTCAGGCGGAGGCTCGGCCTGCCCGCGCGCCGGCCGCCTTGGGGCGGGGGCCCGGTGGCGTCGTCGGACGCCACCGGGGCCGTCCCTGAAGTCTTCGCCTCGGCCCTCGGCCGGGGCACCGTGCTGTGGGACACGGCCTTCTCCTCGTCTCGGCCCCGGGTCAGTTCGCCGAACCGGTGTCGTCGAGCAGCTTCTTGTACCAGTCGCGCAGGTCGTCGCCGCCCTTGCTCTTCCAGTCGGACACCGCCTGCTGGACGTCACTGATCTTCTTGCGTCCGCGCACGACGTCGTCCTCCAACTGTTCGAAGTTGTCGGCGAGGTTGGCCCAGCGGTTGGGTTCGGTGACGGTCAGCCCGAAGAAGGAGGTCTTCTTGGTGAAGGCGCCCATGCGCTGCTGCCACTCGACGATGCCCTTGGTGACCTCCGGGAAGTCGGGGTAGGCGACGTACGGGGCGGGGTTGCCGGTGTAGTCGTAGGCGCCGTTGACCTCGTTGACGCCCGTGGTGGACTTGACCGGCAGGCCCTTCTTCATGTCGTAGTCCGTGCCCTCGACGCCGTAGGCGGTGAGCATGAACTCCTTGGTGCCGTAGGGCGCGGCGCAGTAGTTGCAGAGGGCGAGGAAGTCCTTGATCTGCTGCTCGGACGCCTTCTTGCTGACGAAGGTGAAGATGTTGGCGGGCTGCACCGCCCACAGGGTGGGGTCACCGCCGTCGGGGCCGAAGATGTCGAACGCGGCCATCTCGAAGTCGCTCTTCTGGGTGGCCTGCTCGGACACCGAGCCCCACCAGGCGGAGATGTTGTCGTTGAAGACCAGGGACTGACCGGCGGTGAACCGGTTCCGGGCGTTGCCGCCCGCCTTGCCGGAGACCGCGTCCGGGTGGACCACGCGGGCCGCGTAGAGCTTGCGGGTCCACTCCAGGGCTTCGAGGTACTCCTCGGTCTCGACGCGGTTGACCAGCTTGCCGTCGACCATGTTCCACCACAGCGCCTTGTCACTGCCGGGGAAGACGCCGTAGAAGTTGAACGCCGACCACTTCATGTCGTCGCAGGCCCATACCTTCGACCTGGCGTCGGTGGCCTCCTTCGCCCAGGACAGGAACTCGTCGGGGCTGGTCGGGACGGTGTAGCCCTTCTTGTCGAAGATGTCCCGGCGGTACATGGGCGCGATGTCCGTGACGTACGAGGCGGGCATCGGGACCGCGCGCAGCTGACCGCCGAAGATGCCGCGCTGCCAGGCCTCGCTGGGTACGGCCGCGAGGTTCGGGTACGCCTTGACCTTGTCGCCGGAGAGATACGGGCCCAGGTCGGCGAACTTGGCGTTGATGGCGCTGGGTATCTTGCCCATCAGGTTCCAGCCGGGCACGACGACCACGTCGGGGATGTCGCTGGAGGCGAGGACCGCGCCGAGCTTCTGGTCGTAGGTGACGCCGTCCTGGTTCTGCCAGGTCACCTCGACGCCCACGGCCTCGTTCATCGCCGTGTAGTACGGGTTCTCACCCTTCGGCGGCGTCCCCCAGAACGGCGCCATGACCTTCAGTCGGCCGCCGCTGCCCAGCTTCTTCGGGACCGAGGTCTTCAGGTCGGGCGTGGGGATCGCCTTGGTGAAGCCGGCCGCCGAGCCGTTCTTCGACGGGATGTCGGGCGCCACGACGTTCGATGCGACGAACGTCGGGAGGATCTTCTTGGCGTCCTTGCCCGACGTCGTGCCCTCCTTGCGGCCTTCCTGCGAGCCGCCGCAGGCGGACAGCAGGGGGACACCCCCCGCCACGACGGCGGTGGCGACCGCCGTGGAGGCGAGGAAGCTTCTCCGGCTCGGAGCGGAGGGGGCGGCGGAGTTCGGCGTCATTGCGTCAACCCTTCATGGCGCACACCAGGACACCCGGCGGTGGCCGTCGGCTGCGGTGTCTTGAGTGGAACTGGCTGTGCTGAAGCGATGGAACCCATGACCGGCGGAGGGGAGGGGGAGGCAAGCGAAGCGGTCCCTCCGCAGTCGAAGCGCTTCGATGTTGCTGCGAGGTTAAGTGAACGACCGGGGGTGCACAAGGGTCGATTCCCAGATTTCCCGGAGGTACGGACCACTGGCACGGCCCTGGAACGCAGCCTGTATGACAGTGAGGAAACGGATCTGTTGCGCCTTGGTCTCTTGACACCCACCCCACGGTCGAATCAGCATCGAAGCGCTTCGAAAGGCTCGCGCCGCTCCATCGCAAAGGGATCCCACGTGACCGCTCAGACGCCTCCCGTGCCGCCGTTCCGTGATCCGCAGCTGCCGGTCGCGAAGCGCATCGACGACCTGCTCCAGCGGCTCACCCCGGACGAGAGGATCGCGTTCCTGCACCAGTTCGCGCCCGCCGTCGACCGGCTCGGGGTCGCCGCGTTCCGCACCGGCCAGGAGGCCCTCCACGGGGTCGCCTGGATGGGCCCCGCGACGGTGTTCCCGCAGGCCGTCGGCCTCGGCGCCACCTGGAACGAGGACCTCGTCCGCCGGGTCGGCGAGGCGGTCTCCACCGAGGTCCGCGCCATGCGGGCGCGCGACGACCGCATCGGCCTCAACGTCTGGTCGCCGACGGTGAACCTCCTGCGCCACCCCCTGTGGGGCCGCAACGAGGAGGGCTACTCCGAGGACCCGGCGCTGACCTCGGCGATCGCGACCGCGTACACCCGGGGTCTGCGCGGCGACCACCCCACGTACTGGCGCACCGCCCCCGTCCTCAAGCACTGGCTGGCCCACAACAACGAGACCGACCGCTCCGAGACGTCCTCCTCGGTGCGCCCGCGCGTCCTGCACGAGTACGACCTGCGGGCCTTCCGCTCGACCGTCGAGGCGGGCGCGGTCGCCGGCGTGATGCCCGCGTACAACCTGGTCAACGGCCGCCCCAACCATGTCTCGCCCTACCTGGCGGAGCAGCTGCGCACCTGGACCGACGAACCCCTGCTGGTCTGCTCCGACGCGGGCGCCCCCTCCAACCTGGTCGACTCCGAGCACTACTTCGACACCCACGAGGAGGCGACCGCCGCCTCGCTGCGCGCCGGGGTCGACAGCTTCACCGACCACGGCACCGACAGCTCGACGATGATCGGGCGCATCCGGGGAGCCCTCGACCGGGGCCTGCTGACCGCGGACGACATCGACGAGGCGGTCCGCCGCCAGCTCTCCGTCCGCTTCCGGCTCGGCGAGTTCGACCCCGGGGCCGACCCGTACGCCGGCGCCTTGGACTTCGACACCCCGGCCCACCGGGCCCTCGCCCGGGAGGCCGCCGAGCAGGCGATCGTCCTGCTGAAGAACGAGGGCGGTCTGCTGCCGCTCGCCGAGGACACCCGGATCGCCGTCGTCGGCCTCCTCGCCGACGAGTGCAAGCTCGACTGGTACAGCGGCACCCTCATCCACCGCTCGACCCCGCTGGAGGGCCTCTACGACCGGTTCGGCGCCGAGCGCGTGACGTTCGCGGAGGGCGTGGACCGGGTGAGGCTGCGCACGTCGGCCGGCGCGTACCTGGCCGTCCCCGAGTCCGGCGACACCGCCGACGCGGTGCGCGGCGCGGAGGGCGCCCTCGACCCGGCGCTCCTCGCGGGCCGTACGGATCTGCCCCCGCTCACCACCGACGCGACCGGCACGGAACTCGCCTTGGTCGACTGGGGCGAGGGCGTCCTCACCTTCCGCGCCCCGGACGGCCGTTATCTCTCGGTCGCCGAGGACGGCCGGGTCCGCGCCGCAGCCGACCAGCCGGGCGGCTGGGTGGTCCAGGAGACGTTCCGCCTGGAACCGCACGAGAACGGTCACCTCCTCAGGCACACGGGGACGGGCCGGTACGTCACTGTCGCCGCCGACGGCGTGAAGGTTGCCGACGGAAATCCGGAGGTCTTCGAGCTCGTCGTGGCGCAGCCCGGCGAGGAGGCGGTGGCGGAGGCCGCCGCCGGGGCCGACGTGGTCGTCGTGGTCGCGGGCAACGACCCGCACATCAACGGCCGCGAGACCGAGGACCGCACCACCCTCGCCCTGCCCGCCCACCAGGAGCGCCTGCTGCGCGCGGCCCGCGCCGCCAACCCGAACACGGTCCTGGTCCTGGTCTCGGCCTACCCGTACGCCGTCGACCCGGCCGAACTGCCGGCCGCCCTGTGGACCGCGCACGGCGGCCAGGCCGCGGGCACCGCCCTGGCCCGCGTCCTCGCCGGTGACATCTCTCCCGCCGGCCGCCTCCCGCAGACCTGGTACGCCTCCGACGCGGACCTCCCCGACCTCCTCGACTACGACGTGATCGGCGGCCGCCAGACGTACCTCTACTTCGAGGGCGAGCCGCTGTTCCCGTTCGGCCACGGTCTGTCGTACGGGGAGTTCGCGTACGAGAACCTCGACGCGCGCGTGGAGCAGGGAGACGGCGGCGGCGAGGGCGAGCTGACGGTGTCCTTCACGGTCACCAACACCGGCACGGTGACCGCCGACGAGGTCGCCCAGCTCTACGTCCGCGCCGTGGACCCTTCGGTCCCGCGCCCCCGCCGCGAGCTGGCCGGCCACCGCCGCGTCACCCTCGCCGCCGACGCGGCGACCGAACTGACCTTCCGACTGCCGCTGTCCGTGCTGGAGTTCTGGGACGTGGCGCACGGCACCCTGCGGCTGGAGCCGGGCTCCTACGAGGTGCTGGCCGGCGCGTCCAGCGAGGACATCCGTCTCCGTACGACCGTCGAGGTCGAGGGCGAGCCGCTCGCCCCGCGTCCGGTCCGCGAACGCGGCCTGGACGCGGCGGACTTCGACGAGCAGCGCGGCACGGAGATCGTCGACCGTACGAAGGTGTCCGGCGACGCGGTCACCCCGCTGGGCGGCGCCTCGGGTGAACTGATCTTCAGCGGCTGCGACTTCGGGTCGGGCGTCACCGGGATGTCGGTCGAGGTGGCGGGCCGGGGAAGCGTCGAGTTCTCCCTCGTCGGCGGCCCTGTGCTGGCGACCCTGACGCTCGACACCCCCACCGGGGACCCCTACGCGTACACCACCCTGCACGCCGCCGTCTCCGCCGCCGGTGTGCACGACGTCCACCTCACACTGCGCGGCCCCCTGCGGCTCGCGCGTGTCGGCTTCTCCGGTTGAGGGTCCGGAAGCAGGCCGACACAGAAGGGGCCCGGCACCGGAAGGCATCGGTGCCGGGCCCCTTCATCCCGGGATCTGACCCCAGACTACATGAAAACGATTGTCAGAAGCTAGGGGTCGGTGTCGCCGGACAGGCGATCTCAGGATTCTTCGATCCGCGGTCCCAGGGCTGCGACTCAGGGCTGCGATCCGCGGTCTCAGGGCTCCCGTGGAGGCTCAGAGCTGGAGGCCGGTCAGCACCAGCACCCGCTCGTAGGTGTAGTCGTCCATCGCGTAGCGCACGCCCTCGCGGCCGACGCCGGACTGCTTGGCGCCGCCGTACGGCATCTGGTCGGCGCGGTAGGACGGGACGTCGCCGATGACCACGCCGCCGACCTCCAGAGCGCGGTGCGCGCGGAAGGCGGTCTGCAGGTCGTGCGTGAAGACGCCCGCCTGGAGGCCGTACTTGGAGTCGTTGACGGCGGCGAAGGCCGCGGCCTCCCCGTCCACCTTCTGGAGGGTGAGGACGGGGCCGAAGACCTCCTCGCAGGAGATCGTGACGTCGGCGGGCACGTCGGCGAGGACGGTCGGCGCGTACGAGGCGCCGTCGCGCTTGCCCCCGGTGAGGAGGGTGGCGCCCGCGTCGACGGCCTCCTGGACCCACGCCTCGACCCGCTTGGCGGCGTCCTCGCTGACCAGCGGGCCGACGTCGGTGGCGGCGTCGGACGGGTCGCCGGTGACCTGGGCCTCCACGGCGGCCACGACGCGCGGCAGCAGCCGGTCGTAGACGGACGCGTCAGCGATCACCCGCTGCACCGAGATGCAGGACTGGCCGCCCTGGTAGTTGGAGAACGTGGCGATCCGGTTCGCCGCCCAGTCGAGGTCCTCGTCGGAGGCGTAGTCGGCGAGCACGACCGCCGCGCCGTTGCCGCCCAGCTCCAGCGTGCAGTGCTTGCGCGGCACCGAGTCCATGATCGCGTAGCCGACCTTCTCGGAACCCGTGAAGGAGATGACCGGCAGCCGCTCGTCCTGCACGAGGGCCGGCATGCGGTCGTTGGCGACGGGGAGGATGCTCCACGAACCGGCGGGCAGCTCGCTCTCGGCCAGCAGCTCACCGATGACGAGACCGGAGAGCGGGGTGGCCGGGGCGGGCTTCAGGATGATCGGCACACCGGCGGCGATCGCCGGGGCGATCTTGTGGGCGCACAGGTTCAGCGGGAAGTTGAACGGCGCGATGCCGAGGACGACGCCCTTCGGGAAGCGGCGGGTGACCGCGAGCCGCCCCTGACCGCCCAGGTCGGTGTCGAGGCGCTGCGCCTCACCGCCGTTGAACCGGCGGGCCTCCTCCGCCGCGAACCGGAACACGGACACGGCACGGCCGACCTCGCCGCGGGCCCACTTGATCGGCTTGCCGTTCTCGGCGGAGATCAGCTGCGCGATCTCCTCGGTCCGCTCGGCCAGACGCCGGCTGACGTGGTCCAGCGCGGCGGCCCGTACGTGCGCCGGGGTCGCCGCGTACTCGTCCCGTACGGCGTACGCGGCGGCGACCGCCTCCTCGACCTGCGCGTCCGTGGGCACGCTCACCCTGCCGACGAGCCGGTCGTCCCACGGCGACGTGACGTCGAACGTGGTCTCACCGGTGGCCTCGCGGCCGGCGAGCCAGAAGGCATGCGTGGCGGTCATAGTGGTTCCCGGCCCTTCGGTGCGTCTCTGTACAACCTCTTCTCGGCTCCACGGTAGGGCCGGGAGGCCGGGGGGTCGTTTGTCCGGGGCGTATGAGTGGGGC
>NZ_LIRK01000687.1 GCF_001419765.1 Streptomyces torulosus
GGAACGCCGGGGCCGCCGACCTTGTTCCTCCCGCCCTCGGTCGGCGGCCCCGGCGTTCCGCGTCAGATCTGCCAGGAGCGGAGGCAGTCCGCCGCCCCGTACACATCCGTCTTCCCGGAGATCAGATCGCGGGCGAGGTCCACGAGGGCACCGTAGGGCGGGTTGATACCGACACCGCTGACGAACATGTACGCGACGGCCGTGGCGCAGGCGAACCGCGCGTTGGCGGCCGGCAGGGGCTTGAGCACCGCCAGGGTGTGCAGCAGCGCGGCGGCACGCCAGGCCGGGTCCGAGTCGACCCCGAGGCGTGGCGGGTCGACCCGGTGCCGGGCCACGGCGGCCACGAGGGCGGAGAAGTCGTTGATCGTGGGCTGCTCGGGGAGGACCTCTTCGTGGCGCTGGAGCAGCCAGGGCACGTCGATGTGGATGACGGGAGCCATCGGTCAGACGGCCCGTCCCTCGACGGTGCGCGAGACGGGTTCGTCCTCGGGGAAGGCGGCGGCGAACTCGTCGGCGTGCGTGGTGAAGAACCGCCGGAAGGCCTCGGCCCCCTCCTTCAGCGCCCGGTGTCGCACGATGTCGGCCGCGGCCGCCTCCCGCACGAGCGCCTTCATCGACGTACCGCGTTCCTTGGCTATCTGCCGCAGGTCCTCTAGCTCGCGGTCGCTGAACTCCACATTCAGAGCTGGCATGCGCCAACGGTACCGCGCGGGTACTTACCCGTAAATATTCCCAGGTCAACGAAGGTGCGATGCGGTACCGAAGAGGTACGGCCGGCACCCCCGGGAGAGGGGTGCCGGCCGTCCGGGATCGGGTCAGGGGCTCAGGTCTGGTCCGCCACGAAGGAGGCCATGCGGGCCAGCGCCGCGTTCCAGTTGATCGTGTGCTCGTTGGTCGACCAGGACTGGATGTCGTCGATGTAGCAGAACTGACCGACGCAGCCCTGGAGTTTGCCCTGCGCGAAGGGGTCCTGGATCCCCGAGTTGGCTCCGCCCGCGAGGGTGCCCACGGGCGGGTTCGGCTGGGCCGGGTCCAGCTGGTGGGCGTACCACCGGCTGTGCTGGTTACGGGCGTTGACCTCGCCGTATCCGGTGACGTACGAGATGTTGAGGGCGTTGCGGCCGAAGAGGTAGTCCATGCTCTGGAGCGCGCCCTCGCGGTACTTCGACGCCCCGGTGAGGTCGTACGCGGAGGCGATGACGACCGCGTTGTTGAGGATCTGGTGGTTGGAGCCCCAGTCGTAGAGGTTCTTGTCGGGGGCGTACGGCATGCCGTACGGGTGGTCCTGGAGCGTCGCCAGGTAGCGGTCGGCGCCCTTGATCACGGACTGGCGGACCTTGTCCCGGCCGGGCAGCCTGTTCGGTACGAGCGCGAGGTCGAGACGCCCGGCGGCGGCCGTCCTCGCCCAGTCGAAGCCGACGGGCCCGAAGATGTCGGCCGTGTGCACCGGTGAGCCGAGGACGAAGTCGGCGTACTTCTTCTCGCCGGTGGTGAGGTAGAGCTGGGCGGCCGCCCAGTAGAACTCGTCGGCGACGTTGTTGTCGGCGTAGGTGCCGCCGCCGGTTCCGTCGCTCTCGGAGGCGTACATCTCGGGGTGCGCCCGGGCGGCCTCCCAGGCGGTGCGGGCGGCGGCGAGGTTCTTCGCCGCGTAGGCACGGTCGAAGGGGCGGTAGAGGCGGGCTGCCTGGGCGGCGGTGGCCGCGAGGTTCAGGGTGGCCGCCGTGCTCGGCGGGTGCAGTTCACGCTTCTGCGGGTCGTCGGCCGGCATCAGCGGCAGACCGGTCCACTGCTCGTCGTGGATCTTGTGGTGGGCCATGCCCGCGAGCGGCTTGCCCTGCGGCACCTGCATCCTCAGCAGGAAGTCCAGCTCCCAGCGGACCTCGTCGAGCAGGTCGGGGATCCTGTTGCCGCTCTCGGGGATGTCCAGCGAGCCGTCACCCAGCTTGTGGGTCCGCCCGGTGCGGGCGTACAGGGAGCGCTCGTACGTGCTCAGCACCTCCCAGGTGGAGATGCCGCCGTTGACGACGTACTTGCCGTGGTCGCCGGCGTCGTACCAGCCGCCGGTGACGTCGAGGGTGTAGTCGCAGACGCCGGGCTGGCAGGGCACGTCGTCGTCGCCCTTGTTGGGGGCGGCGTTGAGGTGTCCGGCGGCGCGGCCGTAGCCGGGGCGCAGTTCGTCGCGGACCGCGATGCCGCTGCGCTGGGTGTAGTAGTACTTCAGCGAGTCGAGCCGAAGCCTGCGATAGGCGCTCGGGTCGATGTCGAAGGGACGGCTGGTCTCGCCGTCGACGACCAACGTGAAGCCGGTGCCGCGCTTGCGGTAGGAGCCGAAGTCGATGGAGTGGACGTTCTGTCCGGAGGAGGCGTCCACGCCACGCGGCCGGGTGGAGCCCCGGGCGACCACGGAACCCGAGGCGCTCTTGAGTTCCCATGGCAGCTTCGCGGTGGCCTCGGTGACGAGGGTGGCGTTCTTCGGCCCGGCGGGCAGATAGGCGACCTGGTTGACGCGCACCCGTGGCCCGGTGTCGGGCTCGTAGACCTCCGGTGGCACCCCGCCGAGCAGGGACACGTCGTCCATGCAGAAGGTGAACGGGTCGGCGTTGCCACCCACCTGGAAGCCGACCTGGCCCTGCGCGGTGTCGACGGGTGAGGTGAAGGTGTACGAGTACCGGTCGCCCGAGACGTTCAGCTGCGGGCTCACCTCGAAGTAGGTGTCGTACGGCGCGACCTGGAGGCCGACGATCGCCCGCAGGACCTTGCCCTGGGGGACGCCGGAGGCGGAGAAACTGAACCGGTAGGACTCGCCCTTGACCAGGGTGATGTCGTTCTGGCCGACGGCGGCGTCCCAGCGGTTGGCGGTGCCGCCGGGTATCTCGGCGCACAGGCGGCCGTCGGTGAGGGCGGCGGTGACGTTGCCGGTGGTCCACCACGGGGCGGTGGTGGTGTCGAACGTGCCGTTCTTGACCTGCTCGACCTCCTCGGCCTGGGCGGACCCGGCGGGTAGCGCGGTCAGTGTCGCCGCCAGCAGGGTCGTCAGGGCGAGCAGGGTCGTTCTGCGTCGTTTCACGTCTGGGCTCCTCGGGGGAGGTGGGGGCGCACAGCGGTGACACGTGGGGCGTGGGAGCGCTCCCAGATGCGGACGATGGCCAATGCTGTTCGAGACATGACAGCCCGTCAACGGTCCGGACGGGACGGGTTTTCCGACCGAGAGCGGAACGGCCGGATCCACCGGTGCGGAGCCGGCCGTTCCGCGCCCGGCGGCAGGAGCCTCCCCACGTCGCCGAGGCGACGGGACCCCACAAGCCATCACAACCGATCGCGACCGAACAGAATCGGGCGGAGTGCACCAGGGGCGCCAGGGGTCCCACGTGCCCCTCGCGTCCGCAACAGCGCGACGACCCCCGCAGAATGCGGTTTCGAGTCCCCTTTCGCATCAGAGCACATAGGCTTGAATTCACCCGTAAGCCCGTTCGGTCCGGCGGAATGGAACTCGCGACGATGAGGACCCGCAAGGTAACGCACGGTGACGAACCTGCGTATGCCCTGGACGGTGCCGCCACGGCGCGGGCGGTCCTGGACCGCGAAGGCCGCGTCGTCGAGTGGAACGAAGGAGCCGGACGCCTGCTGGGCCGGCCCGCGGCGGAGGTCGTCGGACGGCCCGCCGCCGAGCTGCTGGCCCCGGAGGCGTCCTATCTGCCACCCCCGCCGGGCAGCCTCAGCTGGAGCGGCACGCTCGCGCTGCGTCACCGCGACGGACACACGGTGACGGTGTGGCTCCTCGCCCACCAACGCGGGCCGAAGGACGGCGACGGCAGCGGCGGCTGGCTGGTTCTGTGCCCGCTGGACGACCCCGGCCCGCTGGTCCGCGACGATCCGCTGGCCGCGGCGGTCATGGTCCAGTCCCCGTGCGCCATGGCGGTGTTCGACGACCGGCTGCGGCTGCGCGGCATCAACGACGTGATGGCCGACGCCGTGGGCACCCCCGAGAGGAAGCTCCGGGGACTGCACATGTCGGAGATCGTGGGCGGCCGGCAGGGCGAGAAGCTGGAGGAGCACCTGCGCGAGGTCCTCGCCCTGGGCCGGCGCAAGGACGTGCAGACCTTCCTCAGGGCCGCCGACGAGAACCGCGCCCACGCCTGGTCGGCGGCGATCGCACCCTTGTGCGACGACACCGGCCGGCCGATCGGGGTCTGCGTCACCGGGCACGACATCACCGAGCAGTACCTGGCCCGTCAGCGGCTGCAGCTGGTGAACGAGGCGAGCATCCGCATCGGCACCACCCTCGACGTCCGGCGCACGGCCCAGGAGCTGGCCGACGTGTGCGTCCCGACGCTCGCCGACTTCGTCAGCGTCGACCTCATGCAGTCCCTGGACCACGGCGACGAACCGCACGAGGGCCCGCTGTCCGCGCCCTTCACCCTGCGCCGCGCCGCCCACCAGTCGATCACCCCCGGCTGTCCCGAGGCGGTCGTCGAGCTCGGCCGGACCGACGTCTACCCGGCCACCTCGCCGCAGGCGGCCTCGCTGTCGGTGGGCCACACGATCGTGGCGACCGACCCCGCCAACACACTCGTGGACTGGCTCGCCTGGGACCCGATACGCAGCGCGCGGGTCAAGGAACTGGGCATCCACACCACCATGTCGGTGCCGATACGAGCCCGCGGCACGACGCTCGGCGTGGCCGTCCTGACCCGCTTCAAACGCCTCGACCCGTTCACCCCGGACGACGAGCTGCTGGCCGAGGAGGTCACGGCGCGGGCGGCCGTCTGCATCGACAACGCCCGCCGCTACTCCCGCGAGCGGGAGACCGCCCTCGCCCTCCAGCGCAGCCTCCTCCCCCAGACCCTGCCGCGCATGCCGGCCCTGGAGGCCGCCTCTCGGTACCTCCCGGCCGCGCAGGCCGGGGTGGGCGGCGACTGGTTCGACGTGATCCCGATGTCCGGGATGCGGGTCGCGATGGTCGTCGGCGACGTCGTCGGACACGGCGTCCAGGCCTCCGCGACCATGGGCCGGCTGCGCACCGCCGTCCGCACCCTCGCCGATGTCGACCTCGCCCCGGACGAACTGCTGACCCACCTCGACGACCTCGTCGTCCGGCTCTCCGAGGAGGCCGGCAGCGAGGGCGTGACCGGTGAGGTGGGCGCCACCTGCCTGTACGTCGTCTACGACCCGGTGACCCGGCGCTGCACCTTCGCCCGCGCCGGCCATCCGCCGCCGGTGGTGCTGGACCCGGACGGGCGGCCGATGGAGGTGCACGTGCCGTCGGGGCAGCCCCTCGGCCTCGGCGGACTGCCCTTCGAGTCCGCCGAACTCGAACTGCCCGAGGGCACCGTCATCGCCCTCTACACCGACGGGCTGATCGAGACCCGGGATCGCGACATCGACGCCGGCCAGGAACTGCTCGCCAACGCCCTCTCCGGCCGCAAGGGGTCGCTGGACGACATCTGCCGTGAGGTCGTCCAGTCGCTGCTCCCCGCCGGCGGCGCCCCCGACGACGTGGCGCTGCTCCTGGCCCGCACGAGAGGGCTGAGGCCCACCCAGGTGGCGACCTGGTCGATCCCGGCCGACCCGGCGTTCGTCGCCCGCACCCGGCAGTACGTGCTCACGCAGATGGCGCTGTGGGGCATCAGCGAGGCCGCGTTCACGGCGGAGCTGGTGGTGAGCGAGCTGGTCACCAACGCCATCCGGCACGGTGCCCCACCGATCCAGCTGCGCCTGATCCACGACGAGACCACCCTCATCTGCGAGGTCTCCGACGGCAGCGGCACCGCCCCGCACCTGCGCCGGGCGAAGACCTTCGACGAGGGCGGCCGCGGACTGCTGCTGGTCGCCCAGCTCACCCAGCGGTGGGGCAGCCGGCACACCGAGGACGGCAAGACGATCTGGGCGGAGCTGACCCTGTCGGAGGAGTGACGTCGGTCCCATGAGGATCCGGCGCAGCCGGAGGAATCGGACGCGTTCGACCTGCGCCTTTCCGCCGGAACAGCCGCCCGGCCCGTCTCCCGGAACGCCCGCGGGAGCCGCACACCCGTTCGTCGCGCGCTCGTCCACGGCGGTAATGTTCGTCAGTCGCCGTGCCGCCGAAGTCCCGAAAGTCCTTTTGTGAACACCGCCCTCGCCGAGGTCCTCTCCGTCTTCCTCCTCATCGTGGTACTCGGCGCCGCGGTCGCCCGGCCGTTCGGGCTGCCGGAGGCCGTCGTCGCCGTACCGGCGGCCGGGATCGCGGTCGCCACCGGCGCCGTCTCCCTCGACCACGCGCGGGACGAGGCCGAACTGCTCGGCCCGGTGCTCGGGTTCCTCGCCGCAGTGCTCGTGCTGGCCAAGCTGTGCGACGACGAGGGGCTGTTCAAGGCGTGCGGGGCGTGGATGGCGCGGGCCTCGGCGGGGCGCCCCCAGCGGCTGCTGGGCTCGACGTTCGTACTGGCCTCCGGGATCACGGCGGTGCTGAGCCTGGACGCGACGATCGTGCTGCTCACTCCGGTGGTGTTCGCGACCGTCGCCCGGCTGGGCGCCCGCCCCAAGCCGCATGTGTACGCGACCGCGCATCTGTCGAACACGGCGTCGCTGCTGCTGCCCGTCTCCAACCTGACCAACCTGCTGGCGTTCACCGCGAGCGGGCTCACCTTCACCCGGTTCGCGCTGCTGATGGCGGCGCCGTGGGCGGTGGCGGTGGCCGCCGAGTACGTGGTGTTCCGGCGGTTCTTCGCGGACGACCTCCGTATGGCGACGCCGGTGGAGGAGACCGTCGAGCGACCGCAGATGCCGATGTTCGCACTGGTCACCGTGGTGTGCACGCTCGCCGGGTTCGTGGTGACGTCGGCGCTCGGCATCGAGCCCGCGTGGGCGGCGCTGGCCGGTGCGCTGGTGCTGTCGGTGCGGGCGCTGGTGCGGCGCAGCACCACCCCGGTAGCCCTCTTCCGATCGATCTCGCTGCCGTTCCTGGCGTTCGTGCTGGCGCTGGGCATCGTGGTGCGGGCGGTGGTCGACAACGGCCTCGCCGACGCGCTGGGCCGGGTGATGCCGTCCGGTTCGGGCCTTCTGGCCCTGCTGGGTGTCGCCGCGCTGGCCGCGCTGATCGCCAACGTCATCAACAACCTGCCGGCCGTCCTCGTCCTGGTGCCGCTCGCGGCGCCGCTCGGCACGGGCGCCGTCCTCACCGTCCTCCTCGGCGTCAACATCGGCCCCAACCTCACCTACGCCGGGTCGCTGGCGACCCTGCTGTGGCGGCGCATCGTGCACCACCACGACCACGACGTGGACCTCGGCGAGTTCACCCGGCTGGGGCTGCTCACCGTCCCGGCGGCGCTGGGTTCGGCCGTGGTGGCGCTGTGGCTGTCGCTGCGGGTGTTCGGCGGCTGACCGGGCCCGTGCGGCGCCGGCGGCCGGACCGAGGAGGCTGACGCGGCCGGTCGCCGCTCAGCCGCCGTCCCTGAGTGTCTGCCGGTACGCCCCCGGCGGCACCCCGTAGCGCTGCCGGAACACCCGGCTGAAGTGGAACGGGCTGCCGAACCCGGAGGCCGTGGCCACCCGCTCCACGGGCAGTTCGGTCGCCTCCAGGAGCCGCGCGGCGTGCAGCAGGCGGGCGTGCAGCAGCGCGCGCATCGGGGAGTGTCCGACCTGCTCGGTGAACAGGTGGGCGAACCTCGACGGGGAGAGCGCGACCCGCTCGGCGAGGGAGCGGACGGTGTGCGGGGCGCCGGGGTCCGCGGTGATCAGGTCCTGCGCGCGCCGGACCCTCGGGTCGGCGTCCGACCGGTGGGGTTCCGCGCGGGCCGCGGTGAGCAGCACGATCTCCTCCAGCGAGCACAGGGCGAGTTCGCGGGCCGCGGTGCCGTGCGCCACGGCGACCTCGCCGTCCGCCGGGGCGCCGTCGGGCGGCGGGGGTGTGCCCTCCCCCGTCCAGCGGGCGTCGGCGAGCATCCGGCGGAAGGCGGCGTCGACGCGGTCGCGGCTGCCGTCGGGCGCCGGGGTGACGGCGTACACCCGGTCGCCGATCTCGTACGGCCGCAGCCACGCCGCCCAGGACGCCCTCGGCTGGCAGTGCACCCACCAGAACGCCCAGTGCGTGGCGCCGGGTCCGACCGCGTAGTGCTGGGGCACGCCGGGCCCGAGGACGACCAGGTCGCCCGGGTGCGCGAGCGTCCCGGCCGCGCCCTGCCGGACGACTCCCCCGCCGCCCGTGGTCCAGGTGAACAGCCAGCTGTCGGCGCCGTCCGGCCGGTTGACGGCGTAGGGCGGACGCTGGTCGAAACGGCCGATGATCACCTGGCCCGGCGGCGGTGACGGATCCGCGGGCGCAGCGGTCTCGGACAGGTCGTCAGCACGCACAGGCATCCTCCCGGAAGACGCTTCGACCTAGCGTGAAGCACATCGGACACCGAAGGAAAGGGAGGCTCGGATGGCAGTCACAGGCAAGGTCGACTTCGAGGAGAACGGCTATCTGGTGGTGCGGGACCTGTTCTCCCCCACCGAGATCGATCAGCTGTGCGAGCGGTTCACGGCGCTGCGGGCGGGCGGCCCGATCCCCGGTCACTTCCAGCCCCGTCCGCCGGCGGCCGACGGACCGGCCGACCCGCTGCACACCCACCCCCGGGTGATGCACCCCCACCGCATCGACGACCTGTCCCTGCGGGTGCTCCTCGACGCGCGACTGCGCGAGGTCCTGGAGGGGCTGCTCGGGGAGGAGGTCCTGGCCGCGCAGAGCATGTTCTACTTCAAGCCGCCGGGTGCCCGGGGGCAGGCGCTGCACCAGGACAACTTCTATCTGCGGGTGGAGCCCGGCACCTGTGTGGCCGCGTGGATCGCCTGCGATGTGATCGACCGCGAGAACGGCGGCCTGGAGGTCGTGCCGGGCACGCACCGCATGGACCTGTTCTGCCCGGAGGAGGCCGACGAGGAGCTGTCCTTCGTCCGCGAGTACGTTCCGCCGCCGCCCGGGCTCACCCCGGTGCCCGTCGACATGGCGCCGGGCGACGTGCTGTTCTTCAACGGCAGCCTGGTGCACGGCTCGCAGCCCAACCGCACCACCGATCGCTTCCGGCGCTCCTTCATCGGCCACTACGTCGGCCGTTCCACCGAACGCATCGGGCGGTACTACGAGACGCTGACGATGAGCGGGGAGCCCGTCGCGCTGGCGGAGAGCGAGGGCGCGGGCCCGTGCGGTACGGAGTTCGAACCGGCGGGCGCCCACTGACGACGGCCGACGGCCGGCACGGGGGGCGGCGGCCGGCGCCGTACAGCGGGCGGCGTGCTGTCCCGCCGCGGCCGGGCGGCGTGTGGCGTGCCGCGCGCAGCGGCGGCGGGTCAGCCGAGTTCCAGCAGCCCCCGGCGGACGGCCTCCGACACCGTGCTCGCCCGGTTCTCCGTGCCCAGCTTGCGGTAGATGCGGACCAGGTGCGTCTTGACCGTGGCCTCGGTGAGGTGCAGGGCGGCGGCGATGGAGCGGTTGCTGCCGCCCCGCGCCAGCAGCCGCACGACCTGGATCTCCCGTTCGCTGAGGACGGTCCCCGGATCGGCCAGGGGACCGGCGAGGTGTCCCGCCACCTCCGGGGCGAGGCCCATCCCGCCCGCGGCGGCGGCGCGCACGGCACGGAACAGTTCCTCGGGTGGGCCCGCCTTGAGGATGTAGCCGCGGGCGCCCGCCTCCATCGCGCGCAGGACGTCGCCCTGGCCGCTGTAGCTCGTGAGGACGACCACGCGGGTCTGCGGGGTGCCGGCGACGATGCGGCGGGTCGCGTCGAGTCCGTTCAGCCGGTCGCCCGGGTCGGTGTCGAGCGTCAGACGGAGGTCCATCAGGACGACGTCGGGGCGGAGCCGGGCCGCGAGGCGGACGGCTTCGGCGCCGTCGCCCGTCTCACCGACCACGTCGAAGCCGGGCTCGCCGGTGAGGAGGGCGCGCAGCCCGGCCCGTACGACGGTGTGGTCGTCGACGATCAGGACGCGGAGCGGGGCGCGGCTGTCGTTCACCGGCCGCCCGCCCGGCCGGCCAGAGCGGGGGCGCCGACGGGGAGGGTGGCGCGGGCGAGCGTGCCGCGTCCCGGAGCGCTGTCGAGGGTGAGCGATCCGCCGAGGGCGCCGAGGCGTTCCCGGCCCGCGCTCAGCCCATGGCCCCGGTCGCCGGGTCGGGCCGGTGCCGTCGCGGTGTCGAAGCCGACGCCGTCGTCCCGCACCTCGACGGTGACCGTGGCCTGTTCGCGGTGGTCGAGGGTGACCCACACATGGCGGGCGCGGGCGTGTTCGCAGGCGTTGGCCACCAGGCCCTGGGCGACGCGGAGGAGGGCGGCGGCCCGCTCGGCGGTCAGGTCGGCCGGGCGGCCCTCGGCGCGGAACACCACGTGGGCCGGTGTGCTGGTGCGGCGGGCGCACAGGGAGCGCAGCGCGGTCCCGAGGTCGTCGTGCTCCAGGGCGGGCGGGGTGAGGTCGCGGATGATGGTGCGGGTCTCGGCGAGGTTGGCGCCGAGCGCGTCGGCGACCGCCCGGACCTGGGTCCTGGCGAGGTCGGGCCGGCGGTCCCAGTCGCGGTCGGCGGCCTGGAGGAGCATGCGGCTGCCGGCGAGTTCCTGGGCGAGCGTGTCGTGCAGATCGCGGGCGATGCGGGCGCGTTCGGCGAGTCGTCCGGCCTCGCGCTGGCCGCGCGCCAACTCCGCACGGGTGCAGCGCAGTTCGCCGAGTATCCGCTGCTGGCGCCGGTAGAGGGCGACGGTCGCCCAGACCGCGGCGGCCGGCGGCACGACGAGTTCGATGTCGAAGGCGCCGGTGGCGCGGGCCACGAAGAGGACGACCAGGGCCGTGATCACGCCGACCGCAGTCAGTGCCGCCCGCTCGC
>NZ_LIRK01000688.1 GCF_001419765.1 Streptomyces torulosus
CCGTGGACCCGTCGGGCGACACGACGATGCTCTTGTCGCCCGACGGGTCCACGGTGATCAGGGCGACCCCGGTGGGCGCACCGCCGACCAGCACCCCCGTCGTGTCGACCCCCGCCGCGCGCTGCGAGTCCAGCAGCAGCCGGCCGTTGCCGTCGTCGCCGACCCGGGCCAGCAGCGCCGTACGGGCCCCGAGCCGGGCCGCCGCCACCGCCTGGTTGGCGCCCTTGCCGCCCGGATGCACGGCCAGGTCGGAGCCGAGCACCGTCTCACCGGCCCCCGGCCGCCGCTCGACACCGATCACCAGGTCGGCGTTGGCCGATCCCACGACCAGGAGGTCGTAGTCGTACATGAAGCATCTCCCTGTGCTGGGTTGGAGCCGCCCACCGGCCGGTCGCGCCGACGGGCGGAAATGCCGAGGTGGCCGGACGGGGCCGCGTGCTCCCCGTCCGGCCACCGCATCCTGTCAGCCGCCGAACTCGGCCACGTTCTTCGCCGTGACCACCTTCACCGGCACCATCACCGACTTCTTCACCTTCTCGCCCTCGGCCGCCCGCACCGCGTTGCGCACCGCGATCCTGCCGAGTTCGGCGGGCTGCTGCGCGACCGACGCGTACAGCGTGCCGCCCTCGACGGCCTTCAGACCGTCGGCGGTGCCGTCGAAGCCGATGACCTGGACGGACTTCCCGGCCTTGGCGCCGAGCGCCTTGATCGCGCCGAGCGCCATCTCGTCGTTCTCCGCGAAGACACCGTCGACGTCGGGGTTGGCCTGGAGGAGGTTCGTCATCACGTCGAGGCCCTTGGTGCGGTCCCAGTCGGCGGGCTGCTTGGCGAGGACCTTGATGCCCGGGTACGCCTTCAGACCCTCGGCGAAGCCCGCGCCGCGCTCCCGGCTGGCGGAGGTGCCCGCCTGGCCCTGGAGGATGACGATCTCGCCCTTGCCGCCCAGCTTCTCCGCGAGCCCCTTCGCGGCCAGCTTCCCGCCGCTGACGTTGTCGGAGGCGACGAGGGCGGCCGTGTTCGCGCCGTTGACCGCCCGGTCGACGGCCACCAGCGGGATGTCCGCCTTGTTCACGGCCTTCGCCGCCGGGGTCACCGCGTCGGAGTCCACCGGGTTCACGATGATCGTGCCGAGACCTTCACTGGTGAAGTTCTGCAACTGGTTGGCCTGCTGCGAGGCGTCGTTCTGCGCGTCCGTCACGGACAGGTCGACGCCCAGCTTCTTCGCCTCGTCCTGCGCGCCGGCGCGGATCTGCACGAAGAAGGGGTTGTTCAGCGTGGACAGCGACAGCCCGATCTTCTGGCTCTTGGCCGCCGACGAACCGCTGTGCAGGAAGGACGTCGCGCCCACGACCGCCGCCGCGACCACCGCCGCCAGGATGTACGTCAGCGCCTGCTTGCCCCGGTCGCCCGAGCCACCGGTCCCGGCGGCCACGGGGGTCGCCCCGGCCTTGCGGCGGACCGTGTCGAGGAGCACCGCCAGCGCGATCACCACACCGATGACGACCTGCTGCCAGAACGCCGACACCGACAGCAGGTTGAGGCCGTTGCGCAGCACCGCCAGGATCAGCGCGCCGATCAGCGTCCCGGACGCCTTGCCCGTGCCGCCGGCCAGGGAGGCGCCGCCGATGACGACCGCCGCGATCGCGTCCAGCTCGTAGCCCTGCGCGGCCTGCGGCTGCGCGGACGACAGCCGGGAGGCCAGCACGATGCCCGCCGCCGCGGCGAACAGCCCGGACAGGGCGTAGATCACGAGCTTCTGCCGCTTCACCCGCAGACCGGAGAGCCGGGCCGCCTCCTCGTTGCCGCCGATCGCGTACATGGCCCGCCCGATGTACGTCCGGCCCAGGATCACCGCCGTGATCAGACCCATGACGACCATCACCAGGACGGGCACCGGCAGCCAGCCGCCCAGGTTGTCACCGAGGTGCGACACCGACTCCGGGAACGCGATCGGGCTGCCCTGCGAGATCACCAGCGACAGACCGCGCCCCACCGACAGCATCGCGAGCGTCGCGATGAACGGCGGCAGCTTCCCGTACGAGACGAGGAAGCCGTTGACGAGACCGCACGCGATGCCGGTGACGATCGCGAGGAGGACGGCTATCGGGACCGGCACCCCCTCCGACGTGGCGCTCCACGCCAGCACGGTCGCCGACAGGGCCGCCACCGAACCCACCGACAGGTCGATGCCCGCCGAGACGATCACGAAGGTCACACCGAAGGCGAGGATGGCGGTGACGGCCGCCTGGACGCCGATGTTCAGCAGGTTGTCGGCCGTCAGGAAGTCGCCGGACAGCACCGACATCGCGACGACGAGGACGATGAGGGCGCTCAGCGCGCCGTTGTCGAGCAGGGTTCTGCGCAGGCCCGAGGGGCCACTCGCGCCCGTCGTGCTCTTGAGCGTGTCAGCGGCCACCGGTGGCCTCCGTTCCGGTCGTGGTGGTGTGCGGGGTGGTGGTGTGCGGGGTGGACACGGCGAGCGCCATCACCGCGTCCTGGGTGGCCTCGGCGGCGGGCAGTTCGCCCGCGATCCGCCCCTGGGCCATGACGATCACCCGGTCGCTCATACCGAGCACCTCGGGCAGATCGCTGGAGATCATCAGGACGGCGGCGCCGGCGGCCGTCAGCTCGTTGATCAGCTCGTAGATCTCGACCTTCGCGCCGACGTCGATACCGCGCGTCGGCTCGTCGAGGATCAGCACCTTGGTGTCCGCGAGCAGCCACTTGCCGATGACGACCTTCTGCTGGTTGCCGCCGGACAGCGTCCGCACCGACTGGCCCAGCCCGGCCATGCGCACGCCCAACTGCTCGGCGACCCGCGCCGCGTTCGCCCGCTGCCCCTTGAGGTCGACGAACCCGCCCCTGGTCGCGCCCCGCAGGGTGACCAGACCGAGGTTCTCCTCCACCGAGGCGTCCAGCACCAGCCCCTGGCCCTTGCGGTCCTCGGGGACGAGACCGACGCCCGCGGTCATCGCCGCGTTGACGTCGTGCCGGGGGACCGGGGTACCGGAGACCTTCACGGCCCCCTTGTCGTACGGGTCGGCGCCGAACACGGCCCGCACGACCTCCGTACGGCCGGCCCCGACGAGCCCGGCGATGCCGACGACCTCACCGGCTCGCACCTCGAAGCTCACGTCGTGGAACACGCCGTCCCGCGTGAGCCCCTCGACGGCCAGCAGCGCCTCCCCGGAGTCCGGCCGCCGACGCGGGTACTGCTGCTCGATCGACCGGCCCACCATGAGCCGTACGAGCTCCTCCTCGGGTGTGGACGCCGGAACCTGCCCGACACTCCTCCCGTCCCGGATCACCGTCACCCGGTCACCCAGCGCGGCGATCTCCTCCAGATGGTGGGTGATGAAGACGACGCCCACGCCGTCCTCGCGCAGCCTGCGCACGATCGCGAAGAGCTTCTCGACCTCCTCGGTCGTCAGCACGGCCGTCGGCTCGTCCATGATCAGCACGCGCGCGTCCAGGCTGAGGGCCTTCGCGATCTCGACCATCTGGAGCCGCGCGATACCGAGCTCACGGACCCGCGCGCGGGGCGACACGTCCACGCCGACCCGCTCCAGCAGGACGGCGGCGTCCGCCTCCATCCGCTTGCGGTCGATCATCCCGAAGCGGCGCGGCTGCCGCCCCAGGAAGATGTTCTCGGCGACCGTCAGATCGGGTACGAGGTTGAACTCCTGGTAGATCGTCGCGATCCCGAGGCGCTCGGAGTCCTGCGCGCCGTGGATGCGCACCTCCTCGCCGCCGGCCAGGATCCGCCCGGCGTCGGGCGTGTAGGCACCGGAGAGCATCTTGATGAGCGTGCTCTTGCCGGCGCCGTTCTCACCGAGCAGTACGTGCACCTCGCCCCGGCGCAGATCGAAGTCGACGCCGTCCAGCGCGACCACACCGGGGAAGGACTTCCGTATGCCTTCGATGCGCAGCAACTCGTCCGGGTTGCTCACGTCTGGCTCCTGTTCGTTACGGGGGACGGCTGTGGGGAAGCCGGTCGCTCGGGGGGAGCGGTCTCGCCGCACGAGCGGCGTACGACGAGCCGGGCGGGGAGGGTGACGGACTGCGGGGGCCGCCCCTCGATGCGGTCGACCAGCGCGCGCACGGCGGCGCGCCCCAGCTCGCCCGTGGGCTGGGCGATCGCCGTGATCGGCGGATCGGTGTGCACGAACCAGGGGATGTCGTCGAAGGCGGCCAGCGCGATGTCGTCGGGAACCCGCATCCCACGCGCGCGTACCGCGTCCAGCGCGCCGAGCGCCATCAGGTTGTCGGCCGCGAACACGGCCTCGGGCGGCGTGGCCAGATCGAGGAAGCCCTCGGTGACCCGGCGCCCGCTCTCGGCCTGGAAGTCGCCCTGCCCTATGTAGTCCTCGGGCAGGTCGAGCCCGTACGCCTGCAGCGCCTCACGGAAGGCCGCCACACGCTCCTGGCCGGTCGTGGTCGCCGCCGGGCCCGCGATGATGGCCAGCCGCCGGTGCCCGAGCCCGTGCAGATGCGCCACGAGATCCCGCACGGCGGCCTGCCCGTCGGCCCGGACCACCGGCACGTCCACACCCGGGATCCACCGGTCCACGAACACCATCGGCGTGCCCGCCCGCACGGCGTCCAGCATCAGCGGGGAGCCGCCGTCGGTGGGGGAGACGAGCAGCCCGTCGATCCGCCGGTCGAGCAGGTTCCGCACATGGTGGTCCTGGAGGTCCGGCCGCTCGTCGGCGTTCCCGATGATCACGCTGTACCCGAGCGCGCGGGCCTCCTCCTCCACGGAGCGGGCCAGCTCCGTGAAGTACGGGTTCATCACGTCGCTGATGACCAGGCCGAGGGTGTGGGTCTGGTCGGTGCGCAGGGAGCGGGCGACGGCGTTCGGGCGGTAGCCCAGCGTCTCGACGGCGGCCAGCACCCGCGCGCGGGCGTCCGCGCTGACCGACGGATGGTCGTTCAGGACCCGCGACACCGTGGCGACGGAGACCCCCGCCTCGGCAGCGACGTCCTTGATGCTCGCCATCGCCGCTCCACCTCCTTGTGGAATCGATTACATCGACGCGTACGGGAGGATTGGAATCGATTACACGGGCGGAAACAAGGGGGTGGAGGTGGCCGAAATTCAATCGTGACCGAGGAGGGTGCCGGTGTGGGTGCGACGCGAGGATGCGGCCCGGTGGCGACCCGCCCGAAGCCTGCTCCGAATAACAAGACTTTTGTTAATGTGGCTCCATGGCTGCCACTCCCGCCCTTCCCCCTGGCGAGGGCCCCGTCCGTCCGGTCTCCGTCTCCCTCCATGAGGGCACGATCGCCGCGCTCAAGGCGCGCACCGGCAAGCGAGGCATGTCCGCCTACGTCGAAGCCCTCATCCAGCGCCAACTCGAACGGGACCGGCTGCGCGAACTCATCGAAGACGCGGAGGCCGAACACGGGCCGGTGGACCAGGCTGCGGTGGAGGCCAAGAGGGCGCTGCTGCGCGGTGACGCGGCCGGCTCGGCGGATGCCGCGTGAGCGGCACTCTCGTTCTGGACTGTGAAGGTCTGTCCAAACTCGTACACCGCTCACCCGAGCTCACCGAGTGGCTCGCGGCCGCCGAGGCCGAGGACATCCGGGTCATCGTCAGCTCCGTCACCCTCGTCGAGGCACGCGACCCCAGAACCAACCAGGCCCGCTTCGACTACGCGGCCTCCCGCGTGAACATCGTCCCGCCCACCGAGGCGACCGCCCGCCACGCCAGCAAGCTCCTTGCCGCCGCTGGACTCCATGGCCACAAGTACGCCCTGGACGCCATCGTCGCCGCCACCGCGCTGGCCTCGCCCGCCCCTGTGACCGTCCTGACCTCGGATCCGGAGGACCTCAGCATGCTGTGCGGCCCCGGTGTCCGCGTGATCAAGGCCTGACACTGCCGAAGGAATTGAGTTGCCACGCTCGCATCGCAGGCCGAACCCTTGCGCCTGTGACGACTATGGGAGAGCAGCCACCAAGTGACGCGGTCAGGCCGGTCGCGTTGGTGACCGGAGTCGGTCGGTCCGCCGGCATCGGCGCGGGCGTCGCCCACCGGCTGGCCGAGGCGGGTTGGAACGTCGCCTTCACGTACTGGACGCCGTACGACGCCCGCATGGCCTGGGGCGCGGAGGCGGGGGCCGCGGACACCATCGCCGAGGCGTTGGCCGAGCGGGGCGCCGACTCGGTGGGGGTGGAGGCGGACCTGGCCGACCCGGAGGCGGCGGAGCGTGTCTTCGCCGAGGCCGAACGTCGCCTGGGCGGCATCACCGCCTTGGTGATGTGCCACTGCGAGTCGGTCGACTCCGGTCTGCTCGACACCACGCTGGAAAGCTTCGACCGTCACTTCGCGGTCAACGCCCGTGCCACCTGGCTGTTGATCCGCGAGTACGGCCGCCGCTTCCACGGAACTCCGGGGACCGGACGCATCATCAGCCTCACCAGCGACCACACCGTCGGCAACCTGCCCTACGGAGCAAGCAAGGGCGCACTCGACCGCATCACCCTGGCAGCCGCCCAGGAGCTCTCCCACCTCGGGATCACCGCCAACGTGATCAACCCCGGTCCGGTGGACACGGGTTGGATGTCCGAGGACATCCGGGAACACGTACTGGGTCGGACGCCGCTGGGCCGTCTGGGCAGCCCGCAGGACACCGCGCATCTCGTGGAGTTCCTGTGCTCACCGCAGGGCCAGTGGATCAACGGGCAGCTCCTGAAGAGCAACGGCGGATTCGCCGACTGATCGCCCGACCCGACGGTGCGGCGTCGTCGTGCGCCACCAGGACGCCGTTGCTGATCAGACGGACCGGGAGAGCTGTTCGCGCACCCAGCCGGGGTCGGGGTTGGTGTGGGGCCGGCCCGCCACGACGACGGTCGGCACGGTCTCGTTGCCGTCGTTGGCCACCCGCACCTCTGCCGCTCCCGCCGGGTCACGCCAGATGTTCACCCAGTACGCCCGCCGGGCACTGCGGCCCAGCCGCAGGCGCAGTCGTATGCAGTACGTGCAGCCCGGCCGCCAGAAGACGACGGGCCGGCCGTCGACCGCACTGCGACGTTGCGCCTCTATGGCGCCGATGGACTTAGGGAAGACCAGGGGCGAGTTCACGCCGGCGAGCGCAAGGAACACCACCAGGAGCACCGCGGCCGTACCGACGTCCCCCTTGACGATCTGCGCGGCCACGACGGCCGAGCCGCAGAGCACGAACAGCATCGGTAGGAGCCAGGCACGCATCATGGTGACGCAGCCTAGCGATGAGCCGGACTGATGCCCGCCCGGTGGGGGCGCCCTACGCTGCGGTCAGCTCGCACCACACGTACTTGCCCGGACTGCCGAACCTGGCGGACGGCGTCCACCCCCAGTACCGCGTGCACGCCGCGACGAGC